>DAINAT010000053.1:0-22135 GCA_036733305.1 Hyphomonadaceae bacterium
TGACGCCCACCACCGACTACTCGGCGACGGCTTCTTCAGCCGGGGCGTTCTTGGCTTCTTCAGCGGCGGCCTTGCGGGCTTCTTCGCGCTCTTCACGCTCTTTCACGCGCTCTTTGGCTTTCTCGCCCGGCTCGCCACGTTTCGGGTTGTTCGAGTTTTCCCACTTCACGAGGCCGGCCTTGGCCAGGTAACGGGCAACGCGATCCGTCGGCGTCGCGCCTTTTTTCAGCCACTCAGCGGCTTTCTCGAGGTTCACCGAGAAACGCTTCTCGTCATCCTTGCCGAGCAGCGGGTTGTACGCGCCGAGCTTCTCGATGAAGCGGCCGTCACGGGCAAAGCGCGAGTCGGCGACGACGACGTTGTAGTACGGGCGGTGCTTGGAGCCGCCGCGAGCAAGACGGATTTTCAGGGACATAGTGTAACTCTCTTCTTTCGTTTGGTCGTTTGGTTGGTGTGTTCGTAATTCTTGATCTTGGATCTGCAGGTCGGGCTCAGCCCTTGCCCTGCAGTTGCTCGTGATGGCGGATCACTTCCGTCACGATGAAGGCGAGGAATTTTTCGGCGAAGTCCGGATCGAGATCGGCGTCATTGGCCAGCGTGCGCAGGCGCGCGATCTGCTCCGCCTCACGCGCCTTGTCCGCCGGCGGCAAAGCATTGGCGGCCTTCAGCTCGCCCACCGCCTTCGTCGCCTTGAAGCGCTCGGCCAGCATGTGCACCACCGCCGCATCGATGTTATCGATCGAAGCGCGCAGGCGTTTGAGTTCGTCAGCGGGAGACTTGGTCATTTCTTCTTGTCCCCGCCGCCCAGACCCGGAAGACCGCCGCCGCCGCCGAGGCCCGGCAGTTTCGGGCCGCCCATGCCGCCGCCCATTCCACCGCCACCAAGGGCGCCGCCGCCAAGATTCTTCAGCGCATTGATCTGCTGCTGATTGATCTGCGGGCCCTGACCCGGCTGGCCGCCCATGCCGCCCAGCATCCCTGCCAGACCTTTCATGCCGCCCTTGCCGAGCTTCTTCATCATGTCGGCCATGTTGCGGTGCTCTTTCAGCACCTTGTTCACTTCGGCCACGTCCACGCCCGCGCCGGTCGCAATGCGACGCTTGCGCGAGGCGGCGAGAATATCCGGCTTGCGGCGCTCCTGCGGCGTCATCGACATGATGATCGCTTCCTTGCGCTTCATCACGCGGTCGTCGATGCCCGCAGCAGCCATCTGCGCCTTGGCGTTCTTCACGCCCGGCATCAGGTCCATCAGGCCGCCGAGGCCGCCCATGCGCTGCATCTGGCGCAGCTGCCCGGCATAGTCCTCAAGGTCGAACTGGCCCTTGGCCATCTTCTTGGCGATACGCTCGGCTTCCGCCTGATCGAGCTCCGCCTTGGCCTTCTCGACGAGGCTGACAATGTCGCCCTGCCCAAGAATGCGGCCAGCGATACGACGCGCATCGAACACGTCGAGCCCGTCAACCTTCTCGCCCATGCCGATAAAGCGGATCGGCAGGCCCGTCACAGCGCGCATCGACAACGCAGCGCCGCCGCGGCCATCGCCATCCATACGCGTCAGCACCAGACCCGTCAGCGGCAGGCGCTCATGGAAACGCTTGGCCGTCTCGACAGCGTCCTGACCCGTCAGGGCATCAGCAACAAGCAGCGTTTCCTGTGGCTTCGCGATCTCCGCGATCTGCGCCGCCTCGTTCATCATCTGGTCGTCGAGCGTGGTGCGGCCCGCCGTGTCCAGGATGATCACATCATAGCCGCCGAACTTCGCAGCCTGGATCGCGCGCCGTGCAATATCCGGCGGCAGCTGTCCCTCGACGATCGGCAGCGCATCAACGCCAACCTGCTGCGCCAGAATGCGCAGCTGTTCCATCGCCGCCGGGCGGCGCACGTCCAACGAAGCAACGAGCACCTTCTTGCGCTCGACTTCCTTCAGGCGCTTGGCCAGCTTGCCGGTGGTGGTGGTCTTACCCGAGCCCTGCAGGCCGGCCATCATGATGACGGCGGGCGGGCTATCGATCTTCAGCGGCGGCTGTTCTTCGTCGCCGCCCAGCGTCTCGACCAGTGCATCGTGCACGATCTTGATGACCAGCTGGCCCGGCT
Source organism: Hyphomonadaceae bacterium (assembly GCA_036733305.1). GTDB lineage: Bacteria > Pseudomonadota > Alphaproteobacteria > Caulobacterales > Hyphomonadaceae > UBA7672. The sequence goes on from DAINAT010000053.1 coordinate 2,095, forward strand.
TGATCGACTTGATGACGTTCTCGCCAATCGCCAGCGGGCGAACGTCATCGATGAATTTCTTGACCACAGGCAAGGCGACGTCGGCTTCGAGCAGCGCCACGCGGATCTCGCGCAGGGCCTCGTTGACGTCCTTCTCGGAAAGCGCGCCGCGGCCCGTCAGGCCGTCGAACACCTTCCCAAGCTTGTCTGTCAGCGCGTCGAACATCGCCATTCCTTTTCATGCCGGACCATCCGACATGGGGATCGTGTTTCCGCGGTCAAACCCTGCTCGGACCAGAAACAAACCAGAGGCCAAAACGACGAGAACCCCGCTGAGCGCAACGCGCCGGGCGGGGGACCTCGCCAGCCTCGTCTGTCCAGAAGACAGGGTCGTGCCGGTCAAAGCACAGGCTCCAAAGTTTCCTTTGGGGGTTCTGCGCGGAAGGCCGGTTCCCTACGCCGGGGTGTAGAAAAGGTCAAGGCAAACGCGATTTCAGCCCGTAAACGGCCGCTAACCATGGAACCCGCCCCGCCAGCACACGTTGCTGGCCGATTCCCTTGTTAATGAGCCCCCATGCCCGTCTTCCAGCTACGCCACGCCACGACCTATGCCTTTTCCTCGCCGGTGACCCTGTCGCCCCATTCGCTCTATCTGCGTCCGCGCAGCGACCACAAGCTTAAGCTCGAAGCCTCCACCCTGGCCCTCTCGCCGGCCGCCGAAGTGGTCTGGCGCAACGATCTCTACGGAAATTCCTTCGCCGTGGCGTACTTCCAGGGCGAAACCACCCAGCTCGACATCATCAGCGAACTGACCGTCGAGACGTTCCCCCGCTCGGAAAGCCAGCGCCGGCTCCTGCTGGAAACCGGCACGACGCAATATTCCCCGACCGAGCAACACATGCTCGCGCCCTATATCGACCAGCCAGCAGAAAACGCCGAGGTGGCTGCCGACTGGATCAACAGCGGCGCGGTAAGCGTGGAGAAGGGCCAGTACGAGCGCCTGCTCGAATGCGCCGCCCGCATCCGCTACGAGTTCGACTATCGTATCCGCTACGAGCCCGGCCTGCAGACGCCCGCCGAAACCCTGCTCCAGCATTCCGGCACCTGCCGCGACTTCGCCGAGCTGATGATCGCCGCCGCCCGCAGTCTCGGCTGCGCCGCCCGCTTCGTCACCGGCTATGTCTATACGCCCAACGCGGCGCCCGGCTCGTCCTCGCCACACGCCTGGGCCGAGGTCTACATCCCCGCCATGGGCTGGATCGAGCTCGACGCCACCAATGGTCTCGTTGACGATGGCGACCTCATCCCCGTCGCCACAGCCGCCACCGGCGCAGAATTGACCCCGATTCTGGGCGCTTTTACGGGCTTTGGCGCAACTTCGACCATGTCGGTCGGCGTCGACGTCGTGAAACTCAGCTAACTGTACCCGCGAACCGCACGGTGCTAACCCGCGCTCCCATCGGGAGCATGACATGCGCACCATCGGCCTCATCGGCGGCATGAGCTGGCAAAGCTCGAAGCTCTATTACGAGCGGATCAACGGCCACGTCGCCGAGCGTCTCGGCGGCGTACATTCGGCGCAGATCATCATCAACTCGCTGGACTTCGCCCCCATCGCGAAGCTGCAGACCGAGGGCAACTGGAAAGAAGCCGGCGCCATCCTCGCCAACGCCGCCCAGTCGCTGGAGCGCGCCGGCGCCGACGTCATCGCAATCGGCGCCAACACCATGCACAAGGTAGCCGCCCAGGTGATGGCCTCCGTCCGCCTGCCCATCATCCATATCGGCGACACGCTGGTCACCGCGCTGCGCCGCGACGCCCGCTCACGCCCTCTCCTGCTCGGCACGCGTTACACGATGGAAGATCCCTTCATGATCGACCATCTCGCGAACAAAGGCATCGGCGCGCTCGTGCCCGATCGCCTCGACCGTGAGGCCCTGCACGCGATCATCTACGACGAACTGATCAAGGGCATCGTCACCGACAAGTCGCGCGACACCGTCCGCGCCATGATCGACCGTTCCTCGGCGCGCGAGGCCGACAGCGTGATCTTTGCCTGCACCGAGATCGGCATGCTGTTCCCGCCAACCGAAGTCGGCGTGCCCGGCTACGACACGCTCGAACTCCACGCCGAAGCGCTGGTGGATTTCGCCCTCGCCTGATCATTGTCCTGATCCCGAGCGCCGCCCCGCCCGACTTCCCCAACGGGCCCCCAACCGGGCGCAAGGTCGTGAGTTCGTGATGTGCCCCAGCTTGCTTGCCGCCGCGTTGGCCTGCAAGCTGGACGCTCGGACCGGAGCGGGTGATGAACATCAAGACGAGCATCCGGGGGCTGTCTGCTCTCGCCATCGCCGCTTTTGCCGGCCTTGCCGCGCCCGTCGCCATCCAGTCCGCCACCGCCCAGCAGGGCCAGAGCGTCCGCGTCGACCTCGAACTCCTCCTCGCCGTCGATATCTCGCAGTCGATGGACTTCGACGAGCACACCATCCAGCGCAACGGCTATGTCGAAGCCTTCCGCCACAAGGACGTCATCAATGCGCTGACCTCGGGCCCCGAGGGCAAGATCGCCGTCATGTACATGGAATGGGCAGGCGATTTCGACCCGATCCCCACCATCCCGTGGACCATCATCGACAGCGCCAAGGCGGCCCACGATTTCGCTGACCGCCTCGAAAACGAACCCATCTTCGGCGAACAGCGCACCTCGATCTCGACCGCGCTCTACGCCGCCAAGGACTACATCCTGAACAACAACATCTCGTCCCACCGCCAGGTGATCGACGTCTCAGGCGACGGCGCCAACAATGCCGGCCGCCTGGTCGAGGAAGCGCGCGACGACGTGGTGAAAGCCGGCATCGTCATCAACGGCCTGCCGATCATGCTCAACAAGCCGCGCGAGTTCTACGACATCGACCATCTCGACCGGTACTACAAACACTGCGTCATCGGCGGCGCATCGGCCTTCATCGCGCCGGTGTTCGACCTGCGCCACCTCTCCTCCACCATCCGCAAGAAGCTGGTGATGGAGATCGCGAGCCTCGACGTAGAGCCGGACATGGCGCCGATCCAGTTCGCAGAGCAGCCCGGCCTCTATCGCGCACAGCTGAAGCTGCCCACGGAGAAAACCGACTGCACCATCGGCGAAAAAGTCTGGGGCGGCGGTCGCGGCTATTACGGCGGCGGCGGCCGTCGCCGGCCCTAGATCAGCGCCGGTAAGCCAAGCCTCAGGCCATCGGCCCTAGGCTTGCGCCCTGCGATGCAGCGCCTTGTCGGCGTACATCGCCTCATCCGCCCTTGCGAGCGCCAGCTCGGCCGTATCGCTGGCCGTCATGTGCGCAACACCGAACGCCGCCGACACAAAGTGCGCCTGACCGTCATGCAGCACCTTCTCGGTGCACAACGCCGCCGCCAGCGCTTCAGCCTTCACCTGCGCCGCCTCCGCGCCGATATGCGTCAGCACCACCGCGAACTCGTCGCCGCCAATGCGCCCCACAATATCCGTCTCGCGCGTCTGCCGGATCAGCAGCTCGCCGATCGACCGGATCACCGCGTCGCCCGCCGCATGACCATGCGCGTCATTGATCGCCTTGAAATTGTTCAGGTCGAAATAGATCAGGCTCGCCTCGACCTCGTGCCGCTTCACCATCGCGACCACACGCTGCGTCTCGCGCACGAACGCCCGGCGATTGTACACTGGCGCCAGCGCATCATGGTCCGCCGAAGCCTCCGCCTCGGCCAGCGACAGCTTCAGCTGCTCAACATCCAGCCGAAGCGAATCCACTTCATTGATCATCATCATGAAGGCCGTCCGCACCTGCGGCGTCAGCTGGTAATCCGGCACGCCAAAGATATCCGCCACGCGCCTGGCCAGATCGACAGGCTTCTCGACCGGCGCAACATCGTCGGGGCGGCTTCTGGAGCCGAAGATCGAAAAAATCTTCATGGGGCGAACAATCTGAACGCAACTAGCCGTCTAATCCGGCCAATCTTACCCAAGCTTGTTATCGCCGCATTAATCATGCCTTACCGCGCCGTTGCGAAAATGAGGCGGAACCTTGTAGAACCCGGCTTTCCGGGCGGAGAGCTTTATGAGTGCGCCGACAAAATCCCCATCAGGACAACCTGTTGTGGGTATCATCATGGGCAGCCGGTCCGACTGGCCGACCATGACGAAGGCGGCCGAGATACTCACAGAACTCGGCGTTCCATATGAAGCGAAGGTGGTTTCGGCCCACCGCACCCCCGATCGCCTCGTCGAATACGCCAAATCCGCCCGCAGCCGCGGCTTGCAAGTCATCATCGCCGGGGCCGGCGGCGCCGCCCACCTGCCCGGCATGGTCGCCTCGATGACCTCGCTCCCCGTCCTCGGCGTCCCCGTGAAATCCTCGACCCTGTCCGGCTGGGACAGCCTGCTCTCGATCGTGCAGATGCCGAAGGGCATCCCGGTCGGCACGCTGGCCATCGGCGAAGCGGGCGCCGCCAACGCCGGCATCCTCGCCGCCTCGATCCTGGCCGGAAACGACGAAGCCCTCCTCAAGCGCCTCGACGCCTTCCGCAAGGCGCAGACGGATGCAGTCGCCGAAACGGTGGAAGACCCGCAATGACCAAGCCAAAGGCCACAGGCGTGATCGCCCGGCCGGGCGATACGATCGGCATTCTCGGCGGCGGACAGCTCGGCCGCATGCTCGCCATCGCCGCAGCCGACCTCGGCCTCGACGTCCACATCTTCACGCCGGAGCAAGACAGCCCCGCCTCGCGCGTCGCCAAGAAAACCTGGGTCGCCCCCTTCGAAGATCGCGACGCCCTGCGCGAGTTCGCAGCCAGCATCACCGTCGCCACCATCGAATTCGAGAACGTCCCCGTCGATGCGGTTGATCTCATCGAAGACGAAGGCGTCCCCGTCCGCCCCAATGGCGAAACGCTCTCGCGCGCACAGGATCGCCTCGCCGAAAAAACCTTCTTCCGCGAAATCGGCATCGAGCCCGCGAACTTCGCACGCATCGACCACCCGGATCAGATCCAGCCCGAACTCGAACGCCTCGGCGGCTCAGGCGTTCTGAAATCCCGCTTCGCCGGCTATGACGGCAAGGGACAGGTCCGCCTCAAGGGCACGATCCAGCCCTACCCCGCCTGGGCCGAAGTCGGCGGCAAGATGGCGATCCTCGAAGCCTGGGTCGAACACGACTTCGAAATCTCCGTCATCGCCGCCCGCTCCGAAAGCGGCGAGTTCGTCGCCTTCGATCCGCCCGAGAACGACCACTCTGGCGGCATCCTGCGCAAGTCCACCTTCCCGTCGAAGGCCTCGCCCGCAATCATCGAAGAAGCCAAGCGCCTCGCCAAAAAACTCGCCGACGAGCTCGGCTATATCGGCGTCCTCGCGCTCGAACTCTTCGTCACGAAGGACGGCAAACTCCTCGCCAACGAGTTCGCCCCGCGCGTCCACAACTCCGGCCACTGGACGCAGGACGCCTGCTTCACCGGCCAGTTCGAACAACACATCCGCGCCGTCTGCGGCTGGCCGCTGGGCAATCCCGCGCGCCACAGCGACGGCGAAATGCTCAACCTCCTCGGTGAAGAAGCCCACGCCTGGGAACAGCACCTCACCGAAGGCGCCAAACTCCACCTCTACGGCAAACGCCGCGCCATCCACGGCCGCAAGATGGGCCACATCACGAAGCTGCGCCCCCGTTCGTAAGGTGCATCAACGATGCACCACTCTGGAAGCGTGAACCCCGTTCACGCGTTCCCGGCGAAGGCCGGGATCCAGCGACCCACCCACCACCTTCAATTCCTTGTCCCGCTCCTCCCGACGCAAGTCGGGACCCAGGGGCGGCTTGTCCCGGTGCATGACCCCTGGGCCCGGCTGAATTCCACCGAATCCAACACCCCTCCCACACCCCAAACCCCAACCCCATCAACGCCCTACCTGTAGGACCCAGCTCACCCAAATCCCCACCCGCCCAAACCTCACCTACACTCCGCGCCATGAACCCACGCGCGCCAAAACCGCATCCCATCCCGACCGCCCTGCGCAAGCTGTGGCGCGAGGCGCGCGGCCTTGTCGCCTGGCTCGTCACCGCCATCGATCGCCCCGCTCTCAGCACAACCGGCATCAGCCGCGAGCAAGGCGCGAAGGTCTCGATCTGGCTGATGAACATCGAAGCCTCCGTGCGCCGCCTCATCCTCTCCGCCGCGCTTACCTTCACGCTCCCCACACCGCGCACCATCGCCTGCGCGCACACGCCAGCGCCGCGCAAACACGCCCTCACCCGCCGCCCCGGCTTCTGCGTCTTCCGCCTCGCCGGAGCATCCGAAACGCCCGCCATTCCCACCCAGCTCCAGCGCACAACCACGCCGACAGCGCGCAAGCCCTTCAGCCACATCGCCTTCCCGTCCGATCCGCTGCTCAACCTTGGCGCATCGCAACGCGGCCACGCTCACGCAACGCCGCCTCCCATCACGCGCCACGCCCGCCACCCGCTCGACCGCTGGGTCCGCCCCGCGCGCCAGGACCCCGACTGGCGTTCGCACGAAGACGAGAACGCGATGTTCGCTGACCGCGAACACGACGAAGACACTCCCAAACGCAAGCGCGCCAAACGCGAGCCGCGTCCGAAGAGCGAACCCCGCGATCCGAACGAACTACCCTACAGTCTCCACGACTGGCGCCGTTGCCATGACGAATGGCAACGTCATGTCCCCGCGCCCGATCTAGCCGCCCGTCTCGATGCACTGACCCGCATCACGCAAGATCCACGCGCCGCCATCACCAGCGCCGCCCGCCGCCTCGCCCGCTCACGCCTCACCACAACAACACTGGCCCGCCGCGCCACGCCCCGCACCAACGTGCCCCGCCGCGCCGCGCACCTCTACACCGATCACCGCCGCATCGATCTACCCGACCGCTGCCACGCCCAAATCGCGCGCGCTGACACCAGCTGACGCCCCCATATCGCAACACGCCTCACCTCGCCCACCGGCGAGAACGCGAACACACGCCCAACCCGTAGGGTGCATTGGAGTGCAACGGAAATGCACCGACTTCCGCCGCCCCAACCAACACACGAGAAACACCCAACCCCAATGCCCATCAAAACCTCCACCTCCACCTTCACCTCAACCTCCACCCCCGCTTCGCCCCCTCACTCCACCCCGCCACCGACCGCCCCCAATCACGATGCCTTTCGGGTTTCCCTCACGACATCGCGATCCGGCCGATCCGCCTTTGAACCGCTTGCATTCCGCGCTAGCTTCACCTCATCGCGGATCTGGCAAATGGGGTTGCTGATGACGACGCGGACGCTCACCGGATTAATCGCCGCTCTTGCAGCAGCGCTCTCGCTCTGCGCTCCAGCCGCCTTCGCGCAACAGGCGCCCGCCGACACGGTTCTGATCAACGAGACCCGGCCCGCCAATCTGCCCTGCCCCGTTCCCGATGTGCTGGCCGATCATGAGCTGGCGCTCGGCTGCGCGCGTGATGTCCCTGCCTTCATCAAACGGCTGAAGGCCGATACGGCTTGCGGCTCGCAGTCGAAATACGCGGTAGATGATGCCTGCGCAGTCATCATCTACGCACTCGATCCGCAATTCATGGGCGAACTGAATCTGCCGCCGACCGTGACCGTCCGCATCGGCAAAATCGCAGGCGCAGCAGACGCCGATACGGTCGCCTTCGTGGTCAAGAGCAATGGCGTTGAAGAGCGCTTTGCACCCGATCGACTCTACGAACTGCTGATCCCGATCCGCCTCGATGAGCGCGTCATCCTGCACAGCGAGGCAGGTTCTGGCCGCAAGCCGGATCAGAAGGTCGGCCTCTACGAACAGGGCATCCGCTACTATCCCGCCCTGCTGGTCGGTCGCGGCGAAGCGTCAAAGGCCATGACGCGGCAAGCAACGAAGCAGCACTTCTCGATGCCAAGGCACGTCGTCCAGAATCTGGAGAGACTGACCTCGGTCGATTGCCAGAAATACTTCCGCTGCTCGTAACGAAAGCTAGCCGAGCGTCGCAAACCAGATCGTATGCCGCGGTCCCTTGCCGTTGCTGCGCGCCCGCACGGTGACCATCTCGGCCTTGAAGCCCGCATCGCGCAGCCGCTTGGTGAACCGCTCATCCGGCGCCGCCGACCAGATCGCGAGAACGCCACCGGGCCGCAAGGCCGCCCGCGATTTCGCCAGCCCGTTCATCGAGTACAGGCTGTTGTTATCCGGCCTCACCAACCCCGAAGGCCCATTATCAACATCAAGCAGGATCGCATCGTACTTTTTGGAAGCCGCCTTGATCACCTCAGCCACATCACCCTGGATCAGCTCCACACGCGGATCATCCAGGCATCCATCCGTCAGATTGGCCATCGGCCCTTTCGCCCAGTCGATGATCTCCGGTACAAGCTCGGCCACGCTCGCTCTGCCCTGCTCGCCGATCACCTTCAGCGCAGCCCGCAAGGTAAAGCCCATGCCATACCCGCCAATCAGCAAGCGCGGCGCAATGCCCTTCCGCAAACGCTGGCAAGCCATCACCGCCAGCGCTTCCTCAGAACCGCCAAGCCGACTGCTCATCAGCTCGTTCGCATCGACCATGATCACATGGTCCTCGCCATGACGGATGAGCTTCAGCTCAACCCCGCCGGGAACCTTCGCCGTACCAATAAGCTCGCGCGGTATCATGCCGCCCCGTTAGCGCGTCCACACCGCGCCGTATACTGCAGGCGCTTCTCAGGCAGTCGATCGTTGGTGTGGCAGCCTTACATCCGAAAGCCTACGCGTAGCCGCCATTCTCATGAGGCACATTCTAGGCGACGCAGATCGACCGGAAGTTGTCGCCTTCCTGACGGTAGATCTCCTCGGAGAGACGTTCGCTCATTTGCGCTGGCCGAAGAAGTCCATCGGGTTCGGCGCCTTGGCCATGGCGTCCTTCACCTGGCCCTTGAGCTTCTCGAACTGCATCACGTTCTCGATGCGGCGATCGAGGAAGGCATCGACCTCGGCTTCGTCGTCCGTGCCGATCCAGGCCGCGAGCGTCGAGCCAAGAACCGCCGAGAGCGTGGTGCGCTTGGTATACCAGTTGAAGTCCGTCGACTTGTCGCCCAGCGCGGACCAGATCGCATCCGATGCCGCCCACAGGCCCTTGGGCCCGGTGAACAGATTCGCCGGCGTGCCGCCCGCGCGCTTCACAGCCGCCTTGTGCGGCTGGAGGGCCGCAAGCCAGCCCTTGACCCCTGCCCGCACCCGCTCGCGGACCTTGAGGCCCGCAATGTCGTCGGCCCGCAGCCGTTCACCGGCAGCCTTGGCCGCGCGCTGGCCCAGTGCGTCCAGCAGATCGGTCACGCCATGGGGGGTGGCCAGCAGGACCTGGCCCTCGGAAAGGCCGGCCTTCTGGGCGGCGCGCCCCATGGCGGCCATGGTCCACCCTGATTCAGCAGCAATTTCGAGCATTGCGTCGAGCAGGCGCTCGCGGAACTGGTCGCTGGGTGCGGTTTCGGGTCCGTCTTGGTTTGTGTCTGGCTGGTTCGTCATGGGTCTATTGTGCGCCAAATCTGCGTCCGGGGGCAGTAGGCAGGGCCGATTTCGTGTGTTATCGACCCCCCGCCTGACCCTGATGGTTGCCGACAAGGTAACTGGAGGGCCCGGAAAAATCACCCGTCGAGCGGGCCAACGCATCCTCAGAAGGGAGCGTTTGCGGCCGTTTCGGCGTTTCTGACGTTCTAAAGACTTCCCCGGAGCCGGTCCGGGAAACCGATGGAGAGTTTCAAATAGTTCAGATCGTGGTCCGCGATAACAACGTCGATCAGGCGTTGAAGGCGCTGAAAAAGAAGATGCAACGCGAAGGTCTCTTCCGTGAGATGAAGCGTCGCAACCATTTCGAGAAGCCCTCCGAACGTAAGGCTCGCGAAAAAGCTGAAGCCGTGCGCCGCGCGCGCAAACTGGCTCGCAAACGCGCCCAGCGTGAAGGCCTCCTGCCTAAAACCTAGATCCGGGTTTTAGCACTACCGGCAAAGATTTCGGGCCGAAGGCGTTCACCGCCTTCGGCCCGCTTGCGTTTGAACTGGCCGTACAGCTGGGCTCGCATCGCATCCGTCCGCAGGTCGCGGGCGTTTGCCTGCCTCGGCTATTCGCCCCATGGTCGCCCGCGAAATTCGTTCAGGAGCCTGCGATGACCAACAGCCATGAGATTCATCTGGTTCAGCGCCCCAAGGGCGTGCCCGTGCCAGCGGACTTTGCGGTCGTGCCGGTTGATGTCGCGGCCACGGGCGATGGCGAGGCGAAGATCCAGACCCTCATCATGTCGGTCGATCCCTATATGCGGCCGCGCCTGAATGCGGATCAGGCTCTGGATACGCCGCTGCTGGGCGGCGGCATTGGACGCGTGGTGGAATCGCGCAATCCGAAACTCAAGGAAGGCCAGCTGGTCAAACACTGGAACGGCTTCCGCGAAACCTTCACCAGCAACGGCCAGGGACTCGCGCCACTGGAGCGCGACCCCGCCCTGCCTCTATCGGTCTACATGCACGCGCTCGGCGGCACCGGCATCACGGCCTATGGCGGCCTGCTGGATATCGGCAAGCTGAAGGATGGCGAGCAGGTGTTCGTCTCGACAGCAGGCGGCGCCGTCGGTTCGGTCGTGGCGCAAATCGCGAAGCTCAAAGGCTGCTATGTCGTCGGCACGACGGGCGCAGACGACAAGGCGCAATGGCTGCGCGACGAGGCCGGGCTCGATGCCGTGATCAACTACAAGACGCAGGATCTGGCGAAGTCGCTGGAGGCCGCGACTCCCAAAGGCATCGATGTGTACTTCGAGAATGTCGGCGGCGCGCATCTCGATGCCGCCCTGCCGCGCATGAATGTGCACGGGCGCATCCCGGTGTGCGGCATGATCTCGACCTACAATGGCGGCGGCGATGGCGTCACCGGCCTGTTCAACATGATCTACAAACGCATCCGCATGGAAGGCTTCGTCGCAACCGACTTCGCGCATCTCAATGCGCAGTTCGTCTCCGACATGACCGGCTGGCTGAAGAGCGGGAAGATCAAATACCAGGAGACGATCCTGAACGGCTTCGAACGCGCGCCTGAAGGCCTGATCGGCCTGTTTGAAGGTCGCAACAGCGGGAAGATGCTGATCCACGTTGCGGACTAGGCTGGGCGCGCTGAGAGCGACAGGTTGATTTGTCATCCCGGCCGTAGCGTAGCGGAGAGCCGGGAACCATCGAGAGAGTACCGGCTCTCACAATGGGTCCCGGATAGCGCTACGCGCTTCCGGGATGACAAACGGCGTGCAGAGAGCAAACAAAAATGGCGAGCGGATGATCCGCTCGCCATTCGTGTTTCTGGTGGCCGAAGTTATCAGCCGACCTGATCGAGGTCTTCGCCGTCGCGGACCTTGAGGTCGTATTCACGGACCTTGCGGTAGAGCGTCGAGCGGCCGATGCCGAGGCGGCGGGCGACTTCCGACATGTGACCCGAATAGTGATCGATGGCGAACTGGATGAGATCGCGCTCGATTGCTTCGAGCGTACGCAACTCGCCAGTCGTATCCGTGATAAGCACGGGCTGGTCCGGCGCGTCATTGGCGGCAGTCGGAGCCGAGACGTGCATCACATCGCCCGACGCGACCGGCAGGTTGCCAACCAGGCCGGCGATCTGCGGGAAGTCTTCCGGCTTGAGCGCGCCGCCATCGGACAGAACGACTGCACGGAAGACTGCGTTCTCGAGCTGACGAACGTTGCCGGGCCAATCGTAGGACTGGATCATCGAGAGGGTTTCAGGCGACACGCCCGGAATGTTCTTGCCCTCTTCCGCGTTGAAGCGACCCACGAAGTGATCGACCAGCGCAGGCAGATCTTCGCGGCGTTCGCGCAGCGAAGGAACTTCGATGGGGAAGACGTTCAGGCGGTAATAGAGGTCTTCACGGAAGCGGCCTTCCTTGACCTGCGTGGCGAGGTCGCGGTTGGTGGCCGAGATGATACGCACGTCGATCTTGGTCGGGCGACGCGAGCCGACAGCATCGACTTCGCCTTCCTGAAGGACGCGAAGCAGCTTCACCTGCATGTCGAGTGGCAGTTCGCCGACTTCGTCGAGGAACAGCGTGCCGCCGTCAGCTTCAGCGAACTTGCCGAGCTTCTTCTCATGCGCGCCGGTGAACGAGCCCTTCTCGTGGCCAAACAGGATCGATTCGACGAGGTTTTCCGGAATGGCGCCGCAGTTGACCGAGATGAACGGTTTGCCGGCGCGTTCGGACGCGCCCTGGATACAGCGGGCGATGACTTCCTTGCCGACGCCCGATTCACCGAGGATGAGGATCGGAATGGACGACGCAGCCGCGCGCTGGCCGAGGCGGACGACGCCGCGCATCGACGGCGCGCCGGCGATCATGTCCTCGAAGCCCATCTTGCCTTCGGTCTTCTTGGAGAGGCGTTTCACCTCGCCGCGCAGATCCGAGAGCTTAAGCGCGTTGCGAATGGAGATGCCGATACGCTCGGGCGAGGCCGGCTTCACGAAGAAATCGACGGCGCCTGCGCGCATGGCCTGCACGACTGTGTCGATGCCGCCGGTGGCGGTGAGCACGATCACGGGAAGATCGGGGCGACGTTCCATGAGACGCTCGAGCGTTTCCATGCCCGAGAGGCCCGGCATCACGAGATCGAGCAGAACGACGTCGACGCCGTTCTTGATGTCGGACGCTTCCTCGAGGGCCTTCTCACCGTTCTCGGCGAGGCGCGCACGGAAGCCTTGCTTCTCCGCGGCTGCCTGCATGAGGCGACGCTGGGTAGGATCGTCATCGACGACCAGAACGGTCTTAGCCATGTCACCACCACATCAATGCCGGGAGGCTCTTGGGTGGCCTCCCTGTTCCGCATCAAACTGGCACGCAGCCTTGAAAATCGATTTAATCGGGTCCGACGAATTTCATGCAATCGACCGCTTTCAGGGCTTTTTGGCTCAATCTGGAGCGAAAAACCCGCCCAAAGCGAGATTGCGCGAGAAGACTAGGTAAATCCGCAACGGCGCCTGCCCTGCTTCGTCTCACCCGACTGCTTCCTCACAAAAAGGGAGGCGGAGGGAGCAAGAACGATGATCTGGCGGCGCATTTCTGGCGCATGTCTTGTGATGACGGGCGCAAGCGCGGCTGCAGGCATGATCATTGTCGGGTTCGCGATCCTGGCGCGTTATCTCAAACTACCGGACGCCGCGGATACGCTGGGCGGCGCGTCCTCTGTCGCTATGCCCTTGTTCCTGACGGGTGGACTGGTTCTGCTGATCGGCCGCTGGTTCTATGGCGCGTGGAATGATCGCGCGTCCGTCATCAATGCAGTGGCGTTCGGTATTCGCACCGCAGGCACATTCGTGGCGATGGCGCTTGGCGGCGTCCTGATCCTCATGCTCGTAACCGGCATAGAGCCGGGCGATGCGACCGCTGCTGTTGTACTGGCGCTGGGCGCTGCGACCGGGTTGGCGCTGGTGGCGATCAGCATCCATATGCGCGGCGGCGATATCTACTCCGCCTGATCCGAACCACCCGTGTGGACGGGGCGCGCGGGCCAGCCGCCCATCGAAAGCGTGCGGTCGTACATCACCAGCGCGCCGGCCAGTGAAACGTTGATGCAGAAGCGCGTGGGGATCTTCACGATGAAGGCGCACTTCGCCTGCATCTCCGGCGACAAATCCCTCGCCTCCCCGCCCATCACATAAGCTGCGCGCAGCGGATGACGGAAGGCCGGAAGATCGACCGCATCATCAGTGAGCTCTATGCCCACCAGCTGGCAGCCGCGCGGCATCTGCATGTCGTCGATCGTATCCCAGAGATACCATGGCACATGCAGGTCCGATTTCGACGTGTCGGCATGGTGAAGCACGCGGATCTTTGGCGCAGGCGACACCGTGAAGGTGAACGCCGCGCCGAACGCATGCGCCGTACGCTGAAGAGCGCCAAGGTTCATGGGCTTGGACAGCGATTCAACGCCGATGCCGAAATAGCCGCGCAGATGTTTCATGGAGCGACGGTGAAAAGCTTTGCGCGGCTGATGTCAACCGGCGGAGGTGACGCCCTCGTGGTTCGACGGACGCGCATCTTCGACGCGCTGCTCACCATGAGGGCTAAACTTCTGGCGGTAGAGTAGCCCTCATCCTGAGCAGCCGCGAAGCGGCGTCCGTCGAAGGACGAGGGCGTACCCGCTATTTCAACCCCTTCAGGAATTGCAACAGTAGTGCGTTCACCTCGTCGGCCTTTTCCTGCTGAATCCAGTGGCCAGCCCCGGGGATGACGGTGACACCGCGCAGATCCTTCACCGTCGGCTTCATCATCGCGGTAAGGCTCTCGACCGTACCGCCACGGATAACCGGATCATCCTTGCCCGCGATGAAGATGACCGGCGCATTGGTCGTCGCGCCCGTGAGTTGAGGAGTGATCTCCCAGTTGCGATTGCTGTTTCGATAATAGTTGATCCCGCCCCGGAAGCCGGATTCCTTGAACTCGCTCACATAGTAGTCGAGGTCTTTCTGCGGCAGCCACCCAGGCAGTTGCTTCACCTTGCCCATGCGCGGAATCCATCCGCCAGCGGAGCGGCGCGGGTCTGTGATCTGCGGCGGCTCGGTCGGCGTCTGGCCCTCATAGAGCAGGTAGGCGCGGCTCAGGAATTCATACGGCTGCGCGTCGAACTCGGCTTCGGCGACGCCGGGCTCCTGGAAATAGACCGTGTACCAGAAATTCTCGCCATACGCCGCGCGCGTCGCATCCATCGGGCGCACATCGGGATTGCGCCCACGATAGGGAACGCTCATCGCCGCATAGGCCGTGAAGCGATCGGGATGAAGCAGCAGCGCATTCCACGAAACGCTCGCGCCCCAGTCATGCCCGATAAGGATCGCCGTCTTCTCTCCCATCGCATCAACGATGGAAACGAGATCATCCGTCAGATGCTTGATGTCGTAGTCTTCGACCGGCCCCGGCCGATCCGACTTTCCATATCCGCGCATGTCGGGGGCGACGACATGATAGCCGGCCGCCGCCAGTACCGGCATCTGATGCCGCCACGAATACCAGCTCTCCGGGAAGCCATGAACGAGAATGACCAGCGGCCCCTTGCCGGCCTCCGCGACGCGTAGCTTCACGCCATGCGAATCCACTGTGCGGAAATTGATGCCCGTGATCGGGCTTGGCGTCGTATCCGGCTGCGTGGCGCAGGCGGCGAGCAAGCCTGCGCTGATCGTCACAGCAGCAAACAACCGGCGTGTCATAGCGGTGAACATCGGCGTCTCTCCCTCATCGCCCGTCTAGCGCGGGCAACCTTTCCATTAGCGTTGCAGAGTGGGCCGTGCGCGGCAAGCGGCCCGCGCTAGGCCAACGTAGCGGCATGGGATAACAATCTCGCGCGACTGTCGTGGAGGGTGGGTGAATGACGACGCGATTGAAACCAGCATGACGATCAGCTTCGAACCGGCCGACGCCAAGCGTGATCGCGACGTGATGCTGGACCTCAACATCCAGTACTTCGCATGGATGGAGGCATGCATACGCCGAGACTTCGGGATCGAGATTTCGGACCTGCTGGGCGGCTCGATCCAGACCTATGTCGCCTCTGCGCTCGACAAGCTCTGCGCGGCGCAACCGCCCGAGGGCGTGTTCTACATCGTACGCCGCAACGGACGGCCCGCAGGCATGGGCGGCGTGCGGAAGCTGGCTGACGGCGTATCGGAAATGAAGCGCGTTTTCGTGGCGCCGGATCAGCGCGGCGGCGGGCTGGGCGCCATCATCGTGAAGCGCCTGATCGCCGATTCCGATGCGTTCGGATATCCGGTCATGCGGCTAGACAGCGGGCCGTTCATGGCGTCCGCGCACAAGCTTTACGAGGTCGAAGGCTTCAAGGACCGCGACGCCTATGAGGGCGTCGAAGTGCCCCCGGAATTGCGCCACAACTGGCGCTTTATGGAGCGGTCCTGAAGCGCCCGAATCCTGCGGGATGACAGCCCGGCATAGCTTCGCTAAGGCAGGGAGATAACGACAGATCTCGGAGCCTCTCGATGAAAGCCGTCCTCTCCAAGGCCCCTGGCCTGCCCGATACGCTGGTGCTGGAGGACGTGCCCTCTCCGACCCCGGGCAAGGGTGAAATCGTTGTGACGGTGAAGGCAGTCGGGGTGAACTTTCCCGACTTCCTGATCATCCAGGACATGTACCAGTACAAACCCCCGCGTCCGTTCTCGCCCGGCGGCGAAATCTCGGGCGTCGTGAAGGCGGTCGGCGAAGGCGTCACACAGTTCAAGGTCGGCGACAAGGTGTTCGGCTCGACCGGCGCTGGCGGCATGGCCGAGGAAATCCTGATCCCGGCGAACCGCATGAATGCGCTGCCGGATTTCATGCCGTTCGATGAAGCGGCTGCCTTCCTGATGACCTACGGCACGTCGCACTACGCGCTGAAGGATCGCGGCCACATCAAGCCGGGCGAAACGCTGCTGGTGCTGGGCGCAGCTGGCGGTGTTGGCCTCGCAGCCGTCGAACTCGGCGTGGCGATGGGCGCGACCGTGATCGCCGCCGCTTCCAGCCAGGAGAAGGTCGACTTCTGCATCTCCAAGGGCGCGCACAAGGGCCTCGTTTACCCGGAGAACCCGCTGAGCCGCGAGCAGCAGAAAGAGTTCTCCGACAAGATCAAGGAACTGGGCGGTGGCGGCGTTGACGTGATCTATGACGGCGTCGGTGGCGACTATGCCGAGCCGGCCGTGCGCGCGCTGAACTGGGAAGGCCGGTTCCTCGTGATCGGCTTCCCGGCGGGCATTCCGAAACTGCCGCTCAACCTTACGCTTTTGAAATCATGCCAGATCGTCGGCGTGTTCTGGGGCGCTTTCGTTGCGCGTGACCCGAAGGGACATGCAGAAAACCTCGCCGACCTGTTCAGGCTGTATCAGGAAGGCAAAATTCGGCCACATGTGTCGAACAGGTATCCGCTTGAGCGCGCCGCCGAAGCCATCAAGGAGCTTTCGGAACGGCGCGCAAAAGGCAAAGTCGTCATCACGATCTGAGTTGTAGACCAGTTCTGGCCACAGCAGACCAATAAGGGGATCTTCCATGTTCCATCGCATTGCCCTCCTCGCGGCAGTCGGCACGCTGGCGGCGGCGTGCGCGTCCAACCCTTCGGCGGGTTCGAGCATTTCGGCCGACACGGGCGGCGCTGTTCCGCTGGCTGGCGCGGCGCACACGACGATCGTCGTGCAGAACCTCGCCAGCAACACGGCCTGGATGGCGGAAGACAACCTGATCCCGCAGGACCCGGTTCTCGCCCTCGTCAACGCGATCGGCGGCAACACGGATAACCCGCAGGGCGTCGTCATCACCTGCAACGCCGCCAATGGCGGCACCACGGTGAAGCTGGGCAAGCAGGCGGCCAACCGCGTCGGCCAGAGCGCAACCTATCGCATCCGCACCGGCGCCAGCATGCTGGAAGTCGACGGCAAGTTCGCCGCCAACAAGTCGGGCGATGCGGACTTCGTGTTCCCGATCAAACAGGCTGACCTGATCGCGCTGAGCAAGCTCGACGCGGTGTCGGTGCTGTCCGACACGGGCGAAGTCCAGTGGGCCTTCGTGAAGGACCCGGCTGCTCAGGTGAATGCGAAATATATCGGCTCGCTGAAGAACATGCCGAAGCAGACGGAAAACTTCATGGTGTTCTGCAATCCGAAGTAACTGACCGAAATAGTTCGGGAGAGCATCGCGGAAATGAGAAGGCCCGGATCGATGATCCGGGCCTTTTGTTTTTGGTCGTGGCGGGGAGGAAGAAAATCTAGCCGCGAACCCAGGCGATGCTCAGCTCTTCCTTGAAGGCGAAGCGCTTGAGGTGGCGGTCGATGACGTCTTCCAGCGTGGCAAGCTTGTCTGGGCTGCCAGCGGAGACAGCGAGAACCAGTGCGTTTTCATCATCCGCGTTCAGCTCGCAGACGCCGCTCTCGAATTCGATGCGGCCTTTGTTGTCTGCGAACGTAGCGGGGATCTTGTGCGCGAAGTGCTTGCACAGCTGGATCAGGTAGTTGCGGGCTTTCGGCGTCGATACGCGTGCTTGTGACGCGATTGGGAGGGACGCTGTGTCTGCCATGTGTATCAGTCCTTCTAGCACCGTGTGATCGTCAGTCCTTGCCGAAGATGTCGCGCGCGGCTTTGCCGAGGATCGCGACGACGCGGTCGGTTTCTTCCTTGGTCCATGCCGTGCGTTTCATGTTCATCGCCTGGCGCAGGGTCTTCCACGCTTCGTGCACTTCATCAGGAGCCATGTGGCGAGCGAAGGCTGCAGCCGCAAGGTTGATGCGGGCGAGAATGCCCTCGACCATGGCAGCGTTCTCTTCGAGGAACGCCTTGCCGGCATCCGTGATGCTGTAGAGGCGCTTCGAGCCTTCGGCGGCTTCGGCTTTGATGAGGTCCTGTTCCTCGAGCATGGTGAGCGTCGGATAGACGGCTCCCGGGCTCGGCGCGTAGGCGCCGGCGAAGCGTTCTTCGACCGCGCGGATCAGGTCGTAGCCATGGCTGGGCTTCTCGCCGATCAGGGCGAGCAGAAGCAGGCGCAGGTCGCCGTGTCCGAGCAGGCGTCCACCGCCGCCCCGGCCGCCGAAACCGCGTCCAAAGCTTTCGCCGTCATCGTCGCCGTGTCCGCCGCGCCTGCCCCAGCCGCCCCCACGCGGGCCCCGGCCCATGGCGAGCTTTTCAGCAAAGATGGCGAACATCTCCGAACGGTCGTGATGGTCGTGGCCATGACGGTGGCCGTGTCTTGAATGATGTCTCAATCGATACTCCTTTTCGATCATCTATTCGATGCAGTATTTAGATATATCGAAATTGATGTGCAAGGCCCGAAGCGCAAAGAAAAAGGGCGGCCCCGGTGGAGCCGCCCTGATCCCTGTAATTGTTGAGAAAACTACGGAGGCGGGGCCGCCGCGGCCAGCGCTTTCGCGTCTTCGTTGGCGCGGTTGATGATGTACGCGCGGATGGATTCGACATCATCAGGGCTCAGCACCTTGGCGAAGCTGGCCATGCCCGCGGTGGCGTATTTCCCGCCGATAACCACCTCCGCGAACGTCTCTTTCGTGGCCGGCGCCGGGGCCCAGCGGAGGTCGGTGACGATGCCGCCCGACTGCACGCTGTCGCCATGGCAGACCATGCAGTTGTTGAAGAACAGCTCTTTCCCATGCTCGATCTGGGCGAGCGAGCCGAAGTCGTCGGCTACGGGCGTGGGATCGGGCGCGAAGGACTCGTCGGTTTCGAGGACGCCTTTGCCGCCGATCTTGAAGACGACGACCTTGCCCATGGCAGGCGATGCGAGGCGGGGAGCGCCGTCACGCGAGCCGACGCCGCCGGCGAGCGGGAGGGCTGACCCCCACCCTGCTGTCACAGCGATGTACTGCTCGCCATCGATCTCGTAGCTAACCGGGCCCGACTGGGCGGGATAGCCCGTGTCGGTTTCCCATTTGGCTTGACCGGTCGCCGCATCGAATGCGCGGAACTTGCCATCGAGCGAGCCCTGGAAGACGAGGCCGCCGGCTGTCGCCAGCACGCCGCCATTCCAAGCATTGGGATAGTCGTGAACCCAGCGCGCTTTCTTGGCGATCGGGTCCCACGCGACAAGCTGGCCTTTCGAGGCGGCGGCGGCAGCGAGGCGCGCCGCGCCTTCGGTCGGCAGAGCTGCGACGGAGAAGTCAGTGCCGGTGTTCCAGGCGCCCGGGCGATAGCGGAAATTGTCCATCTCGGCATAGACGGACGGCAGCGTGTGGGCCGGGATGTAGACGAGGCCGGTGTCCGGGCTGAACGCCATCGGATGCCAGTTGTGGCTGCCGAGCGGCCCCGGGATCTGAAGCTGCGTCTGCGCTTCTTCATAGCGCGCATTCTTTGCTTCGACCGGACGGCCGGTGGTGAGATCGACGCCCGAGGCCCAGTTGACGTTGTCCTGGTATTTGTCGGCGGAGATCAGCTTACCCGTGGCGCGATCGAGCACGTAGAAGAAGCCATTCTTCGGCGCCTGCATCAGCACCTTCTTCGTTTCGCTGCCGATCTTCAGGTCAGCCAGCATGATCGGCTGCGTGGCGGTGTAGTCCC
>DAINAT010000054.1:0-22075 GCA_036733305.1 Hyphomonadaceae bacterium
TGGTCGAACAGGACCTGGGCGCCGTTGGCGAAGTCGCCGAACTGGGCTTCCCACATCGTCAGCGTCTGCGGCGCCGTGAGCGAATAACCGTACTCGTAGCCGAGGACCGCTTCTTCGGAGAGCAGCGAGTCGATGACTTCGTAGTGGGCCTGCGTGTCGGACAGGTTGTTCAGCGGCGTGTAGCGCTCTTCCGTCGTTTGATCGACGAAGTGCGAATGGCGCTGGGTGAACGTACCGCGGCACGAGTCCTGACCCGACAGACGGATCGGGAAGCCTTCTTCGAGCAGCGTGGCGAAGGCCATGTGTTCGGCCATGCCCCAGTCGAGGTTCTCGCCCGAAGTCGCCATCTTGCGGCGGGCGTCGACCGTGCGGGCGACGGTCTTGTGGATGTTGAAGCCATCCGGGACGGTCGTGATCTTCTTGCCGAGGTCTTTCAGCTTGGCGGCAGCGACGCCGGTCTTGCCGCGGCCTTCTTCATCTTTCGGCAGGCCGAGGCCGGCCCATTTGCCATCGAGCCAGTCAGCAGCGCCGGACTTGAACGTCTTGGCTTTGTCGAACTCGGCGTCGAGATGGGCTTCCATCTCTGCAACCATATTATTGACGGCTTCGTCCGACATCACGCCTTCCTCGACGAGGCGGCGCGAGTAGATTTCGCGGGTCGACGACTGTTCGCGGATCTTCGCGTACATCAGCGGCTGGGTCATCGTCGGGTCATCGCCCTCGTTGTGACCGAAGCGGCGATAGCAGAACATGTCGATGACGACGTCCTTGCCGAATTCCTGACGGTATTCGGTGGCGACCTTGGCGGCGTAAACGGTCGCTTCGGGATCATCGCCGTTGACGTGGAAGACCGGGGCATCGACCATTTTCGCCATGTCGGACGGATAGGGCGAGGAGCGCGAGAAGGACGGCGCGGTGGTGAAGCCGATCTGGTTGTTGACGATGAAGTGGACGGCGCCGCCCGTGCGGTAGCCGGCGAGACCCGAGAGCGCGAAGCATTCGGCGACCACGCCCTGGCCAGCGAAGGCCGCATCGCCGTGCAGCAGCAGCGGCATGACTTTGGTGCGGCGCTTGTTGCGCTCTTTCGGATCGGTTGCGCGCGTGGCGCCGGCTTCGACTTCGTCGAAGAACTGCTTGGCGCGGGCTTTGCCGAGCACGACCGGGTTCACGATTTCGAGGTGGGACGGGTTCGCGGTGAGCGAGAGGTGGACCTTGTGGCCATCGAACTCGCGATCCGACGAGGCGCCGAGGTGGTATTTCACGTCGCCGGAGCCGTAGTCGTCTCCGCCCTGCGTGTTGCCGCCCTGAAACTCGAAGAAGATCTTGTGGTACGGCTTGCCCATGACGGCGGCGAGCACGTTGAGGCGGCCGCGGTGCGGCATGCCGACGATGATCTCATCGACGCCGAGCGCGCCGCCGCGCTTGATGATCTGCTCGAGCGCGGGGACAGCGGCTTCACCGCCATCGAGACCGAAGCGCTTGGTGCCCGGATAGCGCTTGTGCAGGAAGCGTTCGAAGGCTTCGGCTTCGACCAGCTTCTTGAGAATGGCGCGCTTGCCTTGCGGCGTGAACGAGATTTCCTTGTCCTTGCCTTCGATGCGCTGCTGGAGCCAGGACTTCTCGTCCGGGTCCGAGATGTGCATGAATTCGACGGCGAAGGTGCCGCAATAGGTGCGCTTCAGGATGTCGAGCATCTGGCGCGGGGTCGCGTATTCAAGACCCATCACGTTGTCGATGTAGATGCGGCGATCCATGTCGTTCGGACCGAAGCCGTAGGTTTTCGGATCGAGTTCCGGCTGGTCTTCGATCTTGATGAGGTTCAGCGGGTCGAGGTGGGCGGCGAGGTGACCGCGCATGCGATAGGCGCGGATCATCATCAGCGCGCGGATCGAATCCTGGACTTGCTGGGCGAGATCGGCCGGGGCGATGGTCGGGCCGACCTGCGGGGCCTTTTTCGGCTCTTTCTTGGGGGCGGGACCCCAGTTGCCGTCGAGCGCGGAGACGAGTTCGCCGTTCTGGTGGTTCAGCGGCTCTTTCCACTCGGGACCACGGGCGGCCTTGGTGGCGTTCTCAGGCGAATCCGCGACGCCTTTGAAGAAACGCTGCCAGCTTTCCGGGACTGATGTGGGGTCTTCCGCGTACTGGGCGGAGAGTTGTTCGATATAGGCGGCGTTGGCCCCGTACAAAAAGGCCGTGTCCAGCATGGCTTCATTGTCCATGCCGCGGGCCTCGCCCGTCTTCGCCTCGATCGTCATTTTTTTCGTCCTGAAGCGCCGGAATCAGGGCCCCTGCCCTGAGCGCAGTTGGGTGGCTTTCAAATGTCGCTTTTTGCGACCGGACTCAACCCTTAAGAGTGAGACATTCTGCACATAAGGGTGTGAAGCGTTAGCGGCTGGTTTCACATATGTGCAGATGCCCTCTGATGCGCCGAAATCACAGACTTTGCGCGGGGTTGTGAGCATGAAATCGCGGTCACGCTTAGAGTAGCTGCGGGGCCGCGGGCGATGAGACCGAGGGATGAGTTCGAGCGCGGGTGCGCGAAGGCCGGCAAGGTCGAATCCTGATCACGCAGCAACGGGGCTGGGCGATTATTTAGATGGTTGTCGAAATAGTCGTTGACTGTTATTTCGATACTTAGCTAAATATTGATCATGAGCGATATCTTCAAGGCCCTCGCCGATCCGACGCGCCGGAAGGTTCTGGAGCTTCTGCGAGAGCGGCCGATGACGGCGGGGGAGCTGTGCGGGCACTTCCCGGTGTCGCGGCCGACCATGTCGGCGCATTTCGCGGTGCTGCGCGAGGCGGATCTGGTCGAGACGACGAAGATCGGGACGACGATCACCTACCAGCTGAAGCTGTCGGTGCTCGAGGATGCGCTGCTGAGCTTTGCGGGGCTGTTTGGGCTTGGCACTGGACAGTCTGTGTCGAGGGTTACGGGTAAAAGCGCACCGGAAGGAGCAACCGAATGAGCGAGCGTTCAACATCGGGCGCTAACTGGAAGACGTTTGGGCGCAGCACCTGGAAGAACGCTCGGGGCTGGCTTGTCATTGTCGGCCTGCAGATTGCTGGCGCGTTGCTGCTGTCGCTCGCTTACAGGCGTGGGCTGATTGATGCGGAAGGGATGATCCGGGGCGTGTTGGTGCTGATCGGACTTGGCCTTGCTGCATCCGGCAACCGGATACCGAAATCCACCGACGGCCCGGCGCCGATGACGCTGCCGCTTGCAGCGTTGCGACAGAAGGTTCTTCGCACGGCTGGGTGGATGATGATGCTAGGCGGCCTGGCGTTTGCCGGTCTATCGGCGTTCGCGCCGCTGCAGATCGGCCTCATGGCCGCGACCGCCGCTCTGGGCGTTTCGCTGGCAATCGGCCTCGGCTTCGTGGTGTACTGGATTCACGCCTATCACCGCTCTTGCGAGCCGTAGCTCGCAAAAACTCCGCGGTTCAAAGCGGCCCGTCGTCAAGCGCGCCTTGGGTTCTGAAACGTTAGCGTTTCAGGACTTCCGGCTGTTCTGAAACGTTAGCGTTTCAACACTTCCAGCCGTTCTGAAACGCTAGCGTTTCAGAACCTCGGACAGCGTGGTGCCGAGGCGGGCCGGGCTGTCGGAGACGACGATGCCGGCCGATTGCATGGCTTCGATCTTCGATTCCGCGTCGCCCTTGCCGCCCGAGACGATGGCGCCGGCGTGGCCCATGGTGCGGCCTTTCGGAGCCGTGCGGCCAGCGATGAAGCCGACCATCGGCTTCTTGCGGCCGCGCTTGGCTTCGTCCTTGAGGAACTGGGCGGCGTCTTCTTCGCCCGAGCCGCCGATTTCGCCGATCATGATGATCGACTTGGTGGCGTCGTCGGCCAGGAAGAGTTCGAGCACGTCGATGAAGTCCGTGCCTTTGACCGGGTCGCCGCCGATGCCGACAGCCGTGGTCTGGCCGAGACCCTCGTTCGTGGTCTGGAACACGGCTTCATAGGTGAGCGTGCCCGAGCGCGAGAGAACGCCGACGGAGCCTTTGGAGAAGATGTTGCCCGGCATGATGCCGATCTTGCACTCGCCCGGCGTCAGCACGCCCGGGCAGTTCGGTCCGATCAGGCGCGATTTCGACTTCGACAGGCGGTCTTTCACTTTCACCATGTCGAGCACCGGCACGCCTTCCGTGATCGTGACGATCAGCGGGATTTCAGCGTCGATGGCTTCGAGGATGGCGGCGGCGCAGCCTGACGGCGGCACGTAGATGACGGTGGCGTTTGCGCCGGTGGCGTCGCGAGCTTCAGCGACGGTGTTGAACAGCGGGCGCTCGACGGTTTCGCCGTTCGGGAGCTTACCGGTCCATTTCTGGCCGCCCTTGCCCGGCGTGATGCCGCCCACGAACTGCGTGCCGTAGGCGATGCCCTGCTCGGTGTGGAACGTGCCGGTCTTGCCGGTCATGCCCTGGGTGAGGACCTTGGTGTTCTTGTCGATCAGGATGGACATCGGTGTCTGCCTTGAAAGGTCGTAAAATGGGGTCGGCGAGGGCTGGGCTTACTTGCCCTTGATGGCGGCGACGATTTTCTGCGCTGCGTCGTCGAGATCGTTGGCCGAGATCACGGCGAGGCCGCTTTCGTTGATGATCTTCTTGCCGAGTTCGACGTTGGTGCCTTCGAGGCGGACCACCAGCGGGACCGAGAGGTTGGTCTCTTTCACGGCGGCGAGGACGCCTTCCGCGATGACGTCGCACTTCATGATGCCGCCGAAGATGTTCACGAGGATGCCCTTCACCTTGGGATCTTTCATGATGATCTTGAAGGCAGCCGCGACCTTCTCCTTACCGGCGCCGCCGCCGACGTCGCAGAAGTTGGCGGGCTCTTCGCCGTACAGCTTGATGATGTCCATCGTCGCCATGGCGAGGCCGGCGCCGTTGACCATGCAGCCGATCGTGCCGTCGAGCGGGATGTAAGCGAGGTCCCACTCTTTCGCCGCGATCTCTTTTTCGTCTTCTTCGGTCGTGTCGCGCAGCGCCAGGATGTCGTCGTGGCGGCCCTTGATGGCCAGTGCGTTGTCGTCGAACGAGACCTTGGCGTCGAGGACGCGCAGGTGGCCGTCCTTCATGACGATGAGCGGGTTCACTTCGAGCATGCTCATGTCCTTGGACGTGAACGCCTTGAACAGGATCGGAGCCAGGGTCAGCATGTCGGCCTTGGCCACGCCGTCGAGCTTCAGCGCATCGGCAAGCTTGAGAGAATCCGCTTCGGTGACGCCGGTTGCCGGGTCGATCGAAATGGTGAGGATTTTTTCCGGCGTGTCGTGCGCGACAGCCTCGATGTCCATGCCGCCTTCGGTCGAGACGACAAATGCCACGCGGCCGGTTTCACGGTCGACCAGCATGGAGAGGTAGAGTTCTTTCTCGATGTCGGCGCCGTCTTCGATGTAGATGCGGTTGACCTGCTTGCCCACGCCATTGGTCTGGGCGGTGATCAGGTGGTGGCCGAGCATCGCCTTGACGTGCTCAAGGGCCTGTTCTTTCGAGAAGCCGAGGCGAACGCCGCCTTTTTCACCGGCTGCGGCCTCAACGAATTTGCCTTTGCCACGGCCACCGGCGTGGATCTGGGATTTCACGACCCAGAGCGGACCCGGCAGCGCGTCGATGGCGGCTTGCGCTTGATCCAGCGAGGTGATCGCGACGCCCTTGGCGACGGGTGCGCCGAAAGACTTCAGGACTTCCTTCGCCTGATGCTCGTGGATGTTCATGAGAAATCGCCCCTCAAGGGAGAGCCGCGGCCGGCTCGGGTTGGGGTGCGATTAGCGCATGGGGCGCCCTTAGGCAACGTGGGCTTTTTACTGTTTTCCGCGATGGTTACTCTGCCGATGCGGGCCTTTCGGCGTCATCGGCGACTTTCGCCTGCACGACGCTGGTCGAACTCACCGGCACGAAGGGCTGACGATGCACCGCTGTGGGACGTTCCTTGGCGAAAAGCCTCCAAAGATTGGTAATCATCAGGGCAAAATAACCTATCGCCACGGCGGCAAACACGCCGGGCTGCCCCGCCTCGGTATCGGCAACCACGCCGGTGATGAGTGGCCCAAGAACCGAGCCGCCTGCCCAGATAAAGAGCATGCCGGACATCACCTGTGTGATTTGCCCCGCCTCGGCGCGATCTGTCGCGTGGCTGGCGGACACGGAATAGAATGACAGCGCGCCCGCGCCCCACAGGGCCGACAGAAGAACCGTGATCGAGAACGAGACTTTCCCGGCCGTCATATAGAGCGCGATGCAGGCGCCCAGCGCGATGGCGGCGAGCCCCCCCACGATGAGGCGGCGATCGACCCTGTCCGACAGGATGCCAGCCGGCCACTGCGTAACCGTGCCGCCCAGCATGGCCGCGATGTAGAGCGTGGCGGCGGATGCGCCGGCAGCGCCGGGTTGCAGATCCTTGGCGTAGAGCGGCAACTGGCTCGTGACACCCGTGTTGCAGACACCGGCCACGATCGAGCCGACGAGAGCTGCCGGCGGGATCTTGAAGATGCCGGCGAGCGTGAGCGCTGCGCGATCAGGCAGGACGGGTTGTGCGCGGCGCGTGGCGCACAAGGGAATGACGGCCAGAGTCATCAGGAGGCCCGCCCAGATGAAGGGGCGGATGTCTTCAGCTGCGTGCTCGACGATCAGGAGCGGGCCGCAGCACAGCGCGATCTTCAGCATGAGCTGGTAGAGGCCCATCACCCCGCCCCGCTTGGAGCGCGGCGTTGAGTCGGCAATCCAGCTTTCTGCCGAGGTGAACATCACGGCGGATGCCGCCCCCTGGAACAGCCGGAAGATGCCCCAGGCGATCGGATCGAAGGCGAGCCCCATGGACAGGATGCCGGCGGCATAGATCGCGGCGCCCGCCGAATAGGCGCGGATGTGGCCAACTTGCCTAACGATGTCAGGTGCGAACCACGCGCCCAGCATGAAGCCAGCGGAAAACACCGCTGCGACCATGCCGACGCCAAGCGACGACGCGCCCATGTAATTAAGGGCGAGCGGCGTTGATACCGAGAGAATGCCGGAAGCGGCCTGCAGCAGCATGACTGCAAGGATCAGCGACGCGACGTTACGGTAGACAGTCATGCGTTTTGGACGGCGATCTGGCGCTCTTGTTTCAACGATCCTTACGATGGTTCGCGGGCCCGCGCGTCTAAATTCTTGCTTACCAAGCAGGTGAAATCTCAACCTTGGCGTTCAAACGAATATTCAGGGGCATCTGCGTAGAGTCGTGCGCTCAAGGGGAGATACGCATGATTCCGAGCTCCATGATGATGCTGATCGAGAAACTGGCCGCTGACGGCCGGATCAGCGCAGACGAAGCGCTCGATGTACGGCGCGCAATCTTCCCCGATGGCGCCGTTGCGCGCCAGGAAGCTGATGCACTGTTCGTTCTGAACGAGCGCGTGGGCGATGATGATCGCGCCTGGAACGACTGCTTTGTCGAAGCGATCCACGATCACCTTCTGTTTGCCGAAGAGCCGCTGGGCCATGTTTCGGACGAAGGCGCGGCCTGGCTGGAGAACCGCATCGGCCGCGATGGCGTGGTCGAGCGCGTCACCGAACTCGAACTGCTGATCAAGATTCTCGAGAAGGCCGAATCCACCCCTGCCCGCCTGCAGGAACTGGCGCGTATCTTCGTCTCGCGCGCGGTGCTGTCGGGTGAGGGCTATGAGGGCCGCGACGTGTCGCTGGTGCCGGGTCAGATTGGCGATGCTGAGCTGGCGATGATCCGCCGCGTGCTGTTCGCTGCTGCGGGCGCCGGCAATATTGCGGTGACGCGTGACGAGGCTGAGTGGCTGTTCTCGCTGGACGCAGCCACCGAAGGTCGCGCGCACGTTTCGGGTTGGCGCGACCTGTTCGTCTCGGCGATCATGAACCACCTGTTTGCGGCTGGCCCGTCGGCGCTGCTCGAGCGTGGCAGCATGCTGCGCCGCGCCGAATGGCTGCGCACGGAACAGCGCGGCGGCGTTGGCTCATTCCTGTCGCGCGCGCTGCAAGGCGTGCAGCGTGGCGACTACAAGGCGGACCTCGATGTGCAGAAGCACATCGTCGAGGGCCGTCAGGTTGAGACGCGTGTCGCCGAAGCGCTCGACATGGCCGAGACGGCTTGGCTGGTCACGCGCATCCGCGCCGATGGCCGCCGCACGGCCAATGAGCAGGCGCTCATGGATGCCGTGAAGTCGGTCAAGGGCGCGGACTCGCTTAAGTCAGCCTAGGCCCAAGTCCCGTGGAAGCCGAGTGGCCAGGCGTAGCCCGCCTGCCACACGGCAACGGGACCGTCGCTGACATGGCCGGCGTCGAAGACGTGGACTTCGCTGCGGCCGAGCTTTGAATTGATCGCCGTGCCGATCAGCCAGCAATCCGTCTCCGCTGCGCCCGTGCCCTTCGGCACGAACAGGAATTCCTCGACCATATAGCCGGCGCCGAAGTTGAAGACCTGCGACTTGCCGGTCGACCAGTCCTGCACGGCCAGCGCATTGCCGCCGGGTTGGCCATTGGCGGAACCCGTCACCATTGTCGTCAGCTTGCGCGAGAGGCCGTGACGGCGCGGATCGACCTGTGGGAAGTCGCCGGTGATGCTGGTCTCGATCAGCTTCGCGTCGCCTGAGACGGGGATCACCGCCATGGTCAGCTTCGATGAGACGTGTGCGCCGTTGTACTTGCCGCGGATCTCGTCTGCGCCGCCACCCGAGCCGAGTACGGGCTCAGGATAGAAAGCCGCGTCGAGGCGGATGGTGCCGTCGCTTTCCTCCCAGGCTGCGCCCGTATGGTAGAAGGAGCGCGCGGGGCCTTGCGCCCAGCGGGTCTTGGTCAGGTCGTCCTTGTCGATGATCAGGAATTTCATCCCCTCTTCCGGCTTCCACACGAAGCCGTCGATGAAGGGCGGGATGTTCTTCGTCTGTATCCAGGGCTGGCAGAGGATGATCAGCTTGCGCTCGGTCATCGTCCAGTCGTGAATGTAGTGGGACGCGCCGATATCGACCATGCCGAAGTCCTTGGTCGAGCCGTCCGGGTTGATGTTGTAGATGCCGACGCGGCGGCCTGCGAGCGCGAGGTTCCAGACGCGACCGTCAGGCTCGCGCTTGGGATGGGCGAGGAAGGGCATGCCCTTGAGGTCGTTGCGCCAGACCTTGAAGCCTTTGGTTTCCAGCGTGACCGGATCGAGGCGGTAGGCGGAGCCGGCTTCCCACAGGGCCAGCAATTCGCCGCCGGACATCATGACGGAGATGTTGCCGGGGTTCACGTCATCGGACGAGCCGACGGGATAGCTGGGGTCACCCTTGGTGCCGAAGCCGGGGGCGAGGAATTTGTCCGCCTGCATTTCGAGACGGCGCTTCAGCGTGTCGGTGAACTTGCCGGAGTGGACGGCCTTGCCATCGCCGATGGCGACGCGCTGGACCATACCGTCGCCGTCGAACCAGTGGGTGGCGTACTGGTCGCCGTGTTTGAACCAGGCGGGGCCGTTCCGGTAAAGCGTGCCGGTGAGGCCCGCCGGGATCTTGCCGCGGACGAGCTTCATGGCGGCAGGCGCAAAGCCTTCGGACGGGGCGTTGGCGTAGCCGACATGCCAGCCCGGCAGGGTCGGTTCGGCCAGCACGTTAGGGGCGACCGCGAGGGCGGCGCCGGTCATCAGGCCGGAGTGGAGGAACATGCGGCGGGAGAGGTTCATGGCAATGAGCTCCTGTCGGACCGGACTATTGCAGCTTGATAGTCTGGGTCGCGCCGGCGGCCGGCAGGTCGAACTTGGCGGCGTCCCATTTGGCGGGGCCGAACTGGGCCGGGGCGCTGTTCGAGAAGGCGAAGGGTTCGATCGGCATGCCGAACGGGTTCATGCCCATCTTTCCGTCGCCATCGACGTCCTGGAACAGCTTGATGCCGTACTGGCCGGCCGGGAGCTCGAAGGTGGTCGTGGCGGTGTCCGCCGAGACCGGAACCATGCCGGCAGCAACCTGTTTGTCACCATCATAGCCGGCCTGGTCGTAGACGGCGATCATCAGGGCGCCCTTGTGCTCCTTGATGTTGGTGACCGTCAGGGTGAGTTTGGCTTGGGCGGGGTCAGCGGCGGCGGAACCGGGGAACAGAATCGCTGCGGCAACCAGCATGGCGGGGACCGGGGCGAGGAGGCCGAGGGTCGTTTCGAGGATCGAGAGGCGTTTCATGCCATTGGTCATTGGGGGGCGTCCTTTTATGTTTTTTGCTTCGTATCAGGGGAGGCGTCGAAGCCGGTTTTGGTCCGGCCAGTGGAAGATCGGTCGCCTTGAGCAGTCCAACCACCCCAAATGCGCGAACCGCCTGTTTTGCTTCGCGAAGTCCCGCGCTAAACCGTTCGCGAAGCGCGAAATGCATTCGCGAAACGCCAGTTAACGGAGCTTGTAACGGTCAATGTCGGGGTCACGTCCGCCCTGGGCTGTGGATATCGCCAAGTGGACGGCCATCTCGGTCGTCCTCGGGCTGATCTTTGCCTGGCTGGGCGTCTACCAGACTGGTCAGATCCCCTTCCCCGAGCGGTTCGGCTACTGGACGGTACTGATCGCCATCGGGGCGGGCACCAGCCTCATCATCACCCCGCTGCTGTTCGAGAAGTGGCTGGTGAAGTTCCACCCGGCCGTGCCGATCCTGGTCGCGTCATTGATCATCTCGTTGCCGATCACGGCGGGTATCGTGGCGATCGACGCGATCAGCGATGGGACAGTTTCCGCCCCACAATGGTGGGCGCTGCAATATCTGTATGTTCTGGTAATTTCGCTGATCCTTACCACCGGAGCGTGGGCCGCGGACCGGTATCAGGACCAGAAGAAGGCGACCGCGGATGCCGCCCTCGCCGCCGCGAACGCCCCCTCGGCGGCGGCTCTGGCTGGGTCAACATTCGCGGACCGGCTGCCTGTGAAGTTCCGCGCGGCACAGGTCTACGCCGTCTCGGCCGAGGACCACTATCTCCGCGTTCACACCAGCACCGGGGAGACGATGATCCTGATGCGGCTGGCCGATGCGGTGCGGGAACTGGCGGCGCTGGAGGGACAGCAGACCCATCGGTCGTGGTGGGTGGCGAAACAGGGTCTGGCTGACGTCGCCAAGGGCGATGGCAAGGTGACGTTGAAGCTGAAATCCGGGGCGGAAGCGCCGGTGAGCCGCACCTACCAGAAAGCCGTCAAGGACGCGGGCTGGCTCTAGCCTTCATAGTCGCTTTCAAATGTGACGTGCGGCAAGGCGGCGCGGAGTTTCGGGAGCAGCGCCCCTACCCGATCCTTGAACGGCGGATTGTCTTCGTAGCCGAACATGGTGCGGTCGGGTTCGACATGCTTGCCACTGGCCGGATCGCCCCACGGGAAGGTGTCGTCGTAGTCTGTAATGAGCTGTTCGATCTCGGCGCGAAGTTCGGGCGTGATGTCGAGCATCTCCGCCTCGACCGGATAGCCGAAGCGCGCCTTGGCTTCGTCGTCATAAGCCCAGAGCAGGACACCCGATCCCGCATCGAAGAACAACCGCAGCAGCATGTCAGATCCGGGCGTGGCGTTCCTGCGCCGACAGCTTGTCGATCAATTCGGCGACGAAACGGATGTGTGCGCGCAGGCGATAAAGATCGTCGGTGTAGCTGACGGGTACTTCGACATTACCGGTTTCGGCCTGGAGATCCGCCAGCTTGGCGCGGACTTCGGTGCGCTCTTCCGGCGTAGCGGCGGCGCGGCCTGCCGCTTCGAGTGCGCGGAGATCATTGTACCAGACATAGATCTTGCGGCGGATGCGCCAGCGATAAAGCGGCGGGGCAGCGCGGACGAGCGGGATGATCAACGTGACCAGCGGAATCACAAGCACCCAGGCGCGCTCCAGGAAGTTGGCGACGCTGTATGGGAAGAAGCGGCGCAGGAGGCCGGGACCGTTCTTGTAATAGCGCTGGGCTTCATCTGAGATTTCGATATCGGACAGGTTCGGCGTCGGGAAATGCCCCGGATCGGCAAGAAGCGAGCCCGCGCTGCTGTCCTTGTAAGCTGTCTCGATCAGCAGGGACTGGATTGCCGGGTGCAGATCGTCACGCACCACGATCTGCGCCGCTGGCGCGATCAGCATGACGTCGTCCTTGGGCAGGATTGCAGCGAAATTGATGACGCCGCGATAGAGCGGGACTTCGTCGAGATAGGGATGACGGCGCGCAAGGGCGTGCGCCTCGCGCATCGACATCAGCTGGATATTCCGGTCGGAGATCAGTCCGCCGATCCATGCTGTGGTGGGCCCGGAGACAACCATCGCTGCATCGACTTCGCCTTTCTGCAACGCCTCGGCAGCCGCTTGTCCCGCGAGCGGCACGGCGGTGTAGCCGCCTTCGGCGATGCCAGCTTCCGTGAGCAACAGCGTGGCCAGCACGCGCACGCCGGACCCCTCAGGCCCAATGGCGACGCGGAGCCCGCGCAGATCCTGCAACTCCTCCGCCTTGCGGCCTGAGCGCGCGAACACCCAGAGCGGTTCGTAGAAGATGGCGCCAAGCGATCGCGCGCCATCGCTGCCGACGTCTGCTGCGAGACCGGTCTGCACGATGGCGATATCGGCCTGGCGCGATTTGATGCGGTTGAGATTGTCGACCGAACCGTTGGTGGTCTGGACATCGACCTCGACGCCCTGCTCGCGCAATTCCCTGGCATAGCCTTCAGCGGTTGCCGCATAGACGCCGCCGGATGCGCCACCAGCAATCGTTACCTTCTTCGGCGGGGCGGGCGCCATGAAGAAGAACGCCACGGCGAGGCCGATCACGACGATGACAATCGGCGCGCCATAGAATCTCAGAAACCGTTTCATGCCGGGTGACACGCCCGCACTCCCCACACGCAATAAGGGGCGCACCCTAGGGAGCGTTGCTTTCAACGGGAAGGCCCGTCGTCGCACGACAAACAGGCGAATTCCGTGCTGCCGCCATCAATCCGATCCAATTCGGATGGAAGCTGAAGCAATCCGGAAACCGTTTGGGACAAGACTGCGCAAGACCGGTGTTGGGGACACGTCATGAGACTGATCGCACTAGCCGCGCTCGCGAGCATGGCAGGCATCTCTGCGCCGAGCGCGTTTGCGACGGCAGCAGGGCTGCAGTGCCAAGGCAACCTTGTCGCCCTGCGCTTTAACGGCAGTATTGATATGGACGACAACCCGGCGATCTTCCACGATCTGCCGGAAGCCTACGCTGCGAGCTGGAACAGTATCCCATTCGCAGACGGCAATCGTTGCAAGCTGGCGAACGGCAGCGAGGTCGTGCTCCGATGGGGAGAAGACAACGCTTACGGCTGGGGCATGGGCGGCGCTGATCCGCCAGGGTTCTTCAGCCTGTGGATCGACGGTCGCAAGGTGTTTTCGAAAGAGCAGTTCAAGTCGGGATACGCTTCGAGCGAAGGCTATCTCAACAGCGTCTTCGTCAGCCCCTCTGTGAAGGAGATCTGCCGCTTTCCAGACTTCGATGATCGGCGCGCTGACGAGAAGAAGCCGCCGGTGACCTGCGCAAGCGCGCCGCTCAAGATTGACGCTCTCATTCCCGATCCTGAAACGCCTAGCGTCGCGGACATCGCCCGTATCGGTACGATAACAATCGCTGCAACCCACAGCGAGCAATTCTGTCGCCGGTTCATTGAAAAACGCGAAGCGCGCTATCCATCACTGGCGCGCGAAGGCGTTGCGATCCCCGAGGACGCCCAGCAGTTCTTCCAGCGTAGCGAGGAAGACATCTACCCGCCCAAAGACCCCAAGCGACGCTCAGACTATGTATTCGGACACGCGACCTTCGACCATTTCGATCTCTGGAACACCGGCAACCCGAACACGGTCGTGCGCTTCTATGGCGACTGGAAGTTCTTCATGGGTGACGTCTTGTTCTACCGCGATGTAAACGCCGCGGACGCCGACATTCGCGAAGTCATGTCGAAGGTGCAGGAGCCCGGCAGCGGCACCACCTATTACAAGGATCTCGCGAAACAGCACCATTGGGCGACCATCACCGAGAACCCCGACGTCTATGAACACTGGACGCCGTTCCGTCTGAGCGGCGTAACGTATCTGCTTCAGCACGCGGCCTACGGGTCGCAATGGACGCTCTATCGGCCCAACCGCGAGAAAATGCTGACAACCGTGTGCGTGTTCCAGCAGGTCGAGGACCACTTCTAGCCCGGGCTACTCCGCCTTCAGCGGCTCGAACGGCTTCTCTGGGTCTTTTGGCAGCACGTTCTCGACATAGTCGCGGACGTGGTCGGTCACCGCCTGTGGATCGCCGGCGAGGTGTTCCCACGGGATCTGTTTGCCGAAGGTGAGGTGGAATTTGTCGCCCTGCTTGTTCAGCAGCTCGTGGAACAGGGTGATGTCGCGCAGTTCCCGGTTGAGGTCACAGAACCGGTAATAGAGATCGGAATTCTTGCCGTTGATATGCAGCGGCGTGAGCGGCGCCTTGTTCTTGCGGGCAAGCGTGACGGCGGTTGGCAGCCAGGGTTCGTCCACCAGTTTTCCGTTGCGCATCTGCGCGAGGGCGCCAGACGGGAAGATGATCAGCAGACGCTCGGACGAGAAAGTCGCCCCGGCCCGACGCAGCGTCTCTTTCGTTTTTGCGATGGTACGTTTTTCCTGCACCCATTCGACCGGGATAATGACGTCGACGAAGCGCGGATTGACCCGGCACGCATCGGCATTGGCCATGATCTCGACATCGGTACGCACCGATTTGAGTGCTGCCAGCACGATGGAGCCGTCGGCCAATCCAGTCGGGTGGTTCGAGACGATGACCGCACGCCCCTTGGGCGGCACGCGTTCAAGGCCGGTCGTTGTGACGCGCAGGGCAAGCGCCTTATCGAGATAGGCAAAACACGCATCGCCCGAAGGCAGCGTCTTTATTTCATCCGCCCAGCGCAGCGCCTTGCGGTAGCCCAGCATCGAATAAAGTACGGGACGAACGACAGGCCATGACCAGTGCTTGACCCAAGTGGGACAGCGCTCCTCAATCATGATGTCCACGATATGGGCGTTGCTCTTTTCTGGATCGATAAAGGCGGACAGGCCTCGATTTGCGACTTCTGGGTTTTCCGCCATGTTTTTCACACTGCCCAAAGTGAGTATGCGATCTGGACTTACTTGTTAACGCTTCGTAACAGATACCGCGCGAAAACTACTTGAAGAGTTTTTCGCCGTTGCGGAACATGTCGCCAGTAAAAGTTAGACGCCGTGGGTCGCCTTTAGTCGGGAAGGCGGCGGTGTATAAAGTCCTGACTAGGGGGAGTGCATGAAGGTCCTTTGGGTCGAAGATCATGCTCGTGCCGGCGAATTGCTGGCTGCAGCGGGCGCCGCGGCTTCGCGGAAACGCTTTGGCATTGATCTGGTCATCGCAACGTCGCTGATGGACGCCGAGCGCAAGCTGCGCCTCGAACGGTTCGACCTTGTCGTCATCGACCTGATGCTCCCCGACTCTGCCGACGAGGACGCGACTGTCACGCGCATCGCCAGCATGGGCAAGTTCCGCGTCGCCGTGGTTTCCGGCAGCGACAAGCGGGACGAGGTGGTGAGAAGCCTGACGCGCGCAGGCGTTGATTGTTCGCCAAACGCTGTCGGCAAGGAAAACCTTCCGTTGGCTGACTTTGTGCGCCGCCCGGAGTTGTTCCGCGACTTCATCCAGTCCCTGATGCCGCAAGCCGGTCCTGCGAAGGCTGCGGGTTAGGCAGGACTTCCAAACTTCCGCCGTGATCGGGCCACAGGCTTCTCTCCGACAAGGGGGAAGCAGTCATGAGATTTGCGCGAGGAATACTACGCAAAGTGCGGCTCCGGCTGCGATCCTGTGGCCGACGCCAAAAAGGCGTCTGAGTGGTAGCGCGGGCCAATTCCACCCCGCGACGCGAAACCGCTTTCCCGTGGACGTGAAATCCCGCTATCGCGAACGGGCATGACGAAGGTCAAACAGCTTTATGCGGCGCGGGTTGCGGCCGGCCAGATCTCTGCAGATCCGGCGCAGGCCGAGGCTGTCGAGCGACTGAACGATCTGGCGAAGCGGCTGGGCGGATCACGCAGCTGGTTCGGCGGCAAGGCAGCGGTGCGCGGACTCTACATGTGGGGCTCGGTCGGTCGCGGCAAGTCCATGCTGATGGACCTGTTCTTTGAAGCAGCGCCGTTGAAGGCCAAGCGCCGCACGCACTTCCACGACTTCATGCTGGAGACACACGCCTTCATCTTCGAATGGCGCAAGCTGTCGACCGCGGAAAAGAAGAAACATCCGGCGCACGTTCACAATGCCGGCGATGATCCGATCGCGCCTGCCGCCAAGCATATTGCGGATCAGGCCAGCCTGCTCTGCTTCGACGAATTCCATGTTACGCAGATCGCCGATGCAATGATCCTTGGCCGCTTGTTCGAGCAGCTGTTCGAGCGCGGCGTGACCATCGTGGCGACGTCCAACCGCGCGCCTGGAGCGCTCTATACGGACGGGATCAACCGCCAGCTCTTCCTGCCCTTCATCAAGCGGCTGGAAGAAGAGTTGGACGTGATCGAGTTGAAGTCGGCGCGCGATTATCGGCTTGATCGTCTGGTTGCGGCGCCGGTGTTTTATTCACCGCTCGGGCCCGCCGCCGACAAGGCCATGGACGACGCGTTCAGGCGGCTCACCGCCGGGACCGCGCCGACAGCAGAAACACTCGACGTGCATGGCAGGCCACTGAAGGTTTCACGGCAGGCGATGGGTGTGGCGCGGTTCGAGTTTGATGAGCTGTGCAAGCAACCGCTCGGCGCTGCCGATTATCTGACGCTTGCCCGACACTACCCAACCATTCTCGTCGACCATGTGCCGAAGATGGGACTGGATGAGCGCAACTGGGCGGCGCGGTTTGTGACGTTCGTCGATGCGCTGTACGAATCCAAGACCAAGCTGGTCATGTCGGCCGATGCGCAGCCGGATGACATCTATGTCGCTGGCGATGGCGCATTCGAGTTCCAGCGCACGGCGAGCCGCCTGCACGAAATGCGGTCGGCCGACTATCTCGCCGCTGAACGCGAGCACGCCGCGGAGCCCGCGAAATGACACCCGATCCGGTGCTCGACAACATTTCCGAAGCGCTCGACCTGTTCAATGCAGGCCGCCGCGCCGAAGCGCGTTCCGCGTTCGCCGCCATCTGGTCGGAGATCGAGAGCGAGGGTGATCCGTTCCATCAGTGCGTGCTGAGCCACTATATGGCGAACGCACAGGATGACACTGACGCAGAACTGATGTGGAATCGCCGCGCGCTCGCCGCCGCAGACAGCATCGTCAAAGATCGCCCGGACACGGCGAGCCTCAGCGTGCTGAGCCTCTATCCGGCGCTGCACCTTAACCTGGCCGATGCCCTTTTCCGCTCTGGCGATATTCCGGGTGCGAGCCGGCAGGTGGCGTTAGCGCGGCAGGCCAGCGATGGCCTGAAACAGGACAGCCATGCCGAGCAAGTACGTGGGGCGATCGAAGCTCTCGCGGCGCGGATTCCTGTCGCCTGATCCGGTGCCGGACCTGAGCAAGAAGCTGGTTCCCGCATCTGAGTAACGCTCGGCGCAGGAGAAGCCGAAGGGGATTTCGCGTCCCATGACGCTCGAAATACGTATGAAAACCTGCACGGCCGAAACATGCGCTTATGGAGCGCGTGTCTGCGCCGTGGACTAGACTGTTTCCAAGCCGCATTGCCCCCGAGGGCTGCTTGCGCTAACGGTCCCGCGATATTTCCGGGGCGAGAATGTTCGGCTGGTTCAAAGGCGACAAGAAGAAGAACGCGGCGACGCCGCCGGCTTCTGCATCTGCCGCCGCCAGCAAGCCTGAAACGCCTGCCCCGCAACCTGTTCAACAACCCGCACCGCAACCTGTGCCTGCCGCACACCCTACAGGAGACGACCCCATGGCCCGCAAGAAGATCGCGCTTATCGGCGCCGGCATGATCGGCGGCACGCTCGCCCACATCTGCTCGCGTGAAGAGCTGGGCGACGTCGTCCTCGTCGACATGAAAGGCGGCATTGCCAAGGGCAAGGCGCTGGACATCGCCGAAGCCGCCGCCGTTTACGGCAAGGACGGCAAGCTCTCGGGCGGTTCGCTCGAAGAGTACTCGGTGATCGAAGGTTCGGACGTGATCATCGTCACCGCCGGTGTGCCCCGGAAACCGGGTATGAGCCGCGATGACCTTATCGGCATCAACCTCGGCGTCATGAAATCGGTCGGCGCTGCGATCGCGCAATACGCTCCGAAAGCTTTCGTCATCTGCATCACCAACCCGCTCGACGCGATGGTGTGGGCGCTGCAGAAATTCTCGGGCCTCCCGACTTCGCACGTTGTTGGCATGGCCGGCGTTCTCGACTCGGCGCGCTTTGCCTACTTCCTCTCTGAAAAAACCGGCATCTCGGTTGAAGACGTGAAAGCCTGGACGCTCGGCGGCCACGGCGACGACATGGTGCCGATGGTGCGCCACTCCTCGATCGGCGGCGTCCCGCTGCCCGAGTGCATCAAGCAGGGCTTCTTCACGCAGGAAGAACTCGACGCGATGGTGAAACGTACGCGCGGCGGCGGCGGCGAGATCGTCGCCCTGCTCGAAACCGGCTCGGCCTTCTACGCGCCGGCTGAATCGGCTGTCGCAATGGCCAAGTCGTACCTCAAGGACAAGAAGCGCGTCCTGCCGGTCGCCGCTCAACTCACCGGCCAGTATGGCATCTCCGACCTGTATGTCGGCGTGCCGTGCGTCATCGGCGCTGGTGGTGTCGAGAAGATCGTCGAGTTCGAACTGAACGGCGACGAGAAGGGTATGTTCGAGAAATCCGTCGGCGCTGTCCGCGGCCTGCTCGACGCCTGCAAGAAGCTCGAGCCGTCGCTGGCCTAAGGCCAACGCCAACTCCGAATAGCGAAACGCCTCCCTCGCGGGAGGCGTTTTTGTTTGAGGCTTACGGTTTGACGCTGACCAGTTCGATTTCGAAGATCAGGTCGGCGGCGGGCGGGATGGGGCCTTTGCCGCCAGCGCCGTAGGCGAGCTGGTAGGGCAGATAGGCGAGCCAGCGATCGCCCGGCTTCATCAGCTTCAGCACTTCCGAGAAGCCATCGACGACAGCAGCGACCGGGAAGGTCGCGCTCTCGCCACGCTCGAATGCGCTATCGAAGGCGGGGCCGCCGGCATCGAGGCGGCCTTCGTAGAAGACTTCCGCCTGTTCGTTCGGCTTCGGTGGCACGCCATCCGCCGGGCCGGATGCAAGCACGACGTATTCAACGCCCGAACCCGTCTTCACGACTTCCGGCAGATCGTGCTTCCACGGAACGTACTTCGCCCATGCGGCTGCATCGGCTGCCTTCACGCCTGCGGCTGGAGCCGGTGTGGCGGCGGGCGTCTCTGCTGTGGGGGCGGGCGTGGCGGGTGTCGTGGCTTCACCGCAGGCGGCGAGGGCGAGGACAGATACGGCTGTAATGAGGGTGCGCATGAATGATCCTACTCGATGCCGACCATGAGGATTTCGAAGAGAAGGTCCGCGTTCGGCGGGATGGCGCCGCCAGCGCCGCGTGCGCCGTAGCCGAGCTTGGACGGGATGAAGACGAGCCAGTGATCGCCGGGCTTCATCAGGGTGAGCGCTTCGGAGAAGCCGGGCACAACGGCGGCGACAGGGAAGGTCTCGGTCTGGCCGCGCTCGAACGCGCTATCGAATGCATCGCCGCCCGAGGCGAGGCGGCCTTCGTAGAAGACTTCCGCGTCCTGATCCTTGGTCGGCGGCGCCCCGCCCACTTTACCTTCGGCGATCACGACATACTCGACGCCCGAGCCTGTCTTCTTCACGTCAGGGCTGGCGCTGTTCCACGGCGAATATTTCGACCAGGCGGAGGCGTTCGACGGCGGAGGGGTCATGGTTTTCTTCATCTCGATTTCAAAGACCAGATCGGAATTGGGCGGGATGTCTCCACCGGCGCCCTCTTCGCCATAACCTAGCTTGGAGGGAATAAACACCAACCAGGAATCGCCGGGGCGCATCTTGTTTAGCGCTTCGGCAAAGCCGGGGATGACGAGGGAGATCGGAAACTCAGCCACCTCGTTGCGGGTGAAGGATGAATCGAACACCTTGCCGCCGGCGGCGTTGAGGCGGCCTTCATAGTGGATCTGGGCGGTGGCGTTCTTGCCGGGCAATTCGCCGTCAGCAGGGCCAGAAGCGAGCACGATGTATTCCATGCCCGTGCCGGTCTTCACGACATTCTTCGCGTCGCTCTTCCAAGGCACATACTTCGCCCACGCCGCCGTATCGGCTGCGTCCGCAACCGGCTTGGGATCGGCGGGTGCGAACCAGCTTTCCCAGACGGAGCATCCCGACAGCGACATCAGGGCTGCGGCTGTTAGGATGGGTCGGAGCATCGTGGTTTGTCCCTGAGGTTTCGCGGAGGCTTAGAGTGGTTCTGGGCATCCGTCGATGATGCTTGGCCGCAACAGGTTGGCGTGCGACACGGCTGTTGCAAGTAGCCTGTGGGCCAAGACCATGAACCGTCTCGACACTGTGATCGAAACGCCGCGGCTGATCCTGCGCGTGCCGAGCCTGAAGGAGTTCGAACCGTGGTGCGCCTACATGGCGGACGAGGAAGCCGCGCAGTACATCGGCAAGGCGCAGCCGCCGTCTGTGGTGTGGCGAGGCATCTGCACGATGGTGGGGTCGTGGCAGCTTGAGGGCTTCGCTATGTTTTCGGTGTTCGAGAAGGACACTGGGAGATGGGTTGGGCGCGTGGGGCCATGGCGGCCTTATCAATGGCCGGGCGATGAAGTTGGCTGGGGCGTGATCCGCGAGGTGTGGGGCAAGGGCTACGCGCTGGAGGCGGCCGTCGCCTCGATGGACTTCGCGGTCGATGTGCTGGGCTGGACAGACATCATTCATTCGATCCATCCGAACAATCTCGCTTCGCAGAAGCTGGCGCAGCGGGTGGGTTCGGTGAACCGCGGACCGGGGCAGATGCCCCCGCCCTATCAGAACGATCCGGTCGACCTGTGGGGACAGACGGATGCCGAATGGAAAGCGCGACGCGCTACGATCTGGGCGTCGCTGAAACGGTAAGGCCTGCGGCGCCGTTGAGGCGATAGGGATGGATGAAACCCTGCACCTGATAAGTGCGGCCGCCCCAGTATCCCCCAG
The DNA here is from genome assembly GCA_036733305.1 of Hyphomonadaceae bacterium. Taxonomy (GTDB): domain Bacteria; phylum Pseudomonadota; class Alphaproteobacteria; order Caulobacterales; family Hyphomonadaceae; genus UBA7672. The sequence goes on from DAINAT010000054.1 coordinate 21,096, forward strand.
GCACATGCCACACGCGCACCTGTGACCAGTCATTGTCTGGCGAGACATCGGCGACGGGCACGTTGATGCTGACTTCGCCGCCGCGCATCCAGTTGGCGTGATCGACGCGGATCATGCGCTCGTTGATGATCTCCTTCACCACGGAGACGTGGCCACGGCGTTCATCGTTCCAGCCGCGCAGCACGAGGACCGAGCCTTCAGCTGGGCGGCCTGAACGAACGTACTTGCCGTCGGCCTGCGCCCACCACGTGACAGCGTCGCCCCAGATCTGTACGCCGGAAATGTTGCGCGCGTAGGGCACGCACTCTGATGGCGGCTGGTCGGTGAGGATAAAGGGGGTCGCGCTGTCAGGCGCCGATGGAAGCAGCGGCGGCGGGATGGTCGAGGGCGTCGCAGCGGCGGGGGCTGGCGGGCGAACATTCGCGTAGGCGATCGGCGCCGGGCGCGTTGAGGCGCAGGCTGATGCGAAGAGAGCGAACAGGCCACTGGCCGCCACCTTGCTCGCGCTGATCCATCCCACTCGTGTCATGAGGCGGAGGATGTGCACGATTCCATGAGTGTCAGATGAATGGATTGTTGGAGAGGTTAGCGAGAGGTTAGCGAGAGGTTAGCGAGAGGTTGATGGTGCGCGCGAGGCGCGGAACAGGCAACTGGATTTTGCTTGGTTTTTCGGCGTGCAGGTGCGTTCTCGCACGTGGCGAGTTGAGGGATTTTCTGATTTTGGCCCTGAGTCTAGGTCAGGGGTTCAGATTGCGGCGTGCGGGGCGCGGCCCCCTCCGTCTTGCGCGCAAGGGCGCGCAATCCACCTCCCCCAATCTTCGATTGGTGGAGGCAAGTCCCCTTCGTCGCGACGGTGCGCTGGTTGCCTCCACCACACGGAGTGTGGGGGAGGTGGATCGCTTGGCGTGAGCCAAGCGAGACGGAGGGGGGTGGTGAGCACGCCCTCGTCCTTCGAGACGCGCAGCTTTGCTGCGCTCCTC
>DAINAT010000055.1:0-21631 GCA_036733305.1 Hyphomonadaceae bacterium
TATTTCTTTGACAGGGTCTTGCCTGACGCTACGTCACATCTCGCAAAGGTAAAGACAGGTGCTACGCCTGTGATGGCGCTGCCAGCCGACGCATTCTGACGGTCGTTCTTCCATCGGCGACCGCCCCTTTTTTAGCCCCGCCTGCGGGGTGGAAATTCAAGAGGAGGCCGCCATGGCCGAAGCCTACATCTATGACGCCGTCCGCACACCGCGCGGCAAAGGCAAGAACACGGGCTCGTTGCACGAGATCACCTCGCTGCAACTCGCCACGCAGGCTCTGCGCGCCATCAAGGAGCGCAACGGCCTCAAGGACACGTCGAAGATCGACGATGTCGTCTTCGGCTGCGTGACGCCGATCGGCGAGCAGGGCTCGGACATCGCTCGCATCGCCGTGCTCAACGCGGATTATTCGGAAACCACCGCGGGCGTGCAGGTCGACCGCTTCTGCGCTTCGGGCCTCGAAGCCTGCAACATGGCGGCTGCCAAAGTCATGACCGGCGAAGCTGACATGGCTATCGGCGGCGGCGTTGAAGCCATGAGCCGCGTGCCGATGGGCTCGAACGGAGGCGCCTGGGCGTCGAACCCCGAGATCGCAATGAAGTCCTACTTCGCTCCGCAAGGCATCGGCGCGGACCTGATCGCCACCAAGTACGGCTTCTCGCGCGACGACGTCGACGCTTATGCCGTCGAGAGCCAGAAGCGCGCTGCGCGCGCCTGGAAGGAAGGCCGCTTCAAGAACTCGGTGATCCCGGTCAAGGACCAGCTCGGCGTGACGATCCTTGCGCATGACGAAACTGTCCGTGGCGACACCACTATGCAGACGCTGGCCGCGCTGAACCCGTCCTTCGAGCAGATGGGCGTGATGGCGTTCGACGACGTCGTGAAGCAGCGCTACCCGGAGATCGAGAAAATCAACCACGTCCACCACGCTGGCAACTCGTCCGGCATCGTGGATGGTGCGTCCGCCGTTCTCATTGGCAACAAGGAAACCGGCGAAGCGCTCGGCCTCAAGCCGCGTGCCCGCATCAAGGGCTTTGCCTCGATCGGTTCCGAACCGTCGATCATGCTCACAGGTCCGTCGCTGGTCGCCCAGAAGCTTCTCAAGAAGCTCGGCATGGAAGCCAAGGACATCGATCTCTACGAGCTCAACGAAGCCTTCGCGTCGGTCGTGCTGCGCATGATGCAGCATCTCGACATCTCGCATGAGAAGATGAACGTGAACGGCGGCGCCATCGCCATGGGCCACCCGCTCGGCGCCACCGGCGGCATGATCCTCGGCACGATGCTCGACGAGCTTGAGCGGTCGGACAAGGAAACCGGCCTGATCACGCTCTGCGTCGGCGCAGGCATGGGCACGGCAACGGTGATCGAGCGCGTGTGATGCAGATCGGCGAGGCGAAAATCAGCGCTCTCGCCGTGTCGGCGCTTACGGGTGCCGGCCTGACTCTCATGCTTTCGCAGGCGCTGCGCGACATTGGCTATGCACTGTCGATCTCGATCCCGATCACACTCGTGATGGGCGGCGTGCTGTTCCTGTTCGCCAACGACAATATCAAGACGGGCGGCTCAGAGCCGTCGTCAGACAAACCTTCCAAAGGCAACTGACATGAAACTCGAAACCTTCAGCCTCGACGTTGATGCAGACGGCATCGCAGTCGCAACCTTCGACGTGCCGGGCCGTTCGATGAACACGCTCACCGCACGCGCTATTCAGGATCTCAGCGCCATCGCTGACGAAGTCGGCTCCAACGCAGCGATCAAGGGGCTGGTCATCACCTCGGGCAAGACCAGCGGCTTCTGCGCCGGCGCCGATCTCGGCGAACTCGGCGGCGGTTCGGGCTCCGGCGAGGACAAGAATGATCCGGAAGCGCAACTCAAGGCTGCGTTCGATCGCTCGTTCCAGATGAACAAGATCCTGCGCAATCTCGAGACCTGCAAGAAGCCGGTCGCGGCAGCGATCAATGGCCTTGCGCTAGGCGGCGGTCTCGAAGTCACGCTGGCCTGCCACTACCGCATCGCGGCCAACGACAATCCGCGCCTGCAACTCGGCCTGCCGGAAGCCAAGGTCGGTCTGATGCCGGGTGGCGGCGGCACGCAGCGCCTGCCGCGCCTCATCGGCGCCCAACAGGCTGCTCCGTTCCTGCTGCAGGGCGAGAGCATGTCGGCTGAACAAGCCAAGAGCCTGGGCGTCATCCACGAGCTTGCGCCGACGGCTCAACTGGTCGGTCGCGCCAAGGAATGGGTGAAGGCGAACCCGAACGCGAAAGCGCCGTGGGACGACGCCAAGTTCAAACTGCCGGGCGGCCTGCCGAATTCGCAACAGGGCAGCACCGTGTTCACCTTCGGCTCGGCCATGCTGGCCAAGCAGACCTGGGGCAACTATCCGGCACAGAAGCATATCCTCTCGGCCGTCTATGAAGGTCTGTCGGTTCCGATCGACGCCGGCCTGCGCATCGAGAGCCGCTATTTCGTCAAGACGCTGATGACCCCCGAAGCGAAGGGCATGATCCGCTCGCTCTTCCTGTCCATGCAGGACCTGTCGAAAGGCGCCTCGCGTCCCGCTGGCTACCCGACCTTCGAGATCAAGAAAGCCGTGGTTGTTGGTGCGGGCCTCATGGGCGCGGGCATTGCCTATGTGCAAGCGAAGGCCGGCATCCCGACCATTCTGCTCGATGTCAGCCAGGAGTCTGCGGACAAGGGCAAAGCCTACTCGCAACGCATCGTCGACAAGGACGTGTCGCGCGGCAAGTTGAGCAAGGAAAAGGGCGAAGCGCTGCTCGCTCTCATCACCCCGTCGAACGACTACTCGCTCGTCAAAGGCGCCGACATCGTCGTCGAAGCCGTGTTCGAGAATGTCGAGCTGAAAGCCAAGGTCACAGCCCAGATCGAAGAGCACCTCGGCGATACAGCCGTCATGGGCACCAACACCTCTACGCTGCCGATCACCGGCCTCGCCAAGGCATCGAAGCGTCCGGCCAATTTCATCGGCATCCACTTCTTCTCGCCGGTTGAGCGCATGGGCCTTGTCGAGATCATCATGGGCAAGGAAACGACCCAGGAAACGCTCGCGAAGACGATGGACTACGTGCTGAAGATCAAGAAGACGCCGGTCGCCGTGAACGATTTCCGTGGCTTCTACACCTCGCGCGTGTTCGGCACGTACCCGGAAGAAGGCATGACCATGCTGGCCGAGGGCGTCGCTCCGGCCATCATCGAGAATATTGGTCGTATGGCCGGCATGCCGATGGGGCCGCTCGAGGTCTCGGACTCAGTCGGAATCGACACGATGCTGAAGATCGGCCGCGAGAGCGCCAAGGCCGCTGGCAAATCCTACGAGCAGAACCCGGTGGGCGATCTGGTGGCTTGGATCGTCGACAGCCAGAACCGCGTCGGCCGCAAGGCTGGCAAGGGCTTCTACGACTACAACGAAGCCGGCAAGCCTGCGCGTCTCTTCCCGGATCTCAGCAAGAAGGTCGAGGTGAAGGTCAAGGAATGCCCGCCGGAGTTGAAGGTCGAGCTGACCAAGCGGATGCTCTATCGTCAGTGCGTTGAGGTTGCCCGCTGCTTCGAAGAAGGCGTCATCACTGACGCACGCGACGCTGATATCGGCTCGATCCTCGCCTGGGGCTTTGCGCCTTACACCGGCGGCGTCTGTTCGTTCATGGACCTGAAGGTCGGCATCAAGACCTTCGTCGCTGAGTGCGATCGTCTTGCTGAGCAATACGGCGAACGCTTCCGCCCGAACGCGCTGCTGCGCGACATGGCGTCGAAAGGGCAGACGTTCTACTCACGCTTCCCGCCGAAAGATCAGAAGGCCGCTGCGTAGGCAGCTTACAAAAGCACAGCGAAAGGCCGGGCGGTGGCAACCGCCCGGCCTTTTCTATTGTCCGATATGCGCTTTCAAAAACGCGGCCAGCTCGGTCAGCGCAAGTCTCCGGCTATCGTTCTCGACCAGGCTGTGATCGTCCCCGGCCACGCGTACGAACCGAACTGTCTTTTTCGCAGCGCGCAGCGCATTGTTCATCATGTCGCTTTGCTTGATGGGAACAACCGTGTCGGCTTCGCCATGTATAAGCAGGACAGGTGCGGAGAACTTTTCCGCTAGGCGAGAGGGCGAGACCGCGTCGATGGCGTCGCGATCCTTGTCGAGGTCGCCGATCAGCTGCTGCCAATAAGTGAAACTTGCGCTGCGAAAGCCATAGCGGTTGCGTGTGTCCGTCAACATGTCGCGCAGGTTCGAGACACCGGCTATCGATGCTACGCATTTGTACATATCAGGCGTCAAAGCGCCTCCGGCCAGCGCGGCATAGCCCCCATAGCTCCAGCCTACGATGCAGACACGCTCGGGATTGGCCCAACCCATCATCGACAACGCCTTGGCTCCGTCGGTGATGTCGTCCTGCATCTTGCGGCCCCATTGGCCATAACCCGCCATCGCGAACACTTGGCCAAAGCCGGCAGAACCCCGGAAGTTGGGCTGCAGCACCGCATAACCTTCATTGGCCAGGAACTGCGCCATCCAGTCAAACCCGACGCTGTCGTAAGCTTGGGGTCCGCCATGTGGCATGACCACGAGCGGCAGGTTCTTCCGCTCTGCTGCCGGCACGCCCGCGGGCCAGGTCAGCAGGCCTGGAATTTTCAGTCCGTCGCGGGCCTTGTATTCAATGACGGCCACCTCTCCGACGTCCCCCTCCTTGATCTGTGAGCGCGCAGAGGCGATGCGCGTTAGCCTTTGTGTGGCGCGATCATAGACAAGGTATTGCTCCGCTTGCTTTCCTCCTTCCACGAAGAACAGCATTTTCGACCAGTCATCAGTCCAAGAGTCGAGATAAACGGCTGATCCTGCGAGTGCGCTCTGAACGGACTTGATGGCGGCTTCGATCTCAGGATCGAACATTTCGTAAGTCGGGAACATGCCCGAATACCGCACACCATGTACAACGCGGTTCTTGCCGCTCACGACCCCTGCAACTTCTGCGTCTTCTCGTTGCATCAGAGGAGGGGAGATTTCTCCTGTCTCCATTGACATGCTGTACAACGACATGAACTCGGACTCGCGAGCGTCGACTACGATGAGCGATTTTCCATCTGGCGATATACCCACCAGGTTGATAGCGGGAAGCGGCGCTTTCGTTTCGTAGATGGTCTTCCACTCGGCGCCAGTTGTACGGGTTTTTATTTGGTGCGTGGTGTTTCTTTCGCTGAAATCCTCACGCGCGATTGCCTTGCCGGTATTGTCGACCAGCCAATCGATCGTTGAATTAGACCCTCTAGCGCCCCCTATTTTTGACCCGCGTCCGTTGTTCAGCGGAACGCGCAGCAGATCGTAAGGTGAATCCGATCCGCCGATCATGTAGGCAGGCATCAGGACGTGCTGACCGTCGGGGTCCAGACCTATGATGCGGCCCAGGCCGGATTGCGCCGGATGGATGCCCTCGGTGCCTCGCAGCAATTGTGTGTTTGTTCCGGTCTTCAAATTGAAAGCCAGCGCCGCCGAAAACTCGAAGCGGCCGCTATAGCCAAACGTGCTCGTATCTTTGGATGCGATCAAGACAACATAGTCGTTGCCTATGAACTGTACGTCGCGCGCGCGGATCTCATCCACCTTGGCAAGCGCGGCGGCGGTCTTGGTCACGAAATCATGAATGACAAGCACATCGATGCCGTTTTCGCGAAGTATATAGGCAGCGCGAGATCCATCCGGCGATAGGCTGACCGCCCGGATGCTTGGCATGTCGCCAAATGCTTCCATCGGCGGCTTCGCCTGCGCTACGCCCGTCAGAAGCCCAACGGCTGTGATGGCAATCGCAGCGACGATACGCTTGAACATCAGTGTCCCCCTTGTTGACGCCACATTAGCTGATCCAATGTGTTGGGGAAGTCAGCCGCGTTGTTGGTTTAGGGAGACGAGCGCGATGCGATTTATCCAAGCAATGATGATGTCGACTTTCGCCCTGCTGCTTGTTGGGGCGGCACATGCAGACGTCAAAGCATCTTCGCCAGACGGTCTGATCATTCAGGTGAAAGCGGAGGTCGCGCTGGATCGCGACGATGCGTGGGCGCGTCTTCTCGATGTGTCGTCCTGGTGGAAATCGTCCCACACTTATTCTGGTAGCTCGGACAATCTGAAGATCGACGCGGTCGCCGGCGGATGCTGGTGTGAACTCTGGAGCGGGGGCGAGGTGGAGCACGGCCGCGTTTTGGCGGTGATGCCGAAAGAGATGATCCGCTTTGATGCACCGCTCGGGCCGTTGCAGGAGATGGGCGTCAGCACTGCGCTGACCTTCACGCTGGCTGCGGGGTCTGCGCCCAACAGGACGGCCATCACCGTAGACTTCAAGGTCAGCGGCTCTTCCCTCTCGGGCCTCGACAAGTTGGCGAAGGTGATCGACGGGGTGATAACCGAGCAGGTCGTGAACTACGCTAGCGCCAAGTAGCAGACAGCCAGATCGCCAAACAAAAAAGGGCGCTCCGAGGAGCGCCCTTTCGTATTTAAATGCAGCCAGATCTATTCAACGACCGGACGCAGCGTGATCACGACGCGACGGTTCTGCGAACGTTTGGCTTCCGTGTCATCCGGCACGATGAGGGGTTGGCTCTCGCCGAGGCCGCCGCTGGCCATACGTTGCGGGATAACGCCCGCGCCTTGCAGGTACATGCGAACCGACTCTGCGCGGCGATACGAGAGATCGAGGTTGGCTTGTGCTTCACCCTCGGTCGAGGCGTGGCCGACGATGTCGATCGTCGTTTTCGGGTAGAGGTTCAGCGATTCAGCGACCTTGTTGAGAACCGGCGTGAATTGCGCGTCGAGCGTAGCTGACCCCTTGGCGAAAGTGACGTCGGACGGCATGACGAGCACGACGTTGTCGCCTTGGCGTTGCAGGCCGATGCCGCTGCTTGCAACCTTGCGGCGCATGTCTTCTTCCTGGCCGTCCATATAGCGGCCCACGCCTGCACCCGCGAGTGCACCCACAGCGGCGCCGACAGCAACGTTGCGACCGTCTTTACCGCCAGCGAAAAGACCGCCGACGCCGCCGACGATGGCGCCGATCGCGGCGCCGCGGCCGGTGTTTCCGTAAATTGATTGACCCGTAACAGGGTCAGTTGCGCAAGCGCCCAATGCGAGTGCGGCGCCCATGAAAGCTAGAGTACGCTTCATCGAAATCTCCCTTTAAATCCGAATCGACAAGCAAGCCGGTTCGCGCCGACTACCTCGGCAACGATAACGGCATAAACGCGGCCCAATACAAACAGTTGCCGTATATTTGGTTCATACCGGGTTCATTATAACACGCATGCCGCGAAATGGCTGCGGTACCTGTGGAGCAACAATAAATTCACGGTAACCCAGATTCCCACCCTGCGGCTTTTCAGGCACAATTTGATTCATAGCGGCTCAGGTCGGGCTGGGACGGTAGCCGCTAGGCGGGATGTAGATGGGATATGTTCTCATCGGCACTGAGGTGAGCCAGTTCTCGGGGAAGGCTCGCGCCGCTCTCCGGTGGAAAGGCATAGACTTCAGCGAGACCGTCGCAACGCCCGAAGTTTACCGCGACATCATCGAGCCAAGGGTCGGGTACGGCGTCATACCTGTTCTGCTCACGGATGATGGGCGCGCGATTCAGGACTCGTCCGAGATTATCGATTTCGCCGATGGAGTTGGAAGTGGGCCAACGGCCCATCCAGCAACGCCGGTGCAGGAACTCGTATCCCTTCTGCTCGAACTCTACGCAGACGAATGGTTGATTATCCCCGCAACGCATTATCGCTGGGACTATAGCGGAGACTGGATTGTCGAAGAGCTTGGCCGAACAGCGAGGCCCGATGCGTCTCGCGCCGAGCAGCTCGAAATCGGCCAGGTAATCGCAGCAGCGATGCAAGACGAAGTCCCGCGATTTGGCGTCAGCGATGACACGATCAGCGGTATCGAAGCCCACTATGAAGGCTTCCTCGCAGATTTCTCCGCACACCTGCGCAAGTTGCCTTTCGTTTTGGGCGGCCGCCCGTCGCTGGCGGACTTCGCATTGTTCGGCGCGCTTTACGGACCGCTTTACCGTGATCCGGCGTCGGGCGAACGCATGCGACGCCTTGCGCCTCCGGTCGTGGAGTGGGTCGAGCGCATGCAGAGCGGATCAGCCGGGGGCGGAGCGCTCCTGCCGGACGATCAGGTGCCCGCCACCCTGCTGCCGCTGCTGAAGCGCCAGATGAGCGAGCAGGCGCCGGTGCTAATGGACACGGTGCGCGCATTCCTCGAATGGACCAAAGCCCAGCCCAGCGGCGCTCGCGTGAAGCGCTCCCTTGGAGCCCATGAGTTTGTCATCGGTGGCCGCCGCGGTGAGCGCAGCATCCGAAGCTTCGCCCTATGGCGGCTGCAACGCATCCAGGATTTCTACCGGTCGCTGGACGCGGCGGGGCGCGAACGTGCGGATGGGTTGCTCGATATGGTGGGCGGCGGGGAGCTGGTCCGTAAGACAATGCCGGTCAGGCTTGATCGCCGCGAATACCGGCTTGTGATCGCCTGAGCACCATCCGCGCAGGCCCGTCTCGCCGAAAAGTAATGATATCAAGCTTGTAGGTTCACCGTAGCTGACGCTGCAAAGGGCTCCCCCACCGATGGGGAAATGCTAGAGTCTCCAGACTCAGGCCGGTAGCAATCCGGCCGCTGGAACAATCGGGGTTTCGAGGCGATGTCAGGTTGCGCGAAGCGGAACACTGCGCTGGCGAGCGGGGCTGCGAAAGCGGCGCTGTTCGCATGCCTGATGGGGCTGGCAGCTTGCGGTGGCGATGCGCCTGCTGACGGTGCCACAGCCTCAGCGACCCCGGATCAACAGCAGGCGTCTGGCGCCACCGGCGCGCCTGACACCACGCAAACTGGCGCGCCCGCTGTGACGCAACCCGCACGGCCCACGGAACCGATTGATTCGACGACGTGGGTCCTCCCTCCGCCATTCTATGCAGCAGGCCAGGAGCCGTTCTGGCGTCTTGAAATTGTCGATGGCTGGTTCGCATTCCGCCGCTCAGGTCTGCGAGCGATCGAGGAACCGGTGGTGCAGCCGAAGCGCGAAGATGGCGCAGATATTTTCCAGGCGGGCTCGCTTCAGGTCTCGATCAAGCACGAAGCGTGTCAGACCGAGCAAGGCGCTACTGGCGACTACACCGCCAGGGTGACTTTCGACGGCAGCGACTTTGACGGCTGCGCCTTCGGCGGCGCGGTCGCATCGGTTTCTGCTGAGGCGGCACAAGTCACGGAAGCGCTTGCGCCGATCGATGCTTGCCTCGCGAAACTGGGGCAGCCCGCTCTCGTGACTGCCATCTATCCTCGTCAGGACGGTGAGCAGATCGCCGTTGGCCTCCGCGCCAAGAACGGACAGGTCTACGAGTGCGCCACCGACAATGCAGGGTCAGCGGTGGTCTACCTCGATCCGATCGAGCAAGGCTCGCAGCCGGCCTGGATGTCGCGCATGCGGTTCCTGCGCGATGGTACGCCCACCAAAGCGCCGTGCCCCGATGCAGAAGAAGTGCGCTCCGGCGACAAGGTGCTCGGCCGCCTCCTGACCAAGGCCTGCAAATTCTAGCGCTGGTCTAACCCCACGGTTTGTAGACGTCCTTGCCTGTGGCCTTTACAGGCTCAGGCTTCAATTCCGGTTTTGCGGGTGCGGCCTGCTGAGGCGGCGGTGCTGCCGGAATCGCGCCCATTGCTGGCCGATAGAAATCCTTCGCCGTAGATGGCTCGACCGTTTGCCGGGATTGCACGCTGAAGCCTCGCATAAGGAGACCCGAAGCCGCTTGTACCGCAGGCTGCGGTTTGGGAGCAGGTTGTGGTGTCGGCGGCGTTGGCGTTGGTGTGGACGGTTGCGCGCGTGCGAAGCTATCGATGGCGCCGAACCCAGCCTTCGCTACCGGCGCAGCTGGAGCCGGCGGCGTGGTCTGAACCGGACTAGGCGTTGGCGTAATGGCCTGAACAGGTGGCGGCAGAACGGGAGCAGGTCGTGGAGCGACAACAGCGGGTTGTGCGGGAGCTGGTGCGGTAAGCGCGACAGCCACGGGCTCAGGTTGTGGCTTCGGCTCTTCCTTCGGTTTCTCGATCACCACGGGCGGTTGAACAGCCAACACACGATCGATCGCGGTCTCGGTTTCCGGCGAGATCGCAGGCGTCGCAGCAGCGGCTACCGAATGCGACGCGGGCGGCGGTTCCGCAGCTTTGCGACGCTGGGATTCAAGGTCCGCATTCAATGCTGCGATCGCTGCTGCACTTTCGCTGGCTTGAAGGATGAGCGCAGGCTTTGGGACAGCGGCAAACGTCAGAGCGGCAGGTTCGGGTTCCGGTGCGGCTTGTTTCTTCGGCGGCGCGGAGAGCGACGACAGGATTTTCGCAATCGCTGTTTCCGCGCCACGCGCATAGCGGTTGGCCCGCCGCGCCATGTTGGCGACATTGTCCGCGAACGTGCCTTCATTCTCGCCCCAAGGCGTCGCCAGATCCGCAGCGTCCGCGCTTTCCAGCTCCTGCCCATCGTTGCGGAGCAAGCGCACCGACGGCGGCTCCGGCTGGATTTCCACGACATAGCCCTCGGTCTCGAGCAGCGAGATCTGGCCTTTGCCTTCCTTCCAGTCGATAGCACCCGCATCCGTGAGTTCACAGAGCTTGCGGATCAGTTGCTGCGTTGACGCGTGGAGCATTCTCGACGTCCCAAATCCCGACCCTGCGACCATGGAAGCGGCGGGCAGGGCGGTCAAGCTGAGGGGCGTGCGCCCACCTGACGCTTGATTAGGCGGGACAGCGCAGCGGCATCACGTGTCTGGCATTCCCAGATCACCCGCGGCGTCCAGCCGAGCTTCTTCAGCGCAGCAATGGAAGTCTTGTCGCGCGCCATGTTGCGGCCGATTTTTGCCTGCCAGTAGGCGCGATTGTTCTGCGGCATGCGTGCCCCGCGCGGGCAGTCATGACCATGCCAGAAGCAGCCATGAACAAACATGGCTGTTCGTTTCGCGGGAAAAACAAGGTCGGGTTTTCCAGGCAGGTCGGCGCGGTTTAGCCGGAAGCGCAGGCCCAGCCCGTGCGCGGCGCGCCGTACTTTCATCTCGGGCCCCGTATCCCGCGACTTCACTGCCCGCATGACGGCTGAGCGCTTCTCTGGATCGAAGACGTCAGCCATTCGGCTGCGAGGCCGTGTCCACGTATCCTGTAAACTTGTAGCTCACATGGTGCAGCGGTCCGAAATCCTTCTCGTAGATCTCGATCTTCATCGGCGCACCCACGCGCGCATGTTCGGCGCCCGGAAGGTCAAGCGTGATGGTCGTTCCATTGTCGAGCTTGATCGTATCCTGACGATACTGCTGCCCCTTGCGGGTCGTAATCACGTTGCCTTCCGTGACCAGGTGGCCGATCTGCTCGCCTTCGAACTTCGTTGGCGTGACCGCATACACGGCTCCGAAAGCCAACGTACCCAGTAACGCCACGCCGCCGATCACGGCGAGTCGCAACTCCCAGAGAAGCCGCAGCATCTCTTTCCGTCGCGCCCTGCGGATGCGTTGGTCGATCTCGCGCTGACGCTCGTTCATGGCAGTGCCCGCTATCGCGATACGACCAATGTAGGACTGATCATTTGCCGGTGGAATGCAGGTTGTGTCGAAATGCCTGCGACGTAAGAGTGCATACTTTGGATTCGAAGCATACGTAGGAGTGAAATCAATGGCACGTACAACGCACCGCAGCTCGAAGGGCACGAAGCTCTACGCCGTCCGCGATAAGGATGGTCAGTTCAAGGACATTCAGACCTACAAGCGCGCTCACGCCCAGGACATCAAGCGCACCAGCGCCGCCGAGCGTATGGCTGACGCCAAAGCTGCTACGAAAACGGTAGCGAAGAAGGCCGCGAAGAAAGCTGCTCCGGCCAAGAAGGCAGTGGTCGCCAAGAAGGCGCCGATGAAGGCCGCGAAAAAGGCCGCTCCGGCGAAGACCGCTCGCGCCAAGAAGTAGAACGTCAGGCTGCTGCTTTCGCCGCTGCGCTTCCAGCCAGCGGCGAAAGCAGATGCTGGCCCAGCCAGCGGACGACGGGCACAGAGACGCCGTCGCCGATCACCTTCAGCGCTTTCGTTTCGCCGGTCGGCAGGCGGTAGGCGTCATCCAGACCCATCAGGCGCGCAGCTTCGCGCGCCATCATCGGCCGCAGACGCGCGCGCCCATTTTCCGTGACAAGCAGAAGTTGCTTCGATGAACCGCCTGCAGGCGTGCGCAAGCAGCCGGCCATGCCGTCATAGCGGATCTCGGCGCGTTGAACGCGCCCGCCTTTTTCAAGACGGATGCGGCGGAACACGGCGCCTGCATTCCATTTACGGTCGGCCAGCGCCGCCTCGACGCGCTGGCGGTGCAACGGCGCCATCTGCGCCATCAGCTTTCGTGTGTCGGCGTCGGAGCGCCAGACGTGTTCGGGGGGGGTGCGGTCGAGGAGGGAAGCGAGGTCGGCGTTGCGGTGGGGCGGGAAGGGCAGATGCCACCAGACCCAGGCCATCCGTGTCTGGTCGGGCAGCGTGTCGACGGCGTTGCATAGTGTCGCCGGGTGGAAGACGGCGTTCGGATGATCCGTCGTCAGGTTCGCGGGCAGCTTGCCCTTGTGCGCCACGATGAAGAGGCGCTGGCGCGATTGCGGCGAGAACAGCGCGGCGTCGATCAGCATCGCGCCAACGCGATAGCCTGCATCCGCAAGCTGCGTGACCAGCGTCGTGAAGTCCCGGCCATCGTGCGAGGAAAGCAGGCCGGCGACATTCTCGATGACGATCGTTTTCGGCGCCTTGTCGCGCTGTTTTTCGATGACGTTCCAGAAGCCCCAGAAGGCGCCGGAGCGGGGGGCGTTGAGACCGCGGCGGCTGCCGGCGAGGGAGAGGTCCTGGCAGGGGAAGCTGGCCCAGGCGAGGGGGGCGGGGGGGACCTTCGCGGCGTCGAGGTCCCAGACGTCGCCCTGAACGATCTCGTCGTCAGGATAGTTGGTGCGGTAGGCGGCGCATTTCATCGGGTCGAAGTCGTTGGCGAAGGCGCAATCGAACAGGCCGTCGAGACCCTGCCGCGCCATACCGCCGCCGGCGAAGAATTCCAGAAATGTCGGACGCGCGCGTGCCATGGAGGGAAAGTGCCGCGATTCGCGCTTTGCCGCGCTTGTCCACATGGCGCAGGGCCTGCACGGCCGCTATAGACCGCTGATCAGGTCCCCAAGGAGGGCCAAGACCCATGAAACAATCACCTCTCCGCAGGCTCCGCCGGGATCGTTCGCGCCTCGTGCAGGAACATGCGCTCGCACTTGGCACCGGCGACAAGGACAAAGCCGCCGAGATCGAATTGCAGATCGCGGATCTGGACAAGAAGATCGTCGGGCAGGAAGCCCGGCAGGCCCAGCTCAAGTCCTAGCCCAGCGCCTCAAGACCCAGCGCCTCAAAAGATAAAGCCCAAAAGCAAAAGGCCCGCTCGGTAGAGCGGGCCTTTCTTCGTTTGATCAGTCGAGATCCGAAGATCAGCTGTCCATGGGGCCGCGGTCGAAACCGGCAGCGGCGGCAGCCGCGGCGATCTCTTTTGCGGCTTCCTCGTCAGCAGCTTTATCAGCAGCTTGACCGGCAGCGATGACGTTCTCGCCCTTGGCTTGACGTTCAGCTTCGTCCGGCGAGCGGGCGACGTTGAGCGTGACCTTGAGGGCGACTTCCGGGTGCAGGCGGATCGTGACGTCGTGCATGCCGATCGACTTGATCGGTTGCTGGATTGCCACGTGCTTGCGCTCGATCTTGTGACCGGCAGAGTTGATGGCTTCCGCGATGTCACGAGCAGCGACCGAACCGTACAGCTGGCCGGTTTCGCCGGCCTGACGGATCAGCACATAGGTCGTGCCATCGAGCGACTGACCTTCGTTACGAGCGGCTTCGCGAGCCTTTTCGTTACGGGCTTCAATCGCGGCGCGCTCACGCTCGAAACGAGCCTTGTTCGCGTCGGTGGCCAGCAGGGCCTTGTGTTGCGGGAAGAGGTAGTTACGGGCGAAGCCGTTCTTGACCTTCACCACGTCGCCGATGGCGCCGAGGTTTTCCACGCGTTCGAGGAGGATGATTTCCATAGGATTTTTCCTCCCTTACTTCACGAGGTACGGAAGCAGCGACAGGTGACGCGCGCGTTTGATCGCTTGCGACAGGACGCGTTGCTTCTTGGCGGAGACCGCAGTGATGCGGGCGGGAACGATCTTGCCCTTCTCCGAGATGTAGCGCTGGAGAAGTTTCACGTCCTTGTAGTCGATCGCTGGGGCGTCAGCGCCAGAGAACGGGCAAACCTTGCGCCGGCGGCCGAACGGGCGGCGCGACGGCAGGTTGGCGATATTGATTTTCTGTTGAGCCATTGTGTTCTGCTCCTATCGATCAACGGTCGCCGCGGGGCGGACGGGGCGGACGGTCGCCGAAGTCACGGGGCGGACGATCGCCACGGGGCGGACGGTCGCCGAAGCCACCACCACCAAAGCCGCCGCCGAAGTCGTCACGGTCGCGCTTGCGCTCGTCACGATCCTTGCGGGCGATGACAGGCGAAGGCTCCGACTGCAGTTCTTCGACCTTCACGGTGAGGAAACGCAGCACGTCTTCGTTGATGCGGAGGCGACGCTCGATCTCGTGGATCACCGCGCCGGGGGCGTCGATGTTCAGGAGCGAGTAGTGCGCCTTGCGGGATTTCTTGATCGGGTAGGACAGGTTGCGGAGACCCCAGTACTCGGTCTTTTCGACCTTGCCCTGGCCTTCCGTGACGATCTTGGTGATGTCTTCCACCAGAGCGTCGACCTGTTGCGGGGAAATATCGGGTCGCGTGACGACCACGTGTTCGTAAAGTGCCATTTTTGGTCCCTTCTGCGAGGGGCGGCGCAGCCAGTCCGAAGGGCGGACTGTCCACGATGGTTCCCGTATGGGCGCGATTGCCCGGGGACCGCCTCTCTTTGGAAGGGGGCGTGATACAGGAAAAAGCCTGTGAATCAAGCGCGGATGGCCTTCTGACCGAGGAAAGACAGCAGATTTCCGGTCTCTCGGCGATGCCCGGCCTGATTTACCACGCCAAAGCACCCGCCAGCGCTGTTTTATCGTCAAATGTAGGCGGAACGGCCAGGTCCGCCTGGCCACGAAATACCCCTGTGGTTCAGGTGCGGGCCTCAAGCGACAGCCTCTCCACCTTGCGCCTGAGGGGCCTAGTTCATAGGAAACCTGCACGTTTGATTCTTCGAGGCTTCCATGGCGTTTGCTTTCATCTTCCCCGGCCAGGGCTCTCAGGCCGTCGGCATGGGCAAGGAGCTCGCGGACGCCTTCCCCGCCGCCAAAGCGGTTTTCGATGAAGTCGATGCAGCCCTCGGCGAGAAGCTCTCGGACCTGATCTGGGGTGGCCCGATCGAAACCCTGACGCTGACCGCCAACGCGCAGCCGGCGCTGATGGCCGTCAGCCTCGCCGCCGTCCGCGCGCTGGAAGCCGGCTTCGGCATCAAGGTATCGCAGGCCGCTTACGTCGCCGGCCACTCGCTCGGCGAATACTCCGCGCTCGCCGCCGCTGGATCGCTCAGCATCACAGACGCCGCCAAACTGCTGCGCAAGCGCGGTGAAGCCATGCAGGCCGCTGTTCCGGTCGGGCAGGGCGCAATGGCCGCACTGATCGGCAAGGTCGATCTGGAGACGGCCGAAATCATCGCTCTTGAAGCTTCCGGCTCGGGCACGGTTGGCGTCGCCAACGACAATAACGTCGGCAACGTCGTTATTTCCGGCACGAAAGCTGGCGTTGAAGCCGCGATCGCTGTCGCCAAGACCAAGGGCGTCAAGGCGATCTCGCTGCCGGTTTCCGCGCCCTTCCACTCGCCGCTGATGGCCCCCGCCGCTGTCGAGATGGAGAAGGCGCTTGCCGCCGCAACGCTGCACAAGCCCGTCATTCCGGTGGTTGCCAACGTCACGGCGCGCCCGATCTCCGAGCCTGTCGACATCCGCCGCCTGCTGGTCGAGCAGGTCACCGGCCGTGTGCGCTGGCGCGAATGCGTGCAATGGATGGCGACTGAAGGCGGCGTCACCAAGTTCGTCGAAACCGGTGCAGGCAAGCAGCTCTCCGGCATGGTGAAGCGCAACGCGCCTGATGCGGAAACCGTCGCGCTGAACACGCCCGCCGATCTCGAAGCCTTCGCCCAGTCCTTGTCGTAATTGGCGCTCAGCTAGGAAATCACGATGTTCAACCTCACTGGCCGTCATGCCCTCGTCACCGGCGCTTCGGGCGGCATCGGCTTTTCGATCGCCAAGGCTCTCAGCGACGCCGGCGCGAAGGTCGCCCTGTCGGGAACGCGCGTTGAAGCGCTGGAGAAGACGGCTGCCGAAATCGGCGGCTCGCCGGTGATCCTGCCGTGCAATCTGGCTGACCCGGTCGCTACATCCGCATTGGTCGGCCAGGCCGAAGAGGCCCTTGGCGGCCTCGACATCCTCGTTTCCAACGCCGGCCTCACCAGGGACGGCCTCCTTATGCGGATGAAGGACGAGGACTGGGATACCGTCCTTAACGTCAATCTCGGCGCCTATTTCCGCCTCGCCAAATCGGCCATGCGCGGGATGATGAAGCGCCGTCACGGCCGCATCATCGGAATCACCTCGGTCGTCGGCGTGACCGGAAATGGCGGCCAGACCAACTACGCCGCGTCCAAGGCCGGCATGATCGGATTCTCGAAGTCGCTGGCCCAGGAAGTCGCCAGCCGGAACATCACTGTTAACTGCATCGCGCCCGGTTTCATCGCCACGCCGATGACGGATGTTCTCAAGGACGACCAAAAAGAAGCGCTTCTGAAGGGAATTCCGGCGGGAAGATTGGGCACAGGGGCTGACATTGGCGCTGCTGCCCTCTATCTCGCGTCGGATGAATCCGCTTACGTAACGGGCCAAACCCTGCACGTTAATGGCGGGATGGCGATGATCTAGGCCCGCCCATCCGGGCAGGCTATGGTCAACTAAATTCAGGCGTGTTACCGCGCCGCAACGCAGGTTTCTCCGGGCCTCAGGGCCTTGATACTGGAAGGGAATAAGATGTCCGACGTGATCGAGCGCGTTAAGAAAATCGTGGTCGAGCGCCTGGAAGTGGACGCCGAGAAGGTCAACGAGAAAGCCTCGTTCATCGACGACCTCGGCGCCGACTCGCTCGACCTGGTCGAGCTGGTCATGGCGTTTGAAGAAGAATTCGGCATCGAGATCCCGGACGATGTCCAGGAGCAGATCGGAACGGTCGGCGACGCCGTCCGCTTCATCAAAGAACGCGTCTAACCGGCGTTCGACACGGCCGGGAGCATTCATATGCGGCGCGTTGTCATTACCGGCATGGGACTCGTGACTCCTCTGGCCTATGGCCGAGAGGCGACATGGGAACGTCTCATTGCCGGTCAATCCGGCCTGAAGAAAGTCGACCTGTTCGAAACGGGAGACCTGGCCTGCAAAATCGGCGGTCAGGTCCCGTGGGTTTCTGGACGCGGCGGCGGCTCGAAAGATGATCCCGCCTCGTTCGATCCCGACAAGACGATGTCGGCGAAGGAACAGCGCCGCGTCGACGAGTTCATTCTCTACGCAATTGCTGCTGCTGACGAAGCTATTGCGGATAGCGGCTGGAAGCCTGAATCCTACGACGACAAGATCCGTACCGGCGTCATGATCGGTTCGGGTATCGGCGGTCTGCAAGCCATCGCCAACACGGCGATCGAGCTGCACGAGAAGGGGCCTCGCAAGGTCTCGCCGTTCTTCATTCCGTCGGCCCTGATCAATCTCGCCTCTGGCCAGCTCTCGATCAAGTACGGCTTCAAGGGTCCGAACCACGCTGTGGTGACGGCCTGCGCAACCGGCGCGCATGCGATCGGCGACTCGATGCGCCTGATCCAGTATGGCGACGCTGATGTGATGGTCGCGGGCGGCTCTGAAGCCTCGGTGTGCCGCATCGGTTATGCCGGCTTCATCGCGTGCCGTGCGATGTCGACCTCCTACAATGACACGCCCGAGAAGGCGTCGCGCCCGTACGACAAGGATCGCGATGGCTTCGTGATGGGCGAAGGCGCCGGCATCGTCGTGCTCGAAGAGTATGAGCACGCCAAGAAGCGCGGCGCGAAGATCTATGCCGAAGTCCTGGGCTATGGCCTGACGGGCGACGCATTCCACATCACCTCGCCAGACGAGACGGGCGATGGCGGCGAGCGTGCGATGCGCACGGCGCTGCAGCGCTCTGGCCTCGATGCGTCCGAGATCGATTACGTCAACGCGCACGGCACTTCGACGCCGGCAGGCGACGAGATTGAAGTGCGTGCGGTTGCGCGCGTGCTGGGCAATGCCGCGTCCTCGACGCACCTGTCGTCCACCAAGTCGGCCATCGGCCACCTGCTTGGCGCGGCCGGTTCGGTGGAGGCGATCTTCTGTGCGCTGGCGATCCGTGACGGTGTAATCCCGCCTACGCTGAACCTCGATAATCCGAGCTTCGAGTCGCCGATCAACCTCACGCCTCACAAGGCGGTGAAGAAGAAGATCCGGGCCGCGCTTTCCAACTCGTTCGGCTTCGGCGGCACCAACGCCGCACTTGTGATCAAGGCGGCAGACTGATCCATACTTGCAGGCTAGAATCTCGGAAACGCGAGGGAGTTTAGCTTGGGCAAGTTGATCGGCCTTCTGTTTTCGCTGGTGATCGTCGCGGCGGTTGCTGCTGGCGCCGGGTGGTTCTGGCTCAACAGCAGTTTTACGGCGGATGGTCCGGTCACGGCTGACGGCAAGCCGCGCGTCGTGACGATTGAGCGGGGTTCGAGCACGCCGGCCATCGCCGCCAAGCTGAAAGAAGCGGGCGCCATTGCTGACGACAACCAGTTCCGACTGGCGCTGCGCATGCGTGAAGTGCTCGGCGACAAGACGGTGATGAAAGCTGGCGAGTACGAGATCAAGAGCGGCGCCTCGATGCAGGCCATCGTTGAAGAACTCGCCGCAGGCGCATCGCTGCAATATGCCGTGATCATTCCCGAAGGTTTGACGAGCCAGATGATCCTCAACCTGCTGGTGGAGCGGGAGTGGAAGGCGACGGGTGGGGCGGCGCCGACTTACAAGCTGGCTGGGCCTGTGCCGGCGGTGCCAGCTGAGGGGGTGCTGCTGCCGGGCGATTATGCCGTGACGCGCGGCGATACGATCGAGAGCGTGGTCAATCGCATGATCAAGTCGCAGCAGGATCTCCTGGCCGAGCTGTGGCCGAACCGCCAGCCGGGCCTGCCGATCAAGACGCCGGAGGAGGCGGTGAACCTTGCTTCCATCGTCGAGAACGAAACTGGTGTTCCGCACGAGCGCCCGCAAGTGGCGTCGTTGTTCGTGAACCGCCTCAACAAGCCGATGCGGCTGCAGAGTGATCCGACGATCGTTTATGGCATCACGCGCGGCGTGCCGCTTGGCCATGGTCTGCGCGTCAGCGAGATCGCGCAGAAGACCGAGTGGAACACCTATCAGATCGACGGCCTGCCGAAGACGCCGATCTGCAATCCGGGGCGCGAGTCCATCAAGGCGGTGCTGAACCCGGCGCAGACAAGCTACATCTATTTCGTCGCCGATGGTTCGGGCGGCCATGCCTTTGCCGAGACGCTGGGCGAGCACAATGCCAATGTCTCGAAGTGGCGCGAGATCGAGAAACAGCGCGGTGCGAAGGAACCGGCGGCAGCCGGGACCACGCCCAAGCCATGACTGAACGGGGCGTCGTATGATCAGAGGCATGACCGGCTTTGGCCGGGCGCAGGGGCAGGCGGCCTGGGGCGCCTGGGTGTGGGAGGCGCGGTCGGTCAACGGCAAGTCGGTGGACCTGCGCACGAACTTCCCGCCGGGCTGCGAGGCGGTGGATTTCGAAGCGCGCCGACGCGTCAAAGATCGGTTCGCGCGCGGGAGTTTTCAACTCCAGCTGCGCATCGACTGGACGAAAGATGCGGCGGCGACGGCGATCGATACGCGCGAACTGGCGCGGCTTGCGCGTCTGTCGCGGCTCTGGTCGCGCAATGGGGCGGGCGTGGCGCCAGCGAGCTTTGACGGGCTGCTCAACGCGACCGGCGTGACCAAGGGCGCCTCGCGCACAAGCACTGCTGTCGATGAGGCGACCGCCAAGGAATTGCTGGCGGGGCTGGACCACGCGCTGGATATGCTTGCGGCGGCTCGCCAGCGTGAAGGCGAGGGGCTGTTGCAGCTGTTCCACGCCATGCTGGCGCAGATCGAGCAACTGGTGGCGCAATCGACCGAGTTTGCGGCCAAACAGCCCGAGCTGGTACGGGAGCGCTTCAGGGCGCGGCTCAATGACATTGCCAAGGACGCCTCGATCGATGCCGACCGGATCGCGCAGGAAGTGCTGGTCATGGCGACCCGCGCCGATGTGCGCGAGGAGCTGGACCGGCTGACGGCCCACATAAATTCCGCCCGTGCAATGCTTGCCGCAGGCGAAGCGGCGGGCCGAAAGCTGGACTTTCTCTGTCAGGAGCTTAACCGGGAGGCCAACACGCTTTGCTCCAAGTCGGCCAGCCTCGAGCTGACCAATGCGGGGCTGGCGTTGAAGTCGCTGATCGACCAGTTCCGGGAGCAGGTTCAGAATGTTGAGTGATCGTCCCGACAGCACGCCGCAGCAGCGGGTGCGGCCGCGCCGGGGCATCATGCTCGTGATCTCCAGCCCGTCGGGGGCCGGGAAAACGACGCTGTGCAGCCGGATCATCAGCGAAGTGCCCGGCGTCGAACTGTCGATCTCGGCGACGACGCGCGAGCCGCGCCCGAACGAGCGCGATGGCTCGGACTATCACTTCCGCTCGGTCGAGCAGTTTCAGGACATGATCGAGCGCGACGAGTTCCTTGAATGGGCGCGCGTGTTCAAGAATTTCTACGGCACGCCGCGCAGCGAAGTCGAAGCGCGTCTGGTGCAGGGCATGGACGTGGTGTTCGACGTCGACTGGCAGGGCGCGCGTGCGCTGAAGACGATCCGGCCGGGCGATGTGGTGTCGATCTTCATCCTGCCGCCGTCGCTGGCGCAGCTGAAGCAGCGGCTTGAGGGACGGCCGGGCGCCGATCCGAAGTCGGTGCAGTCGCGCCTTGATGGCGCGGGTCAGGACATCCTGCGCTGGGGCGAGTACGACTACGCGATCGTCAACGACAATCTCGATACGGCCTTCAACGAGATTCGCTCGATCCTGATCACCGAGCGCAACAAGCGCGTGCGGGCTTCGCTGGGGATCATGGTGGATAATCTGCTGAAGGACGCGCACGTCGCGACGAAGACGCAGAGCGGTAGCGCGACGAGCGGGAGTTAGGCGCTACGCGCTTAGCGCTGTTGCGCGGCCCCCTCCGTCTCGCACACTAGAGCGTGCGATCCACCCCCCCCAGTCTTCGACTGGTGGAGGCAACTCCCCTCTGCATCGTCATTCCTGCGAAAGCAGGAACCCAGGGGCGGCATGCGTTGGCGTGTGCAACCCCTGGGTTCCCGCTCTCCGCTTCGCTGCGGCGGGAATGACGAGGTTTGGTTTTCAAACAGCGGATATCGTTCGGACCAGCGCGCGCTGTCCGGGATGCTTGTCGTCTCTACCCCTCAAGAGGGAGCGGGGCGCATGCAGACACGCCGTGGGTCGTCCATTGCCTG
>DAINAT010000056.1:0-21222 GCA_036733305.1 Hyphomonadaceae bacterium
CACTACCCACGGCGCAGCTACACGCGCCCCGACTCCCATTGAGGGAGAGACGACAACACGCATCCCGCAGGACATTGGTCCGTGCGAACGAGATCTGCTGTTTGAAATCGAGAGGGGAATTGCCTCCATCAGTGCGCAGCACTGGGGGAGGTGGATCGCACGCTCTTGCGTGCGAGACGGAGGGGGCGACGCACTGCCCGCCCCAACGTTCTTCTTTAGAACCTACACCGCCGCCGGCTTCCGAATCGGCATGTGCTTCTTCCCCCAATCCTTCAGCCCGATCAGTGCTGGCGCAAAATCCCGACCCTTGTCGCTCAGCTTGTAGTCATACCGCACGGGTCGTTCCGAATATGCGTTCCTTTCCAGAACTCCAGCATCCACCAGTCTCTTCAACCGGTTCGACAGCACATGCCGGGTGACGCCCAAACTCTTCTGGAACTCATCAAACTTGGACTTTCCGAGGAAACAGTCGCGCACAATCAGCAGCGTCCAGCGGTCCCCGATCACCGACATGGCGCGCGCCACCGGGCACCAGTCAGTCGCCAGATCGTCCCACTTGTTCGCCTGACCCTTGCCAGATGGCAGCTGTGTCCGTTCCATTTTGATACTCTACGCGGATTGCCTCGTCCTGCAAAGAAGGTAGGTTCCTTTTCTGAACGGAGAGTTGAGCATGCCAGACGCCGGAAAAGCTAAGCGCGCAGTCCTCGTCGTCGGCGCCGGCGACGCTACCGGCGGCGCAATCGCCCGCCGCTTCGCCCGCGAAGGCTATGTGGCCGTCTGCACCCGCCGCGAAGTCGCCAGCCTCGACCCGCTGCTCCAGCAGATCCGCGCAGATGGCGGCGAAGCCCACGGCTTCGGCTCCGACGCCCGCGTCGAGGAAGACGTCACGGCCCTCTTCGAAAAGATCGAAACCGAAATCGCGCCGCTTGAGGCTGTCATCTTCAACATCGGCGCAAACGTGCACTTCCCGATCCGCGACACCACCGCTCGCGTCTATCGCAAGGTATGGGAGATGGCCGCCTTCGCCGGCTTCCTCGCCGGCCGCGAAGCCGCAAAGGTCATGGTCCCGCGCGGCAAGGGCACCATCATCTTCACTGGCGCCACCGCATCGATCCGCGGCCGCGAAGGCTTCTCCGCCTTCTCCGGCGCCAAATTCGCCCTCCGCGCACTGGCGCAATCCATGGCGCGCGAACTCGGGCCCGAAGGCATCCACGTCGCCCATACGATCATCGATGGCGCGATCGACACCGAATGGATCGCGAAGAACTTCCCCGCTCGCTACGCGCTGAAAGAACAGGGCGGCATCCTCAACCCGGATCACATCGCCGACGCCTACTGGATGCTTCATGCCCAGCCGCGCGATGCCTGGACGCACGAACTCGACCTGCGCCCCTGGATGGAAAAGATGGCGTAGCGCCACCACCAGCAATCAAGAAGGAGGCATGGACGGATGCCGAAGACAGTTGAATTTTTCTACGACTTCACCAGCCCCACGGCCTATCTCGCCTGGGCAAGATTGCCCGCCATTATCGAGCGCACCGGCGCAAAGCTGGTCTATCGCCCGATGTTCCTCGGCGGCGTCATGCAGACCACCGGCAACCGCCCGCCCGGCACGGTCGCCGCGAAAGCGCGCTGGATGGCCGCCGACCTGCAACGCTGGGCCAGGCGCGCCGGCGTCGCCTACAATCTGAACCCGCACTTCCCGATGATGACGCTCATGGTCCAGCGCGCCGC
This sequence comes from Hyphomonadaceae bacterium, assembly GCA_036733305.1. Classification (GTDB taxonomy): domain Bacteria; phylum Pseudomonadota; class Alphaproteobacteria; order Caulobacterales; family Hyphomonadaceae; genus UBA7672. The sequence continues at coordinate 1,735 of DAINAT010000056.1, forward strand.
GCAGGAATGGATTGATCGTCCCGACTTCGACAAATACCTCGCGACGATCTTCAACGCCGCCTGGCGTGATTCCAAAAACATCGCCGACAAGGCCGTCCTCGCTGAAGTCCTGTCAGCCGCCGGCTTCTCACCCGAAGAATTCTTCGCTGCCGCCGAAAACCCCGCCAACAAGGAAAAGCTCAAAGCCACCACGGACGAAGCCGTCGAACGCGGTGTCTTCGGCGCGCCGACATTCTTTGTCGGCGACGAAATGCATTTCGGCCAGGACCGGCTGGATTTCGTCGAAGAGGCTCTCAAGCGGAACTGAGCCAATTGCTCCGTTTTCCCCGCATGCTAGAAGCGAGGCGGGGAAGGCGGGGTCATGTCGGAAGAATCGAACAAGGCGTCCGGTTCCGTGCAGCGGCTGGGCAAGAAGATCATCGGCCTGCTCGTCGGTCTGGTGATCACGTTGATCGTCGGCGCAGCGGCTGAGCACTTCACCGATGCTGAATGGCTGGCGCAGGCCAAGCTCGCACAGGATCAATGGGTCGACGCGGTCTACAGAACCTCGCCCGTCAACGTAGCGACGACATTCTGGACGGAGCTGCAGGGCGCATTCTCCGGCGACGCATCGCAAGGCGCCTGGTCGGCCATCGACGCCGCCGACGGCCACGGCCTTTCGTCGCCCGCCTACGCCTTTATATTCACAACACTGAAACTCTGGACCAGCAGCGGCTTCGCAGCTTTGGTTCAGCTCGTCATGGGCGCACTCGCCTTTGCGGCGTTCAATTTCTGGCGCACCAAGGGCGAGACGATCTTCATCGGCGAATTCTGGCTGACGCTGATCCTGGCCCCGCTCGGCATCATCGCCCTCGCCAGCCTCATCGGCCTGATACTCTGGGCCCTGATGATCGGCGCGCTCTACGCGCTAAGCTGGATCACCGGATTGGCGGCCACCGCCGCCGGCGCAACCGGCGTTGTCGGTTTCTGCTGGCTCTGCGTAACCGAGCTGACCAAGAAGGGCGCAGAACACGTCATCACGCCCAGGGGACTCGGCTAGTGCGTATGGTCTGAAGATCAGACCTTCAGCCCCGCAGCCAGCTCGCGCAGGTTCACAGCCGGCCGCGGTCCGATGTGCGAGATCACTTCGCCGGCACACAGATTACCCAGACGCGCCGCCTCCTGCAGCGACAGTCCGTGGGTGATCGCATACAGCACGCCAGCCGCATATTGATCGCCCGCACCCGTCGCATCGACCACAGCCGCCGCCGTCACCGGCGCGGTCCACGTATCCGCCCCCGACACGATCACCGATCCCTTGGACGAACGCGTAATCGCCGCGATCTGGCTGTCATTGCGAATCTGGTTCACGGCCTCGTCGAAATTGTCGGTCTGGTAGATCGCCAGCAGCTCCGCCTCGTTGGCGAACACCAGATCGCAGTGCGTGCGGATCAGATGCACGAAACTCTCGCGGTGACGGTCCACGCAGAACACGTCCGACATGGTGATCGCCACCTTGCGGCCCGCCGCCTTCGCCACTTCCGACGCATGCGTGAACGCTGTCTTCGCCGCCGGCTTGTCGAACAGATAGCCCTCCAGATACAGCCACTCGCTGGCCGCCACCGCGCGCGAATCCACATCGTTCGCGGCAAACTCGGTCGAGGCGCCGAGGAAGGTGTTCATCGACCGCTCGCCATCCGGCGTGACGGCGATCATGGACCGTGCCGTCGTCAGCCCGCCCTTCAACGGCGATCCGAAGAAGTCGGCGCCGATCGCCTGCATGTCCGCGACATAGGCGGAGCCGATTTGATCATCGGCCACCTTGCCCATGAACGCCGCCTTGCCGCCCAGGCTCATCAGGCCCGCAACCGTGTTGCCGGCCGAACCGCCCGAGGTCTCCAGGCGGCTCGCGGGCAGGGCGTTGTAGAGGTAGTCGCAGCGTTCCGGAGAGATCAGGTTCGTCCGCGCCTTCGGAATCTCGTGCTTCACCAGGAAGTCGTCATCGACCTGCGCGATCACGTCCATGATGGCGTTGCCGAGCGCGACGACGTCATATTTCACTGGCATCAAACGAATTCCGCAACGATCCGGCCCTTCCACAATGGAAGTTCCGCCGCGTTGGTCTTAAAGACCGCGTCTTGCCCGGATGCAAGGGATCGTCTTGCTGGGCTCCGTTCGGGCGACGCTCAATCCGTGATTTTCGGCCTCGGCGTATTGTCTTCGATCAGTTCAATGGCGATCCGGTCCGGCCCTTCGATAAAGGCATGGCGCCAGCCGGGTCCACCTGCCGCCGGCTCAGCCAGCATGGTGATGTTGTAAGGCTTCAACGCCGCAAGCGCGATGTCCAGGTTCGGCACCGAAATCGCGATGTGATCGAACACGGTCCCGCGCGTTGACTTCATCTCGCTTCCTGCCGGAGACAGGGCGAAGATCGTATTCACGTTGTCGAGGAACCTGCGCGACATCTGCTCCGTGCCAACCGGGGCTATGTAATAGGGCAAGACCGGCGGCGATTCCGTCAGGCCGAACATGTTGGCGTACCACATGCTCGTCGTGTGCGGCTGGCGACCGAAGAAGTGGATGTGGCTGAAATTGTCGTCCGGATCGGTGTTGAGCTCGATCAGCTCTCCGTTCGGGCCGTTGAGATACATGAACGCGAACTCTGCCGGATCGCGCGCGCCCAGCGCTCCGCCAATGTTGCGGATAGTCGTGTTGAAGTCCGCGCCCAGCGTCTTCTGGCGCTCGAATTCCGCGTGAGCATCCAGCGCGCCCCAGCCAATGTGATTGATAGCAGTGCCTTCGGAAGAAGGCGGCTTCTCTGCTACCTCATTGAACAGCAGCCATGACCGCTGCGTCCACACCGCATCTTCCGTTCCGGCGAACACATCCGCCTTCGCATCGAAGTGCTTTACATAGTAAGCGATCGCAGCCTTACGGTCCGTCACGTTGAGATGGACGTGATGGAAATGCGCGCCCTTGATGATGGGGCGCCACGCATTCGCTTGATCCTGCGCCGATGGCGGATCGGCCGTCACACATCCTCCCAGCGCGAGGGTGGCAAGGATAAAGCCGGTCAAGAATTTCATTCCAGAACTGTCTCTCGCTCAGGCGCGTTGTTCATAGACTATGCAACAGTCGGATAGTTGAGCTGGATGGAAGCGTCCAGTAACGCCATGATCACCCTTAAGTGGTGGCCAGCTCGCCACGCCCAGCTCGCCACGCAATGACGAAGGAAAGCCGACCCGATGGCTGCAATCGCACTCCTCATCGCCGAGAATCTGGCGTCCACCGCGCCGGATCGTCGTTCGGATGCGGATCGCTTCGACTTCCAGCTCGACATCCTGCAGCGGGGCTTTTCGCCACACGGGCTGAAGGTCGACGCCTACCGCTGGACCGACCCGGCCATCGACTGGAGCGCGTTCGGCGCCGTGCTGGTCAATTGCGCCTGGGACTATCAGGACGATCACGAGAGGTTCCTGCGCAAGCTGGATGAGATCACGGCGCTCGGCGTGCCGGTGTTCAACCCGCCGGAGATGGTGCGCTGGAACATCCGCAAGACCTACCTGCGCGAACTCGAAAAGCGCGGCGTGCCCGTGATCCCGACGCTCTGGCCCGAAGCGCCCACAGCGCCCGATATCCGTGACGCCATGGCGGCGTTCGGAACAGACGACGTCATTCTCAAGCGCCAGGTCGGCGCCGGCGCGCGCAGCCAGGTCCGCTTCAACAAGGACAATATCCCGGATGCAGGCCGCGTCCTCGATCGCCCCGGCATGATCCAGCCCTTCATTCCGTCGATCGCGACCGAGGGCGAATACTCATTCCTGTTCGTCGATGACGAATTCAGCCACGCGCTGGTGAAGCGCGCAGCCGAGGGCGACTATCGCATCCAGGCCTCCTATGGCGGTCGCTCGCAAACCGTAGAGCCTTCGCCGGAAGATCTTCGGCAGGCTAGCGCCGTTCTCGAAGCCATCGACGAAGCCCCGCTCTATGCCCGTGTCGACATGGTGCGCGGCCTTGATGGCTCGCTCATGCTGATGGAACTCGAAATCATCGAGCCGGATCTTTATGTCCGTGACGGTCCGCACATTGGCGCATTGCTCGGTAAGGCGCTCGCGAAACGTCTCGGCTGAGCGCCTTCACAACTGCACCCAACCCCTTCCGGCTCGTGGCCTGCGCTCCTACCTTGTCAGCGGCCATCTCTTGGCTGCGGGAAGTCACGCATGAAGTATGTCTGCGAAGCATCGAAGGGTCGCACCTGGTTCCGCATCGAAACCGACGCGGAGGCCGAGGCCGAGACGAAGATGATGCGCCACGCGGTCGAGAAACATTTCCGGCGCGAGCAGGATCGTGCGCGCAAATCCTACGTGCCGGGGCAGGGCCTCGAACGCGACATCCAGCTGAAGGCCCACCTGGCCCGCACCACCCCGCTTTTCCTCACCCTGCGCGCAGACGATGGCGCAGGTCTAGCCACCGCCATGCTCCCGCCCGGCGGCACAGAGAACGCGGACTTTCCGCTGATCATCGTAGGCCCCGAAAACGCCGATCCCTACACCGACCACGGCGACGCCATCGAGGCGCTAGGTCGGCACTACAAACTCAGCCTCCCACGCAAGCGCTGCTATCCTTACGCGGGGCGCAGCTAGGGCTTACTCCCCCGTCTTCGCCTGATACTCGCACAGCTCCCGGATCACGCATTCCGGGCACCCCGGCTTGCGCGCGAGGCAGGTGTAGCGCCCATGCAGGATGAGCCAGTGATGCGCCCCGCGCTTGTACTTGTCGGGCGTCACTTCCAGCAGCAGCTTCTCGACCTTGTCCGGCGTCGTCTCCGGCGCCAGCCCGGTCCGGTTCGACACGCGGAACACATGCGTATCCACCGCAATCGTCGCTTCGCCATAAACCTCGTTCAGCACAACGCTCGCTGTCTTGTGGCCAACGCCGGGCAGCGCCTCCAGATCCTCCCGCGTTCGCGGCGTCTCCCCGCCGAACCGGTCGATGATCATCTGCGACAGCGCGATCACGTTCTTCGCCTTGTTGCGCCACAGCCCGATCGTCCGGATGTGCTCGGCCACGCCTTGTTCGCCCAGTTTCACCATCTTGGCCGGCGTATTGGCCGCCCTGAACAGGCCCTTGGTCGCCTTGTTCACCGACACGTCCGTCGCCTGCGCCGAAAGCGCCACGGCCACCACCAGCGTAAAGGGATCAGTGTATTCCAACTCGGTCTTGGGATCGGGCCGCTCATGCGCCAACCGCCGATAAAGCTCCGCCGCCTTCTCGGGCGGAAAGCCCTTGATCCGTTTCGCGCGCTTCTTCGCCTGGGCCATCGCCAACCTATCGCTTCGCAACGGCCACTATGACAAGCGCTACACTTGCGAACCCATCGCAGCGGCCTAATCTTCTGCCCATGGCGACCGTCTATCTCGATGCCGTGCTCGAACCCCCGCGCTCGCTCAGCCCGCGCGGGTTCAACCGCGTCATGCTGATCCTTGGCGGGATGAGCCTGATCTCGAGCCTGCTGTTCCTGTCCCTTGGGGCCTGGCCAGTCATGGGCTTCATGGGGCTGGAATTCCTCGCCCTCTGGCTGGTCTTCCGTTTTTCCTTCCGCGCCCAGCGCGCCCGCACCTATGTCCGCGTCACCGCCGATGCGATCGACGTGCGCAAGGTCGATGGCTGGGGCAGGGAACGCCGCGCCAGCCTCGCGTCACACTTCGCCCGCGTGGAATTCGACCGCGCCGCCGATGGCCCGAACGCCCTGCGTGTGGCCGCCTCGCAACGCGCCTATGTCGTCGGCGAATTCCTCACCCCGCGCGAACGTGCCTCGTTCGCCGGCCGCCTCGCACAGGCTATCAGCGACGCGCGCCGCGAGCGCTATTCGGGAGACCAGTAATGAGCGTTGAATTCCTGCACGCCATGATCCGCGTTAGCGACATCGACGCTGCAAAGCGATTCTTCTGCGATGGCCTCGGTCTTACCGAAGTCCGCCGCAATGATTATCCGGAAGGCAGATACACGCTCGTCTTCCTCGCCGCGCCGGAAGATGTCACGCGCTCCGGCTGGAATGGCGAGGGTAAGCTTCCCGTCGGCTTGCCCATGGTGGAGCTCACCCACAACTGGGGCGAAGCCGGCTATGCTGGTGGCCGCAATTTCGGCCATCTCGCCTATCGCGTCGACGACATCTACGCCGCCTGCGAGCGCTTCGAGAAAATCGGCGTCACCATCAACCGTCCACCCCGCGACGGCCACATGGCCTTCGTCAGATCGCCGGACGGCATCTCGATCGAACTACTGCAGAAGGGCAACGCCCTTGCACCCGCCGAGCCATGGGCAAGCGCCAAGAACATCGGAAGCTGGTGAGCACGTCCTCGTCCTTCGAGACGGCGCTATGCGCCTCCTCAGGATGAGGACTTAACGGCCGGCAACAGGAAAGCCCTCATCCTGAGGAGCGCATCGCAGATGCGCGTCTCGAAGGACGGGGGCGTGCTTACCGCCGCCCTTTCGCAGGCTTCACCGGCTTGGGCGGCTTCACCTTCGGCGCCGGCTTCGGTTTCACGACCTTCGCCGGTTTTTCCTTGACCAGCTTCGGTTTGGGCGCCGGCTTCTGCTTCACAGGCTTGCCCTTCACGCGCGCTGGCATCGGCGCAAGCAACACGGCTTCCTTCGGCCGCTGGAAGCCGCCCATCTGCGCCTCAAGCGCTTCGGCAATCGCCAGCACATCAAGGTCGCCGCCTTCCGGCCCGATTATCTGAACGCCGCACGGCAACTCACCCGCACGCCGCGGCACCGGGATCACAACCGAGGGCAGGTGACACACGGTCGCCAGCGCGATCCACGCATGGAACATGTGATACGGCACAGGCTTGCCATCGACTTTCATCAGGCGCGTGACAGCATCGCCGCTCTCGACATGCTCGAACGCCGTCGTCGGCGCGACCGGCGTGATGATCGCATGCCAGCGCGAGAAGAACTCCGACATGGTGCGCTTCAGCCTGCGCCGCGTCTCGTCCGCTTTCAGCCAGTCATGGTGCGTCGCCGCCGAATACAGCGCCCACTTGCCGATCGAGAACGGCTCGCCCCGCGCCATCAGCTTCGCGATCGGGCGCCCAGCTTCCAGCGCCTTCACCAGCGGCGCCGGCATGTCGCTCGCGAGGATGGGCAGCAGGAGCTGGAGATAGAGATCGATCAGTGCGTTGCCGTCGATCTCGGGCTTGGCCACCAGAACCTGCGCGCCAGCTTCCGCCGCCGCTTGCGCCGCGATCTCGACCCCGTCCTTGCACTCGGCAGAGATGGCGAAGGCCTTGTCGTCCGCCCACACGCCGATGCGCCGCGCCTTCAGCCCGGTCTTGCGGGGTTGCACGGTCACAGGCTGATCCGTCAGCACCTGAAACATCAGTCGCAGGTCGGCGACATCCCGCGCCATAGGCCCAGCCACGTTGAGATCGCGCACGGCCAGCGATCCAGGCGCGGGCGGCACATGCCCCATGATCGGTGTTCGTCCGAAAGTCGGCTTCAGCGCCGCCACGCCACAGAAGTGCGCCGGCAGACGCAGCGAACCGCCAATGTCGGAACCTAGCTCCAGCGAAGTGATGCCCGTCGCCAGCGCCGCCGCAGCTCCGCCCGAGCTGCCGCCCGGCGTTCGGCTCAGGTCCCACGGGTTCGACGTTCGCCCGTGCACGGCATTGTAGGTCTGGCTGTCTCCCGCGAGGTAGGGCGTGTTCGTCTTGCCCCAGATCACCGCGCCCGCAGCGCGCAACCGCGCCACCGCTGCTGCGTCCGCTGTCCGGGCAGGGCGGTTGGCGTATTCCGGTGCGCCGGATGTCGCCGGCATGCCCTCGACGTCGAACGTGTCCTTGATGGTGATCGGCAGTCCGTGCAGCGGTCCAGCCGGTATCCCCGACATCAGCAGCCGGTCCAGCTCCAGCGCGCGGCTACGCGCCTCCTCGAGATTGGTGCGCACCACGGCGTTGATCGCCGGGTTCACGACACCAGACCGCTCGATATGCTCTTCCAGCAGTTCGGCCGCGCTCACCTGTCCGAGCGCAAGCTGATCCAGCTGCGTGCGTGCCGTTTCGAAAATATGAGGCGCCTGCGCCATGTGCGCGCCAAGTCCCCGTTGCCGCGTTTCCACCCGGCCGCCTCATGACGGCTCTATGACCGTCTATGCGCCGCTGGCGCCACAATCAAAGTGAAAGCCGGGAAATGTTCTGAAACAGAGCGCGAGCAGAGCCTACAGCCCCAGCACGTCCCGCATCTTGTAGAGCCCGGGCTTCTGGCCGGCGGCCCACTTCGACGCGATCAACGCGCCCTTGGCGAAGATCGCCCGGTCAAGCGCGCGATGGCTGATAGACAACACTTCCTCGTCCGAGATGAAGGCGGCTTCGTGGTCGCCGATAATGCCGCCACCGCGAATAACAGAGAAGGCGAGTGAGCCTGCCTTGCGCGGTCCCGTCATGCCATCGTGCGGGGCCGTGCGGATCTCGGAGAGCGGCTTGCCGCGGCCTGTCGCTGCCGCCTCGCCGATCATCAGCGCGGTTCCCGAGGGCGCATCCACCTTGCGGCGATGGTGGCCTTCGGTGATCTCGATATCCCAGTCCTCGCCCAGTCGCGCGGCCGTCTGCTCGACCAGCCCGATCATCAGGTTGACGCCCAGCGAGAAGTTTCGGTCACGCACGATGGCGATCCGCTTGGCGTGCTCGGCGATCAGCTTTTCCTGCTCGGCGGAAAGCCCGGTCGTGCCGATCACCGCCGCCTTGATTTTTGTTTGCGTCAGCTGTTCCAGCGCTGCGATCGTTGCATCCGGCGTCGTGAAGTCGATCCATACGTCGGCGTCCGCCGCAGCCTTCGCCGCGCCGTCACTCAGCACCCAGCCGCCCTGATCGACGCCCAGCCCGGCCGCGCCCGGCCGCTCGCTGCCGCCCGCGATCTGGAACCCGTCGGCAGCACATCGGGCCAGCGCCTGGCCCATGCGTCCTGCAGCCCCTGCAATTGCGATCCTGATACTCATTTGCCCGCTTATACCGGGATTTCATGTTCAGGCGAGGGGAACTCGACCCCGTGCGAATTGACCCATCCAGCCGATCGGGCGAGTTTCCGCGCCATGAAACACCCAGCGATTCTTGCCCTCGGATTCGTCCTGCTGGCCTGCGCGCCCGATACCGGCCCGGAAACCGCAGCTGTACCCGAAACGGAAACCGCGAAGTCCCCCTACAGCTTCGATGTGAACCTCACCCTGACGCCACGCGCAGCCGAAATGCTGGCCAGCACCGATGAAGCCGTGAACGTCGCCGCGATGTATTTCGGAGAACCCGTCAGCGAGACATCTCCCGGCATCGACGAACACGGGGTGGAAATCGGCCTCGGCCGCGACGACATCGAGATCGCACCGAAAAGCGCGCTCGTCACCGCGCCCGGCACCGGCTTCGACGGAACGTATATGACGAGCGTGCGGGGCGAACCAGAAGTTCTGATCAACGTCTATTCGGCTCGCAAGACGCACGAGACCAATCTGCTCGACTGCGGCATCTATCAGGGCCCGATCTCGATGGCGCAGAAAAAGCCGGTCGAGATAAAATGCGACCTCATCGACGGCCTCAACGAGGACGGCGACATCGTCGTCGAAACCGGCACGCCCGGCCAGTAAAAATGGGTCGGTAGTTTTTAGGCGCCCTGCTCAAAGCGCTTCTTCACTTTCTTGAAGAAGCCCTGGCTTTCAGGGTGGCACTTCTCGCTGCATTCGGAAGCGAACTGCTTCAACAATTCCTTCTGCTTCGAGGAGAGGTGCGTCGGTGTTTCGACGAACAGCTCGATCACCATGTCGCCATTGCCGCTGCCGCGCAGCGTCGGCATGCCTTTGCCTTTGAGGCGCATGCGCTTGCCGGTCTGTGCGCCTTCGGGGATCGACACGCGCGTCTTGCCGCCATCGATCGTCGGCATTTCGATCTCGCCGCCCAGCGCCGCCGTGCACATCGGCACAGGCGTGCGCGCGAACAGCGTCTGGCCGTCACGCTCGAAGATGTCGTGCTCTTTCACTGCGACGAAGATGTAGAGGTCGCCCTTCGGACCGTTCTTCATGCCCGGCTCGCCTTCGCCGCCGAGACGAATGCGTTGGCCGTCTTCGATACCGGCCGGAATGGTGATCGACAGCGTGCGTTCCTTGCGGATCGCGCCACGCCCGCCACACTGGCGGCACGGCGTCTTGATCACATTGCCCGAACCCTGGCAGCGGCCGCACGTCCGCTCCATGGTGAAGAAGCCCTGCTGCACGCGAACGCGGCCATGACCCTGGCATTGCGAGCAGGTTTCGGGATGCGTGCCCGGCTCCGCGCCCGAGCCATGACACGGCTCGCACTTCTCGGTCGCCGGCACGACGATTTCGGCCTGCTTGCCGCTGAACGCTTCTTCCAGCGAGATTTCATAGTCATAGCGCAGGTCCGCGCCGCGCGCGGGTCCGCCACGCTGCTGGCGCTGCTGGCCAAAGAATTCGGAGAACACATCGCCGAACACATCGCGGAAGATGTCTTCCGGCCGACCCTGCGCGCCGCCGCCCGGTCCGCCCGCGCCATTGAGGCCGGCCTTGCCGAAACGATCATAGATCGCGCGCTTCTGGGGATCGTTCAGCGTCTCATACGCCTCGGACAGTTCCTTGAACTTGCCCTCGGAGACGTTGCAACCCGGATTGCGGTCGGGATGGTACTCCATCGCCTTCTTGCGGAAGGCGGACTTCAGCGCCTTCTCGTCGGCGTCCTTCTCGACGCCGAGGATTTCATAAAAGGAGCGCTCGCTCATCGTGACGACCGAACCGAAATCATAACTAACCTATCCCGATCCCGTTCATCCCGCCCGGTAGCCCAGGGAAGGGAGCATTCCCTCTGGGCCAGTCGTTCTATCGCAGGTGAACATTAGCAACCGTTGAAACTAGATGGGCCATGACTTTCGGGGATTAAAGCCCCCATCAGCCATGGCCCATCTGATTCATCACCTCATCAGGACTTCACTCAGCCCAAAAATCAGGCGCTTTTCTTGTCGTCTTTGACTTCCTCGAAGTCGGCATCGACCACGTCGTCATTGCTGTCGGCCCCTGCGGCGCCCGCAGCGTCAGGGCCGCCACCTTCCGGCGATTGACCCTTGGAGTAGATTTCCTCGCCCATCTTCATGGCCGCGGTAGCCAGAGCCTGGCTCTTCTCCTTGATGGCGGCGGTGTCGTCTTTTTCCAGCGCAGCCTTCAGGTCCTTGATTGCGTTCTCGATCGCGCCCTTCACGTCCGCACTCACAGCCGCGCCATGTTCAGCCAGCTGCTTCTCGGTTGCGTGCACCAGACCTTCGGCCTGGTTCTTGGTTTCGACCGACTCGCGACGTTGCTTGTCCACCGCGGCGTTCGCCTCGGCGTCCTTCACCATCTGCTTGATCTCGTCCTCGGTCAGACCGCCCGACGATTGAATGGTGATCTTCTGTTCCTTGTTCGTCGCCTTGTCCTTGGCGGACACGTTGACGATGCCGTTCGCGTCGATGTCGAAGGTCACTTCGACTTGCGGCACGCCGCGCGGAGCAGGAGGGATGCCTTCAAGGTTGAAGTTACCCATCAGTTTGTTGTCGGCAGCCATCTCGCGCTCGCCCTGAAGCACGCGGATCGTCACGGCCGACTGGTTGTCGTCAGCGGTCGAGAAGACCTGGCTCTTCTTGGTCGGGATCGTGGTGTTGCGATCGATCAGGCGGGTGAACACGCCGCCCAGCGTTTCGATACCAAGCGACAGCGGGGTCACGTCCAGCAGCACGACGTCTTTCACGTCGCCTTGCAGAACACCGCCCTGAATGGCCGCGCCGACGGCGACGACTTCATCCGGGTTGACGCCCTTGTGCGGCTCCTTGCCGAAGAATGCTTTCACCGCTTCCTGCACTTTCGGCATGCGGGTCATGCCGCCGACGAGCACGACTTCATCGATCTGGCCGATCGACTTGCCGGCGTCGGAAAGTGCTTTCTTGCACGGCTCGATCGTGCGCTTCACGAGATCCTCGACGAGGGCCTCGAGCTTCGCGCGCGTCAGCTTCATGTTGAGGTGGACCGGGCCCGACGGGCCGGCCGTGATGTACGGCTCGGTGATGTCGACCTGTTGCACGGTCGACAGTTCCTTCTTCACTTCCTCGGCCTTGGAGCGCACGCGCTGCAGCGCCATCAGGTCCTTGCGAAGGTCAACGCCGTTCTGTTTCTGGAACTCGTCGCAGATGTAGTCGACCAGGCGGTTGTCGAAATCTTCGCCGCCGAGGAACGTGTCGCCATTGGTCGAGAGAACTTCAAACACGCCATCGCCGATCTCGAGGATCGAAACGTCGAACGTGCCGCCGCCCAAGTCGTACACCGCGATGATCTTGCCATCGTGTTTCTTGTCGAGACCGTAGGCCAGCGCTGCCGCCGTCGGCTCGTTGATGATGCGCAGCACGTCGAGGCCGGCAACGCGTCCCGCGTCCTTGGTCGCCTGACGCTGGGCGTCGTTGAAGTAAGCCGGCACCGTGATGACAGCCTGCGTGACCTTCTCACCGAGGTACGCTTCCGCCGTCTCTTTCATTTTGCCAAGAATGAACGCCGAGATTTCCTGCGGCGAGTAATCCTTGTCGCGGCCCTTGATCCACGCGTCGCCGTTGGGGCCTTTGACGATCTCGTAGGGAACGAGGTCCTTGTCCTTTTTCACCATCGGATCTTCGAAGTTGCGCCCGATCAGGCGCTTGATGGCGGAGTAGGTGAAGCGCGGGTTCACAGTGGCCTGGCGCTTGGCGATGACGCCAACGAGGCGCTGGCCGCTTTCCTGGAACGCCACGACGGAGGGCGTCGTTCGCGCGCCTTCCGTATTTTCGATCACCCGTGCGCTCCCGCCGTCCATGACGGCTACGCAGGAGTTGGTTGTCCCGAGGTCGATGCCGATAATCTTGGCCATTCTACAAAGTCCTTTCTGCGGCGGTCGCCCTCGCCCCGTGTTGGCCCGCTCTGCGGCGCCTGGCGTGCTGCGACCCCTATGGTCCTTAATTCAGTACATCGCCTTGAGCCCAATCAACGGGCAATTCGGCGATGCGGCTCATATGGGATCAGGCAAGGCAGGCTCAATAGGGCAGGTACACCTATCCGCAAGTCCGAACTGCTCGTTAAGCAGAACTTCGGCCTGAGTGGACATGTGCAGCGTCTTCATGTGTCGGATGGCCGCCGCGTTCAAGCAGTTCCAGAGATATTCGGCGTAAGAAAGGCCCAATTCTTCCGCCTTTTCTGTCCAGCGCAGGCCTGTTTCGGCGTCTGGCAGCGCAAAATCGTCTTTCCAGGAACGAGTCCCGCATCGCTGTTTGAACAACAAGCTTTCCGGAATGTCAGGTCCGTTATTATGGCCCAGCCGCTCGGGCGGGGAGACCATACCCCGATTACCTGCAAATCGTTCTCGCGCTGTTCACGGTAATGAACGGCCGGCCAGCGTGTCGCAGCCTTCTTTGCCTCGGGGCAGATACCAGCCGTAGCAGAACAAGAAACGCCGAGCCTAAAGTCCCCGATCAGGGAAGGCAGGCAGCCATGCGATCCACCACCGTCGAACTTCGCACCATTGCGGGCACCGAAGCGGTCCTCGGCTGGGCCAACGGCCACACGGTCGTCGTCGATCGCCCTGAAGGCGCAGCTGGCGGGCAGGGTCTTGGCTTCAATGGCAGCCAGCTCCTGTCGCTCGCCCTCGGCGGCTGTTTCTGCAACGATCTGCGCTACACGGCTGAAACCATGGGGGTGAAGATCGGTGCGATCGCCGTCACCGTGAAGCTCGACATGGATGGCGCCCCGCTTCTTTCGCAGGCCGCCGCCATGACCGTCCACGTCGAAATGCTCGATGGCTCCGATCCCACCGCCCTCATCGAAGCGTCGAAGAAGAAGTGCATGGTCTCCAACTCCCTCCGCCGCGGCTTCCCCGTGGAAATCGCTCAGGTCTGAGGGCAGTTGTCGCTGTCGCATTCCCGGCGACGTACAGCGGGCCTGTGCCTACATTGCCTCAATGATCGAAGGCTTCCGCTTCCTGCCCGAGTACTTCCCGCCCGCCGCCCAGAAGGCGCTGGTGGCGGAAATTCTGACGATCCTCGAAGCGAACCCGCTCTATCGCGGCGCCATGCCGCGCACCGGAAAGCCGCTCTCCGTCCGCAACACCAACCTCGGGCCTCTCGGCTGGGTCTCCGACATCAAAGGCTATCGCTACCAGCCAACCCACCCCGAAACGAACGAGCCGTGGACGCCCATTCCGCAAACCTTGCTCGATTTATGGGAGGCGGTCTCCGACTATCCGGCCCCACCGCAAGCCTGTCTGGTCAACTGGTACGAAGCGACAAGCCGCCTTGGTCTCCACATCGACGCCGACGAAACCGCGAAGGACGCCCCCGTCGTCTCCGTCTCGCTTGGTTCCCGTGCGCTGTTCCGCCTTGGGGGCCTGGAACGCTCCAGCCCGACCAGCTCCATGCGCCTGGCCTCGGGCGATGTCGTCGTGCTCGGCGGCCGATCCCGTCGCGCCTATCACGGTGTCGACCGTATCTATCCGGATAGCTCCACCCTGATCCCCGGGGGAGGGCGCCTAAACCTGACCCTTCGGCGGGTCACAGCTCCCTGACTCCAGGCCGGCTCCAGGTCATGAATCGAAACGCCCCGGACCATGCGATCCGGGGCGTGACAAAATTCAATCCGTTAACGGATGAGGTCAGACAGCCCGCGCACCTGCGCCATCCCAGTGCAGGTTTAGCACAGGCGCCGCATGGCGGTCGTCCGACTGCTTTTCCTCCAGTATCCGGCCCAGCGGATGTTTACCGATCTTGCGGCGCAGCTCGTCATCAGCCGACTCCTGGCCCATGCGATAGACCCGGTTCTTCGGATCACGCTCGTCGATGATGAGAACGTCTGCTTCGCCGCGGAAATACGCGCCTTTTGCCAGACCGTTCTGGTCAATGTGGAACACGACAACCGCTTTTTTCCGACGGGATTCGAAAGGCCACATCTGATTCAAACCCTAAAAACTTAGCCTTGAGCAGCCCAGCGCCGCCCACCCGCCAACCAACGGGTTGGCTCCGGGCGTGTTCCCGCCCCGAAACGAAAAACTTGCGAGACTGGCGCCGCGCCGACACGGTTAACGTCGTTCACCGTCCTCGGCATGCGGGTTAAGCGCGAGTTAATCACGCTCTGGCATACTCGCTGGCATGTCCATGAATATCACCTCGGCCATGGCCAGCATGCTGTTCACGAACGCGTCGAGCTCGACGAGTACGGTCGATTTCTCATTCCTCACCCAGAACACGTCGACGGGTACAACGGCCAATGTCGGCTCCGTGAAATCTGCGCTGGTGAACGCCGAAAAGAACGAAGCGCAGCAGCTTGCCCAAGCAGCGAAAGATCCGCAGGTCCAGAAGGATCTCGCGCGCTACGAAAAGGTCGTGAAGAACGCCAAGACGATCGACGACGTGCTGAACGATCCGATCGCCCGCAAGGTTCTGATGACCGCCAATGGCCTCAAGTCCGACATCGACAATATCGCGCTCGCCAAGAAGGCGATGACCTCGGACCCGACCGACAAGACCTCTCTCGCAGTCCGCATGTCTTCGATCAACAGCGGCTGGCTGAGTTTTGCCAAGACCTACAACCTCGCCGAATATGGCCTCGATGCCTTGTCCCCGCAGCAGGATGGCGTCGCCGGCCGCTGGAAGATCCAGTTCGAACGGGCGGGCGAATCCGTCGAAGGCATGCTCGAAATCACCAAGGGCAGGGGCGGAGCCTACACCGCCGAAATTGATGGCGTGGCCGTACCTGTCACCGTCGATGGCAAGAACATCACGATCAACACGCTCTGGCGCGACGCCGCCGACGAGCTGCGCAACAGCAGCTTCACCGGCACGCTGACCAAGGACGGTCTCTCGGGAACGTTCACGAACGATGGCGAGACGAGCTCAGCCAAATGGACGGCCCCCGCCTATTTTGCCGATAGCCTGCAGAAGGTGCGCGACAACTACATCGCCGAAAAACGTCTCGACGTGCTGGACTCCCAGATGTCCGGCCTCGGCTCGGCCGTCCTGTTCAAGCAGGTCGCCAAGAACATGAAAGACGCCGTTGACATCCTCGGCTCGGCCCTCGGCCGCGAAGTCGTCACGACCGCTTTCAACATCCCCAAGCAGATCGCCGTGCAGTCCATCGTCGCCCAGGAAAAGGCGATCACCCAACGCATGGACCCGGCGAAACTCCAGAACGCCCACTTCGTCGACCAGATCGCCCAGCGCTATCTGATCATGCTCAACGGCGGCACCGGCGGCGTCACGGCTTAGGCCGTACCCGATCCGAAAATCTGTACGTGAAAACCGTAAGGGGGATTACGTCGCGATACTCGCGCGGTCGTGTGTTTACGCGCGCGATAAGCCTCCCTATTTGTAGTTCTTCTCGGGGAGTAGCCGTTCGCATTTCCCAGCGAAGTCTGCGTCAACATACTTGGTCCAGGTCCATTCTTGGCTGGCCATGGCGCAGACGGCGGAGCTGACACGCTCCACTTGGCGAGACCGACGATGCAGACCTTCGGCAAGGGCCGCGAGGGTTGCGCATCGTCGTGTCAGAACGCGCCCCCGGACTACTCCATGTTCCCAGCCGCTCGCATTCCGCCCGTCGTCGCAAGACGTACGCAGCGCATAGCCGTGTGCGCCATGTCACGCGCGCCAGATCAAGCGCGTCAGGGCGGGGCGGCGCTGCCCCCAGATCGATCAGCACAAGCTGCCGATACCTCTTCAATTCACCCATAGAAGGAAACTGACATGATCAAACCCATCATGCTTTCGGGCGCTGTCGCAGCGCTTGCGTTGTCTACCGCTGCATGCGCGCAAACCCCCACGACTGCGCCCAGCTCTGCCACGTTCACGCTGCCGGATCTGCCCTACGCGGCCGATGCGCTCGCCAGCGCGATCGACACCGAGACGATGCAGATCCACCACGGCCGGCATCACAAGGCCTATGTCGACAACCTCAACGCTGCCGTCGCTGCAACGCCTGCGCTTGCCGGCGTATCGATGGACAAGCTGCTGGCGCAAGCCGGAACGCTGGCGCCCGCCGTGCGCAACAATGCCGGCGGCCACTACAACCACACCCTGTTCTGGAAACTCATGGCTCCGACAGGTCAGGGCGGTGTACCGTCTGCCGCGCTGCAGGCCGCGATCACCCGCGACTTCGGCACGATGGATGCCTTCAAGACCGCCTTCAATCAGGCGGCCACTGGCCGCTTCGGTTCAGGCTGGGCTTGGCTGGTCGTGACTGACGGCAAGCTGAAAATCACCTCGACGCCCAATCAGGACAATCCGCTGATGGATGTCGCCGACGTCAAAGGCGCGCCTGTTCTCGCCGTCGATGTGTGGGAACACGCCTACTATCTGAAATACCAGAACAAGCGCGCCGACTATCTCACCGCCTGGTGGACCGTCGTGAACTGGAACGAGGTCAACCGCCTCTTCGAAGCCGCAGCATAACCCACACCCAACTTGTGATCCCGGAAGCGCGCAAGCGCTATCCGGGACCCTTTCCGAGAGCACGACGCGCTCGCAATGGTTCCCGGTTCTCCGCTCCGCTACGGCCGGGATGACGCTCGGGCGCTTGCCACTGCGTCGTCCTCCAAAAATCTCAACTCACGACATCAGCCGCACTTGAATTGCAACTAAGTCGCATGTACATGTATCCCAGATCAGGGATAACCCACGTGCACAACCACTTTCACACCGGCGCCGGGCCTACCCCGTCTGACAGGGGAGGCCGGTCCGACACCGCCTCTTCCTCCAGCGGAGAGACCCGGCGCCGGCTATTCCGCATTGTCAGGCCCAAGCTTGGTATTCGCGCCCTGAAGCCCGTCACCTACTCGCTGATGCACCTCACCGTCGCCATCAGCGTTGCCTACGCGCTCACCCGTGATTGGCGCATCGCGCTGGGTGTCGGCGTCATTGAGCCGATGGTGCAAACCGTCGCTTACATGCTGCACGAAAAGGCATGGTCGTTCGGCGACAAACCCAAACCGCAGCCTGCCCCGGATGCGTCCCGGGAGGCGCATTTCAGCGAAGCTGCCGTCCGAACCTGAGGCATTACAGCCGGCGTTCCGGCGCATGTCCCGCGACGCCGTGGGGCCTTGTTGTTTTCTTACGCCGTAAATAAAAAGGCGCGATCCAGTCCGGAGCCGCCTTGCCTAAAGTCCTGTCAGCAGCAGACATCGAAGCCTTCCGCGAGCGCCTGTGCGACATCGCGGAAGAAAAGTTTGCAGCTCACGGCATCAATGGCGTCACGCTCCGCGATCTCGCCACCGCAATGGGTGTCTCTCCGATGACGCCCTACCGCTACTTCAAGGACAAGGACGCAATCCTGGCGGCTGTCCGCTCGCGCGCCTTCACCCGTTTCGCCGAAACGATGGAAAAGTCCGAAGGTGCGATGCGCAAGAAGGGCGGGGGCCAGCCTGGCGATACCTACATCGACTGGGCGCTGAAAAACCCTGCCGCCTACCGCATGATCTTCGACACCAACCAGCCGACCGCGTTCGACTACCCGGACCTCGTCGCCGCCATGAAGCGCGCGCGTGACACCATGACGGGTGGCTGGAAGGTCCTGCGCGATCAGGGCCGCTTCAAGGGCGACGTAGATCTCGCCGGCCATCTGCATTGGTCCGCCATGCACGGCGCCGTGATGCTCGAACTCACCGGGCTTATCAAGAAACCCTACGACGCCCGCGCGATCGCCCGCCGCGCTGTCACCGCGCTGCTCCGCGATCTCGACATCAAGCCCAAGGATTGAAGCGGCACAGCGTCATGCGGAGGCGACATGGCCTGCCGCCTCACCCGCGTCCCGAAATCGCGATCTAGCTAAATCCTAGTTCGGCTTGCCGCCGCCAGCGCTGACGGCAACCATTGCGGCGCGCAGCGTGCGATCGCCGATGCGCCAGCCTGACTGGAACAGTTGCGCCACCGAACCGGCAGGATGCTCCGACGGGATCTGCGTCACGGCCTGATGCAGGGCAGGGTCGAAGGCCGCGCCCGGCATTGCATCGACGGCCGTCACGCCATGGCGCGCCAGCACCGAAACGAGTTCCTTCTGCGTCAGCTCAACGCCTTCCAGCGCCGTCTTCACGGCATCGGTCATCAGCCCGCGGCTATCCGCCGGCACAGATTCGATCGCCCGCGAAAGGTTGTCCGACACGTTCAGCAGATCACGCGCGAACTTCTCGACCGCATACAGCCGTGCTTCATCGATCTGGCGGTTGGCGCGCTTGCGCACATTGTCCGTCTCGGCCAGCGCACGCAGCATGTTGTTCTTCAGCTCGTCGCGTTCCTTCTCCAGCGCAGCCACCTGCTCCGCGAGAATGTTCACGGCGCCCGCAGCCGGATTGCCGGCGCTGGCCTTATCGCGGGGATGCCCAACAGCCTCATCCATGCCCTCGTTCTCAGCCGACAGGATGGCGTCTTCGTCCGATCCGCCGTTGTTGCCGTTCATCACGCTCTACTCTCTCTTTGTCCCCG
>DAINAT010000057.1:0-20383 GCA_036733305.1 Hyphomonadaceae bacterium
CCGCGTTGGCGGTTCGACGCAGATACCAGATGCCTGACGTTCAGATGGTGGACCTGTCCTACGCGGGACGCCTTGATGCGGAGAACCCCTCCCTCAACGCCATCAAGTCGGCTCAAGTGGGCGATCCCATCAGCCTCGCTCATGAAGGGGGGCGATGGTTGGTCAAGGACGCAGCAAATCGAACGATCGGGCGGATGGCTCAGCGGTTTTCTATCCCTGATGGTCTGCCACTTCTTCGGGGCACGATCGGCGCCATTATTTGTTGGCGTAAATCAGACAGCGACGAAGTTTATCGGAACAGCATGCGCCGCGAGGAATGGGAGGTCGTTCTGCCAGAGCTCGTTTTTGGCTAGGCCGATCCCGACCTGCCCCCTGACACAGGCCAACGGCAAGCCGCAGCCATCGCTCCCAACGTCCGCGATAGTGTTTTCGAGGCAGCTGCGCCGAACCAGAAGTGGGTGGCGGACTTCACTTACATCTGGACTGCGGAAGGATGGCTCTACGTGGCTGTCGTCATCGACCTCTACTCACGGCGCGTTGTCGGCTGGTCGATGAAGGCGGACATGACCGCTCAGCTTGTCACTGATGCGCTTATGATGGCGCTGTGCCGGCGCGGCCGACCTAAGGAGCTGCTCCATCACTCCGATCAGGGATCGCAATACACCAGCGATCAATTCCAGAGGCTGATGGACGCGTCAGGTGTCGTGTGTTTAATGAGCCGGTCTGGCAACTGCTGGGACAATGCTGCGATGGAGAGCTTCTTCTCTTCGCTGAAGACCGAGAGGACTGCCCGCAAGATCTATCGAACACGAGATGAGACCAAGGCCGACGTGTTCGATTACATCGAGCGGTTCTACAATGCGAAGCGCCGGCACTCGACCATCGGCTATCTCAGCCCGGTTGCGTTCAAGGAACAGGCGGCGTTAGCTTAGGTGCGTGTCTACGAGACCGGCAGCAGCCCAGACAGATTGTGGCCTAACCTTTTTGGTCCGCGATTAAATCCGGACACCCAGATAACTCTTACACTCTTCCTCGACCTCGCCTCTCGGGTGCGTATCGACCAGACAAATTCCGGTGACCAGGAGCAAAAGTAATCGCGCTGGCAGTGCGTTTTGGAGCGGGGGAAATCTCTCAAAAAGATCCGGCAAAAATTCATTGAGAAATTTCGGAATCTGAACCCTTAAGTCCATCTTGTCAGGACCAAGTTGGAGCTTGAGGTGTTCATCCCAGCTGCCGGAAATATAGCGGAGAGTGTCCTCGATAGGAATTTGCGAGTGTGCTTGGTTTTGCAGTTGGTTGGTAACGGAACCATCTGAGTTTGTTGAGCTGGGTTGCTTGGTCGATAGCTGATTGCCTCGCCCAAAAGTCCGGGCAACCGCAGAGGCAGCAAGCTCGTTCGATTTCTCTCGCTCGCGGACCTCGTCCAACTTAACTTGTCTGGCTCGTTCCCTATCCCTGCGCGAGAGCCCTTTGGTGGTGGCTATCTCCGAGTCAATTAGACCGCGACCGATTTTGAAACCTACGAAGCCGCCAGCAAGTGGCGCAATGATCCAGCCTAGCCCACGTGGCTGAAGCTCTGAGCCCGTGATCGCTCCAAACAGGAACAGCGCAGCAAGCTCAAACCCCAAAACAAGTGCTGCGGCAACTACGAACCCAACGATACCCAGAAATGCAGCCGCAAGTAACCATCCAATTGCTTTCAAGGCGCCCCCCTCAAACATGCCGATGCTCGGTCGTAGGCAGCCTTAGTCATCGGCAACACACCGCACTGGGACCCTATCGATTGGTTCTACAGACACGCTCGAGTTGGACGCAGCTGATGACGCAGCTATTGCCAATTCAGATTGTTCTATTCCCGTAGGATCGCCGGGCCTCCCGCCTTGATGAACTCCTGAACGATGTCATTCGCCCCTCGCTCAAGGTCACCCTGGGTAGACCAAGCACTCGTCCACATCGAATTGCCGTAGCGTCCCACCCAGCGCGTTTGTCCGTTGGACACTTCGAGAAGTCGGAGTGTGATGAACACGTGCGGATACGATGACAGCGGGCCTCGGTCGGTTGAGACGGTGCCTGAGAAGAGAAACGAAACGCCCAGTTGCTCGCCATATGACTTCAAAGTCGCGACTGCGGCCGGCGTTGCTGAACTCAAGTCTGTGTCAACCGCCACAACCGACCGGAGGCGGCCTGTTTCGACGACGGCTACCCCATTGCGGGCGAACTCCTGAGAGAGCAGGTCAGAGGCCTGCTCTCCCAAATCACCTGTAAGCGGCAACACGGCGGCCAAAGGCGGACCTGACATACGCGGAATAATCGTAGACGACGTGGAAGCGCACCCAGCCAAGAAAATGGCACACGACAACAACACAAAGCCTAATCGCATGTATCCCCCGAAGTCACCGACTTGAGCGAACCTTAGCACCGCCACTACTCTTTGAGCTAGGCCTCGCCTTGAGCATTGGCGGTAGCCACTGACATGCCCAAGAATTTTCGGTCCAAGATTTGGAAGAGACTCACACGTGGGGTCAGCTTCACTCCATCCTCAGGCACCTCGGAACAAATTCGCCGCGATCTCACCAGCAATGACGTTCGCGGCAGCCCGGAGCGGCGTGTCCGCGAGATGCGCGTAGCGCTGGGTCGTTGATGCTTGACGATGTCCGAGAATGCCGCCGATGAGGGGCAATCCAACACCGCCAGCCGCTCCAAAGCTCGCATAGGTGTGCCGCAGGTCATGGATACGGACATCTGCGATCCCTGCCTGGCGGCGGATGCGAGTCCATTCCTTGTTGAGACTGTCAAAGTGACCCTCACCTTTCTGGCCCGGGAAAACCCATACCTGATTGCCCGAAGCCCACTGCCTCTGCTCCTCGAGGATCTGCAGCGCGGCGCGAGCAAGCGGGATCACCTTCGCGCCGGTCTTGCTGGTTTCCTTCCGCAGCATGCCGAACTGAAAGTCGACTTCCGACCACCTCAGACCTTCGATCTCGCTCCGGCGGGCGCCAGTCAGGATCAGCAAGCGGATTATGGCGACAGCAGTCCCGGCGGCGGGCGTTCCCGGCGGTTGATCGAGAGTGGCACCTAAGCGCCGGAGCTCTTCGGGGGACAGGTATCGGTGGCGCTGCCCTCCGGGGGCCAGCTTGACGCCCAAGGCCGGGTTCTTCTCGATGATCCCCTGATCAACGGCATAGGAGAGGATGGACGACAGAAGCCGTATCGTCCGTGTCGCCGTACCCTCTCCGCCAGCGACCTTGATTAGACCCCGCTTGCGTCCCTTGCGCGTGGTCCTCGTCTGGCCCGTCGCGATCTGGTTTCGCAACCGCTCGATGTCACCCTTGGTGAGGTTCTCGACCGTGCGGCTGCCGATGAGCGGTTTCAGGTGATGGGTCGCCAGCGCCACCTCGTTAGCGATGTTGCTCGCACTACGTCTTGCGCCGGTGCGGCGGTTGATGAGAACGCCATCACCTGCCCAGGTATCGATGAGCTGGCTGACCGTCTGCGACTTGCGGATGCTGTCACGTTCCTCTGCGTGATCCTTGCCCAGATAGGCATCTGCAAGAATGCGCTTTGCTAGCGGCCGGGCATCATCGACTGTCAGCGTTCCATACGTGCCGATCGTAACGCGACGCGACCGGCCACCCTTCCCGCCGCCGACCCGATACTGCGCAATGAAATGCTTCTTCCCGTTCGCGCGCACCCGCAGGCCGAAGCCCGGAAGCTCGTCATCCCAGTAGAAGCGCACACCCCCCTCGACCTTCGGCAAGGCATTGATTGACCGGGCTCCGAGCTTCATGCGCATCCTTTCGTTGTCATCAGCGCACAGCCTGCCAGACGGGATTCAGCTGCAATACCGCAAGCACCTCGCACGGGAGTTCGGGACGAATTACGGAAACACGAGGCAATTTGAAGGGAAATACGCGTCTTCGCCCGGCTCACACCCCAAATTCTGGTAAGCACCTGGTAAGCACCTGGAGGGGAATTCGAGGGTGATTTGGGGAAACAGGAGGACATGGAAATTGCCATCGACGAGCCAATCTGCAAACGCGTGAAGTGTCCGAGAACCCATGTGCCACAGCGCTTTCTGCGATGTGCGGATACAGGAGACACTAGCGTGCGACGTCGTGCGATGCGCGCTGAAAATCTTCGCAAAAATGCGCTGGTCGATTTCGTAAGTTGGCGCTGATGGGCGCCAATGTGACTCGCAAGAGGAGCGGATCCGGGACCGGCGAAGTCGTATCCGTAACTGCCGAACTCGATCAAACCGAGGGAACACGCGCCGTGTCAGTTACGCGCCATATTGAACGCGTGCCGGGAGTTGAACCTGACAGCAAGAGCGACGGCTAACGCGAGTTGACGGGACGTAAGAGTAGAGCTCGACTGCAGCCTCAGCGCAGGACTTCATTCTACTGCATTGCCGATTACTTGCCCCTGTTGTCGGCGTTCCCGCGCCCCCCGTTCAACTTTCGATCACCGTTTGCGTCTGCGGCGCCACTGACATGAGGCCCAAGTCCGATGATCACGACGCTGGATGAACTCACCACCTTCTTCGAGAGTCTTCTCGCTCCTCCGCTCTGGACTGTATGGTTGCAGCTCGGCCTTCTGGCTGCGGCCCTGCCGACGTCCTTCGCGCTTACCTTTGCCATACGGCAAGGTCTGAGGCGCCGCACGCCCCCAAGCGAGCGCGGACGACGCTGGCCATTCGCCCAGATACTTTTCGCGGCGCTGCTGTGGGCAGCGCTTTCGGGACTTCAAGCGCAGGCGCTGCCGACAGGCATCGTGCGTCTCGCTGCGCTTGCGGCCACAGCGACCGCCGCATCTCTCATCGCATTTCGCCTGATGGGTTATTCGATCCTGGGATGGTTGGCTGCGGCGACGGCTGTCGGCGTAGCCATCCTGGCGACGCTTGGACTGGTTGGACCTGTAACGGAAGCATTGGACGGCCCCGCGCTGATGTTCGGCGAACTGCGGGTTTCACCGTGGTTTGTCCTGAAGGCGATCGGTATCGCTGCTTCGATGTTCTGGATTGCGCAGCAACTCGGAAACCTACTCGATCGCGGCATGGCGGGTGAAGTCGCAATCAGTCGCTCCGGTCAGGCGCTCATCGGAAAGCTTGCGCGCGCAGGCCTGCTTCTTCTAGCGACGCTTTTCTCACTGGCCTTTCTGGGCGTCGATGTAACCGCGTTGGCCGTCTTATCCGGCGCCGTTGGCCTGGGCCTGGGATTTGGCCTGCAGAATGTCGTCTCAAATTATGTAGCTGGCTTGATTCTGCTGATGGACCGGTCGATCAAGCCTGGCGATGTGATCGAGCTCGATTTTGGCGCGGGCCCGGTCCGTGGCGAAGTCACTGAACTGGCCGGGCGGTATACCGCGATCACATTGCGGACCGGCACGGAAACCTTGATCCCCAACGAGATGCTGGTTTCGAACGCGGTCAGCAACTGGTCGCACACCAGCCGCGACGTACAACTGCGTATCCCCGTGGGCGTCTCCTATTCCACTGACGTCGAACAGGCGATGGCTTTGTGTCGCGAGGCCGCGTCAACGACACCCCGCGTGCTGGCAACGCACAAGCCTACCTGCTTCATCACTGGATTCGGGGACTCTTCGGTCGACCTCGAGGTTCGCTTCTGGATTGCGGATGCCGAGCTGGGCATTCGCAACGTATCCAGCGACGTGTTCCTCGCGATCTGGAAACTGTTCAAGGCGAACAGCATCGAGATCCCCTTCCCGCAACGCGATCTGCATATCAGGTCGGCGGTTTCAATGCCGGCGTCTGCCTCAGGGTCGGCGAACGAACACGCTGCTTCGTCGGAACGCGACCGGTAGACACTTCACTCAGGTGGAAAACGCGCCATGAACTTCGAGGAAGCCTTCGCCCGGGTCGCATCCGACCCTCTGCTCGTCCGGGTTGGAATGATCGTGGCGATCCTGATCGTTGCGACGGTCCTGATCCGGATGCTTCAGTCCATGGTTGGCCGCGGCATATCCGATCAAGCTCTCCGTTACCGGGTTCGCAAAGGGATCTCGTTCATCGGCTACATAGCTGCAGTCTTTGCTGCGTTCGCCGCATTCAGTGACAGCTGGGGCGAACTGGTCGTTGTGTTCGGCGTGGCGGGGGCTGGAGTCGCGTTTGCCCTGCAGGAGGTAATCGCCAGCGTCGCCGGCTGGGCCGCCCTGTCGTTTGGAGCATTTTACCGGCCAGGCGACCGCGTGAAGCTCGGCGGCATCGTGGGCGATGTTATCGATGTCGGCGTACTCCGCACAACGTTGATGGAAACCGGCGACTGGGTGGCAGGCGATCTCTACAATGGCCGAATTGTTCGGGTCGCAAATTCGTTTGTCTTCAAGGAACCGGTGTTCAACTACTCCGCTGATTTCCCGTTCCTGTGGGACGAGTTCAAACTGCCGATCCGTTACGGATCAGACTGGCGGAAGGCGGAAGAGATACTGACAGCGGCTGCAACACGCGTGACCGACGAACTGGTTCGAACTTCCGAAACTCGATGGGAACGATTTGTCGAAAAATACCTGATCGAAAAGGCGCGCGTAGCGCCGTTGATCACCATGGTGACCACGGGTGACTGGATCGAATTCACCGTCAGGTACATCACGAACTACAAGGGCCGCAGAACATCAAAGGATGCAATCTGCAGACTCGTCCTCGAGGGTCTCGAAGCAAACGCAGACAAGATTGTCCTTGGCGCCGCCACTTTCGAAATCCTCGGTGTTTCGGAACGGGCGCTCAGATCGATGCCCGACGAAATGCGTAACGAAGCGGGCCGTTCGCCTCCCAAAGCATAATCAAGGGTAAACCAGGCAGCCGCAAACCCCGAAGCTCTGCTTTCCATATTCCCAACACTTGTTTGGTAAACAACACTATTGCGTCCCGCCTCTGCGTCTGGAGGATCGGGCAACCCGGACTGGTCATGAACAAGCGGCCATCTAGATCGCGACCCACAAGCGTGTTGCTGACATTCGCTGTGCTGCTTGGCAGCTCGATGGCATTTTTCGTTTCAATGCCCGCGAGAGCGCAACCGCCCGAGGCGGTCGCGTCTGAGACCGAGGCGCAGGCAGACACGCCCGCCGAGGCTGCTGCACACATCAACGAGCTCATCGCCGGCAAGCTTTCACCTTCAATCGATCCTGCCGAGCTGTTTCAGGCGTCATTCGCTCCCACCGCGCTGGATCGCGCCCGCCTCCTGCTCAATCTTGTTGGCGACTCTGACCTGCTCAAGAGCGCCAAGGCGGGCGACGATAACCCTCTATGGTCTGGCATTCCCTCTGACAGCATCGCGCTGATCGCCGCCCAGGCCGAGTTCCTGAGATTGCCGGAACGGCAGAGAGAGCGATTGCTGGCGGACCATGCCGTCCGGCGCGAAAGGGAGCTTGAAGCGACTCGCGCCGCAGCAAGCGCTGAACAGCAGAAACAGGAACTCCAGGAAAGAGCGAACGCCATCCAGCTGCTCCTGGACGGCCAGCCAACTGACCTTTCACTTCTAGACTTCCAGCTCCTGGATCCGGAAGAGGTCGCCCTCAACCGAGATAGACGCAAGGCAGCCACCGCCTCGGCCTCTCCAGACTTGGCGACGCCCGCGACCGGACCAACCGAGCCACCCCCACCACCTGAAACCCTTGATGAAGTCAAGGCGCGGCTGGACGCGCTACGGGCCCGATTGCTGGCGCTGCCGTCTGAAGAAATCACCCGGCTCATGCAGGTTCAGGTTAGCGCGCCGGATCAGACAAGCGCCATCGCCCAGGCGGAGGCTGAAGCTGAGGAAGCTGCTCGCGCGGCCGCCGTCGCTACTGCGGAAGCGGAACGAGCAAGCACAGAGTTGCTGCGACTGGCTGCCCAACAGCGCAGTGGCTTGCTGCTTGTTCAGGGTGCTCAGGCGGAGTTCGAAGCCGATCTCTCGCGCCGCGACGCGGCCAACAAGGCCATCGCCGAAGTGATGCTGCGCTGGCGTCGGGAAGTGCGCGAGCTCAAGGCCGTGTCGCGTCTGACTCCCGGTCGCGACGAGAACGCTGATCAGATCTACAGTAACCTGGTTGAAGCACTCCGCCAGGTTCGATCCGACCTCGACGCCTCGCTCAGCTCCAATACTGTCGCCGCTGTGCCTGCTCCGCCCCAGATCGACTCAGCCTTGCCATTGGATGATCCGGGCTTTCAACCGCTCCAGGAACTTCGGACTGCCCTCGTCGCCCGTGCGTCCGAGCTCGCTGCCCGGGCGGAGGCGCAGCAGCTTGAAGAACGGGTAGCCCTGTTTGACGCGATGGCTGACATGAATGCGACGCGTCTCGATCTTATCCCTGAACTGTCTGCGTCCATGCGCGGTCAAACCGTGGGATTCGGGGAAGCTGGCATCGCCCAGGTAGGTCGCGAGATAAATCAGATCGCCCTCACCGCGCGCTATAATCTCGCGACGGCGCCGCAGCAGATCGAAAGGACACTCTATCCATTCTTGCATCCCACTCCGCAGACTCTGTTTTCGCTGCTGCAGGCTGGCTTTGCTGTGTTTGTCTTCTTTGTCTGGCGTAGAGCCGGCAACATGGTCCTCGCGCGTGCAATCCTCGCATCTGTACGTCGCAAACCGCCGACGCTCGTTTCTGCGGCGACCGCGTCCGTCCTGAGATACTATCGGGACGTCCGGCATCCCGCTGAATGGCTCGTCCTTCTGCTTCTACTTCGCTGGACACTGGCCGACACGCTCGTCTTTATCGGAGATCAGGTTGTTTGGACGGTCCTTTTCTGGTTCCTGCTGGGCCAGTTGCTTGTTCAGCTCGCCAATAGCCTCGCCCACGATCGCCGCCAGGTGGATCCGTACGCCGCTCTCCGTCTGAAGTCGCTGAAACTTCTCGCCGGTGCCGGGGCCGGGGTTGGCATGGTGCTTTCCATCACGACAGAACTTGTCGGTACGGGCGCCATCCACAATTGGGTTCTGAGCTTCTGTTGGCTGCTTGTTCCGGTGATCGCAATCGTGCTGGCCAATTGGTGGCGCGAGCGCATCCACCTGCTGGCCGAAAAGGGCGCGCCAAAGAATGCGATTCTCAACGCAACCTCGCGCAACCGAACGGGACCCTTTGGACAGGTCATGCTGGTTCTCGCTGGCGCCGTCATCATCGCACAAGGTGTCTGGAATGTGGTCGCGCGCAGGATGCGAACCATCGCGCTGATCCGGGAAATCGCGGATCAACGAAACCGCAAACGCGCCGTAGCACAGGCAGCCGAGGATGCTGCCAGCGGGAAGTATGAGGCTATTGGCGCGGCCGAGTCCGACGTTTTGGAGCCTCACAGACTGCCGCTCTCGGTTCAGTCTGAAAGAAAATCCTTCGCGACCGACTCGCTGCACCTCGAACCTGGAAGACTCCTCGCGATCGTGGGCGAGCGTGGCCTTGGCAAGACGACCGCCCTGAGCGATCTCCTTGGCTCGGTCGAAGGCCGTACGCTTCGGATTCAGGTCCGAGCATGCGGCGCGGACGACCTCATGCGCCAACTCGACGAGGCGTTCGGGCCGGAGGCGCATTCCTCGCTGGCTCCAGAGGATTCCATTTCCTGCGTTGTGATCGATGATGCTCAACGACTTGTCGTACCCGCCATCGGCGGGCTGCGGGCTCTCGATGACCTCGTAGCCTTTGCGCGGCGTAACGCGCACGGTGTCTGCTGGGTGCTCGCGATCGGTGGCCCAGCAATGACCTACCTCGCCCGCGCACGCAGCGACCGCACCGTGTTCGACGACGTTCTGCGTCTTCCGCGCTGGGAGACGGCGGACATCAGGGCCCTGATCGAACGGCGCACAGCACAGGCGGACTTCTCGCCGAGCTTCAGCCATCTTCACGACCTCAGCTTCGAATCTCTCGCGAGCGAGGAAGATCCGGACGAACGCGGGCGCCGGGCTTACTTCGAGAATCTCACCGACTACAGTGGCGGCAACCCTGCCATCGCCCTCGAATTCTGGCGGCGATCGCTTTTTCGCAATCTTGAGACCGGCCAGGTCGAAGTGCGCACATTTGCCCGGCCAGCCGCCGACAAGCTGGCAAGCCTTCCTGATCCTGCGATTTTCGTCCTGCGAACACTCATCCAGATCGAGCAGACCGACGCCGCCACGATCCAGGCCTGCACGGACTACGACATGGTTGTCGTGCGCGAGTCTCTTCACCGCCTAGAACAACTGGGCGTCGTGATGCAGGAGGACGGCACTCTTCGTGTGGCGCTGCACTGGTATGTCGAGGTCGTTCGCCTGCTTGAGCGGCAGAACCTTCTCATCAGGAATGCAGCATGAGCCGTATCCTGCAGCTTGCTCTCCTCTCGTTCTGGCTCATCGCCGTTCCACAGGCAGCGCTGGCGCAGGAGGCGCCGGCCATCGATTCGATCGATCAGCTCGCCAGCATCATCAGATGGAGCGGCGTTGTCACATCGCTGTTCGTGATCGCCGGCGCGTGGATGCTGCTGCGCGTCGTCGGGGGGTTCGTGGCCGGCTTCAGCGCACAGTTTTCAGTGCGTCGCCTGTTCATGAAGAAGCTCCAGACGATCGTTCAATTCATCGTCTTCATCGCCACCACAATCGCCGTCGTAACGCTCTCCTTCCAGATCGACGCAACAGTCCTCGCAATCATCGGCGGTAGCGTCGCGGTCGCTGTCGGCTTCGCCGTCAAGGATCTGGTCGCCTCGTTCATCGCCGGCATCATCATTATTCTTGATCGTCCGTTCCAGGTCGGTGATCGCATCGAGTTCGGCGGATATTATGGCGACATCACAGCGATCGGATTGCGTTCCGTTCGTCTGCAGACGCTGGACGACAACACCGTCACCATCCCCAACAGCAAGTTCCTGAGCGATATCAGCTCGTCGGGCAATTTTGGCGCGTTGGATATGCAGGTGGTAATGGACTTCCACATCGGCACCGATCAGGACATGGACCGCGCCTGCGAGATCATCCGAGAGGCAGCACTTTCCAGCCGCTATGTGTTCCTTGCGAAGCCTATTGTGGTTCTGGTGACTCAGACCGTTCTGGGCAATCTGTTGGCGGTTCGTCTGCGGCTGAAGGCATATGTGCTCGACGCGCGACATGAGAAAGCGTTCGAGACGGACGTAAATCTGAGAGTCCTGCGAGCATTTTCTGCGGCCGCAATTCTCCCTCCAGCACTCATGTCGCCGCAACAGTCCATGTCCTCGCGCGCAAACGCGGCGCCTAACGCACGACGATCCACCGTCAGCTAGCGCGGGATCAGTCGAAGTGGCTCTACTTGAGTCACCTCCGCGCCGTTGTATTCCAACCTTGATACCCAGCGTCCGCCCTTTGGGTCCGTCGCGATCCACCTCAAGCCTTGCTTGTTCGCCGAACTCTGTCATGTCGAGCGGGTAACATTTCCTGGGGGCGGCATTGGATACTGCACATGCACCAAGCGTCTTTGATGTTGCAGCAATTCTAATCACCCTGGCGGCGGCCCTTAGTTGGCTGAACCACAAGCTTTTCAAGCTACCTTCGACAGTGGGCCTCGCCCTCATGGGAGCCGTGGCGTCTCTGATCGTAATCGGGATCGACTGGGCGACACCGTCCTTTGCCATTGGCGACTCGATTAGAGCGTTTCTTGCAGGCATCGATTTCGAAGCGACGCTCATGGAAGGGATGCTGTCCTTCTTGTTGTTCGCCGGCGCAATGCATGTGGACCTTGCAGACTTGAAGCGTCATTGGATGCCGGTCGGCATCCTGAGCACGGTTGGCGTACTCGTCTCCACTGTGATCATCGGCTATGCGTTTCAGATCATCACACAGCTTGCCGGCCTCGAGCTTCCGTTGATCTGGTGCCTCGTCTTTGGCGCACTTATCAGCCCGACCGATCCCGTGGCGGTGATGGGGGCAATGAAAAGTGGTGGAACGCCGCCAGGGCTTCAGGCAACAATCTCCGGTGAAAGCCTTTTCAACGATGGCGTTGGCGTCGTCATTTTCAGCATCATCCTAACAGCGGCGGTCAGCGGAGCGGAATTCTCTGCCGGCAACGCGGCATGGTTGTTCTTTGTCGAAGCTGGCGGCGGCGCCGCCCTCGGCTTGATCATCGGCTGGGTGGGTTATCTCGGTATGAAGGCAATCGATGACTATCCCGTCGAGTTGCTCATCACGCTCGCGATGGTAATGGGCGGATACGCGCTCGCGCAAAACCTCCACATCAGCGGCCCGGTCGCCATGGCAGTCGCCGGCCTGTTGATTGGGAACCGCGGCGTGACCTATGCGATGAGTGACACGACACGTGACCATGTCATCAAGTTCTGGGGTCTTGTGGACGAAGTGCTCAATGCCGTCCTCTTCCTTCTGATCGGCCTTGAAGGCGTTGCGTTGATTGGAAATGTTCAATTCCTGATCGTCGGCCTATTCGCAATCCCGCTCGTGCTGATTGCCAGAGTAATGGCCGTTGGTGCGCCGCTGGCGTTCTGGAGGAAATCACTGCCCTTCAAATCAACCATGCCAGTGATGGTGTGGGGTGGATTGCGCGGAGGTATCTCAATCGCGCTTGCGCTGTCTCTGCCGGCCGGCGAGATAAAGGACCTCCTGGTGACGTCAACCTACGTCGTCGTACTGTTTTCGGTTCTCGTGCAGGGGTCGACAATCGGAAGCGTCATTCGCGCAAAGGGAGCTGACCGGACCTAGTGTGCTTCCGACGTTCAGCAGATTGGCCCGGGGCAACCAGTTTCAGTCTTCACTGTTCGGACGGCATGAACAGCGAGCGGACCGCTGATGCGATGGGTGCGTTGAGAGCTGGTGAACCTGAAGACTGTGCTTAGGAGCGCATTATCTCACTCGCCCCTCGCCGCGATTTCGCTCTTTCCTGAGGCAAAAAGACCCAGCCGCCCTGAGGGTGAGCTACCAGAAGACTCCTACAACTTCTACTGACCTCAGGTTGCGTCGGCCGGCGGGCTTCCCATCCCGCCCGAAACGCGGATGCCGAGGACTAGGAACTGACCTGGTCGCCCCGGGAGCGATCCCGGGGCGACCAGAGCTACGGTCTCTTGCCGCCAATAGGAATACCGGAGGGGATCGATGACACGCATTGACGAGTCCAGGTGGGTTGATCTGTCGACGCACGGAGACAGGGATGCCGGACGCAGCCGTTTCGTGAAGACGCTCGGTGTGGAGGGCGGCTTCGGCCGCGCCGTCAGAATTGAAGTTGTCGGAGATGGCAACGCAAAAGCGCCACCCGAAGAAGTGCTGACCTATGCACTTTATGAATGGCCGCGCACACGTTGAGCATCTCCACCTATCGGCTCGCAGCGGCGGTTGACCTCACGCGAGCCGGAACCCGCGTGAGGCCGATGCGCAGCATTATTCTGCGGCCACCGCCGGCTGCTCAATCATGGAGAGACCTTGCTCAGTCAGTGCGAGCGATCCTGCCGCCACCGGAGTGACGAGAATTTCTGGCAGGTGTCCACTTCCTTCGAAGAGCGTGGCGACCTTGGCCGCAAGCTCGTCCTTGCGGAGTTTTGCATGCGCCTTGAGCGCATCCTCGCGCGCCCTGCTGCTGCGCTCTGCCATACCGGGGGCATCTGACACCGACGCAAGCAGGGTCGATTTTGGCAACCGGACCCAGAAATCGATTCCAGCAGTCCAGAAGGCCCGCATGTCGATATCCAGGTGCTGGGCAAGCCGATCAGCGATGACCTGCTTCCTGAGGTCCGCCGGAGACGTGTCCTCGTGAGCCAGGTCAACCGAAACGGCGACGAGGACGGCAAGAACAGCCAGCAGCCTCTCTCTGGAAAGACCGAGCGCCCAGTCGAGCAGCTCGATTTCATCCGCTGGGAGACGCCCTTCCATCTCCGCCCACGCATCCTGCAGCGCCGGCAAGTCATCGACCTGCCTGGGCTGCGCATTGATGGAGACGCCGATCATCTCGGAATGGTGCACAGCGCGAAGCGCCATGGCCGCCACACAAACGGCCAGCGCGATATCTGGGTCGCCTGACAGAGCCATTCTCACCGCTCGCGTCCGCGCCAGTGTGAGGTCTCTGTTCACTGCTTTCGGCAAGGCGCTCACGCGCGTCGGCGCCACATCCTCCGACCTATCAACGCTTTCGGCGCCATCATCTCCTGCCCTGCGCTGCTTCAGGAAGGCTTTGGCGCGATTCTCGTCTTCGTCGCGAACGAGTCCCTCGCTTGCCGAGATCGAGCCGTCGCGATCAACCGAAAGAACTACCCCGGCGAGTTGCTTCACCTCGCGACTCCAGCAACGACCGGCCTGACGAACGAGTTCGTAGGTTGCCTCGAGATCATCACGAATCGACCACCGTGGATCGTCGTCGACCGACGACGCATCGAGTTCGGCATCGAGCTTCTCGATCTCACCAGAAATCCTATCAAGCTCCGCTTGTTCTTCGAGCGTAGGATCACGCCATTCAGGATGAAACCGGGTTGAGGACAGCCCTGTTCCCCGGCCTTCGCCCAAATGGACTTCAACCCAGCTCCACGCGTCCTGCAGCCAAGACGCACGCGAATCTTCAAGCTTGTCTTCAGCAAGCTTGGTAAGAAGCGCCGGGTTGTCGATGAAGACGGCGTCAGCGTCGAAGAGGTCGCGCACGAGTTTCCCGCCGGCCGCCTCGTAGGCCTCGAGGCCAACGAATACGGCGAGACGGTCTGAGGTACGAACCCGGCCATCCATTAGCCGGGCGCGAACGGAGCCCGCGTGCGTGATGGGCTTTCCCATGCTGCGGTACACGGCCTCTTGCTGACCGTGATCCTCCACCAGGCAGAAGGCGCGCGCCACATCGAGCGTGACATCGCCCTTTCTCCAGGCTGCTTTGATCTTCGGCGCCAGCCCGGACAGAGCGAGCCGCTGATCGACGTGCCGACGGGTCACACCGAAGCGATGGGCAACCTCGTCGGGGGATTTGCCTTCAGCTACCAGCGCTGCGAACGCATCCACTTCGTCGATCGCGTCCATTTCGTTGCGATGGATATTCTCCATGAGGGAGACTTCCCGCCCCTCTTCCAATGCCACAACGTTGCACGGCACGAGGAAGTCCCTGGCGATGACCTTGTCGCGCGCAAGCTTCTTGAGCGCAGCGAGTCTGCGCCCTCCGGCATCGACCTCGAACGTGCCTTCGGAAGAAGGGGCGACGCAGAGATTCTGCAGCAGACCGCGCGACGCGATCGACGCCGCCAAGGCGTCAATGTCCGCCTTACGATCCTTCCTGCGAACGTTCCGTGGCGAAGCAACAAGCTTGCTGAGGGGGATCAACTGAATGGATGACGATTGAACAGACATGAGATGCTCCAAAGAGCTTCCCGGCGGCAGAATGCGAAGCCGGGGCCGCTTGCGCGACCCCAGCCAACAGCGCCTGTCGTGTGAGCCCGCCGCTCAAGGGCGGAGAGCGCCAGCGTCCCTTGACCGGCGGGCGCGACAGGCGATCGGTATCGAGGCGCAATGGCCGCGGCATCGCATCGGCGGACGAGCCCAACCCGGCCGACCGCATGTGCGATCGACATAACGACCATGACGATCCTGCTAGGTGTCGATCTCCAGCGCACCCGCCATCTCCACGGTCTTCGCCTCAACGAGCGCTGCAGCCTCGGTATAAAGGTCCGCTGGCGTGTTGGGCGCACAGATGGAGATTGCAAGGCTGTAGCGCGCCTTGTCCGCGAACCGCCTCTGTCCCAGATGGGATTTCCACCAGCCCCCGACAGGATAGATCCCGATCATATCGTGCAAAGCCAAATCGATGGCGCGTCCGCGCCACAGGTCGCAGTGAAGCGACCCTGCCTGCTGCGAATTGCTCCCTAGCAGCCAGTAATTTGCGTCGCGGTCCTGCTGCAGGCTGGCAGGGTCTTCCTCGGCGCGATTGATCCGGCGCCGGAAGCGCTTGGTCGTCTCGCTACCCTTCTTCATCGCGAAGCGGAGGCCGAAGGAGCGGTAGGTGTCAGGGCGCGTTGCTGCGCGGCCATTGAGATTGGGCTCGATGAAGTATGACAGCACCACCTTCATCAAGACGATCTCGTTGGGGATCTTTTCGAGCGCGCTGGTCGGCCAAGGCAGATCGTAGAAATGCATGTCGTTGAACACGGCCGTTCCATTGTCCCCTAACCTGTAGGGCTGGAGGTCGGCCTGGGCGACAAGCGTCATGTCGTTCTTGGCCGACAGCATGGCGCGCTCGAGATCCGGCACGCCGTAGCCCACCGTGCGGACGATCTGTAGTTTCTGCGCCTTCGAGCCGGACTTCCAATGTGCGCCGCGACCCACGAGCTGCTTGCGGATTGGCGCGGGCCAGTCAGCCGATTGGACTGCAAGGGCGCGATAGGTTTCCGGCCACAGGCCAGGAAGGCTGCTTTCGAGCGCGCCAAAGAACTGTCCCGCGCAGCCGGTGGCAGCGCTTGTCGCCCAGAAGGGCGTCAGCGGTTCATTCTGGACATCCTTGCCAGCGGCGACAAGCGAGACGCTGGGATGCCATTCGCAATTGTCGCCGCCATCAACGGCCATGTTGCCCGCCTCGAACAGGAGTTCAGGCTTGATGGGGGTCAGGTCAGGCGGAAGGTTCAGCGACATCGCGCTGTAAGGGCTGCGTTCGTTAGCCGCCGCCAGCGGCTTCAGCGGCGGCGCAAGCGGGGGAATGGTTTCCTTGGTCGTGTAGCCGCCGATGGTGATCGCGTTCCAGCTCTGCGCTGGGTCCTCGATATCCTTCGGCTTCAGCACTTCCAGTCGCGGTCCTTCGAGGACGTTTCCGGCCGCCACAAGCATCAGTCGCTTAGGCCTGTCCGTCGCCGGCAAGTCATCGCCATTCGGATCGCCCGGCATGGAGCCGGCGCAGGCCTGATCGAGTGCACCGCTCCAGCTCGACGGACGGCCGGCGGGGAAGTCCTCGGCCGAGGTTGCGATCAGATAGGTTGGCCGCTCGCGATGATCGACCTCGACAAGCGCGATCGCACCCTGCGTGACGAAGCCGTAGCTGGGGGGCTTGGTCGGCGGGAAGCCCTTGGGCGGCAGGAACTTCATCGAGATGGCAGTGTGCGTGAGCTGAAACTGCTCCTGCCCTCTCAGATGGGGTTCAAGATCGCCGTAGAGCGAGAGCCCAACCATCCCCGTGCCATGTCCACCGTGCGGATGATGATCGTCGGTCAACCATGCCGCATCATAGGTCATGGGCGCGGCGAGCGCTTTCGCAAACAGCGGATGAGCGGCGGAGACGCCGGTGTCGAGGACGCAGACCTTCGGCGCACCATCGACCGGCGGAAGAATGCGCGCTGCAAAATCGTTGACCCAGTCGGCTGGCCCTACACCGCCCTCGGTCCGCTCAAGAAAGATGCCTGGCTCGCTTTTCGAGGGCCGTACCTCGGCCACGACACCCGCGCACCGAGCAACGAAGTCACGGATGGTTGTGTAGTCGCCATGCGCGAACAGGACGGTCGTGTCGGGAAAATGCAGGCGGTCGGTGTGGATAGTGACGTCGCGCCGCTGCGCAGCGGCAGCCAGCTCGCCAGCGTATTGCTTGCGGGTCCAGATTTCCCACCAGAGTTTTCCTTGCGGCCGCTCATCGACGCCTTCGAACAGTGCGTCGGCAGCGGCGCCGCGGATCACTTCCACCACTTCGAAGCGCGCCACGTCCGGCCTCAGGTCGCCGGGCGCTACAGGCCGGCCGTAACGGTCGAGCTTTTCATCGAGAAAACCGCGCGCGGCGTCCGGCACGAAGACTAGCGCCTGCTCGTTGCGGTTGTCGGTGCGCAGCGATTTCAGGACGATGATGTCCTGCCCCGGAAATTCGAGGCCGCCGGGCAGCTTGGTCGCGACCGCGCGCGCGCCGGGTAGCAGCGCGCCGGTCTCGAACTGGACAATCGCTCCTGGCTGAAGTCCGGCGATGGCCTCGCGGGTGTCGGCCTGCCTGTCCGGGACGGGCCCGAGCGCGAATGCCAGCTGGGATCGGAGCGCATCGGCATGCGCCCGGTAGTCGGCGCGCCGGGGCCTGCCCTTCATGTCCTTGTTTGGAAATAGGTAGCCCGCGCGTTCGACGGTCTTGCTGATGTCGATATGGCGCTGGCTGCGCGCATTGTAGTCGTTCAAATCAGTCATCGTTCCCCCAATGTGCTACTGGGAGACCACAGTTCGTAACGAATTTCTACTTAGCGTTTTCGGATGAAACGGCTGCGAAACGCGCGCCTGTCCTCAAGCGCGTCCTTCAGTGACGCTGCGGAAATTTTGCTGGCGCCATCGAGAATCGCGGCCTTCACCACAACGTCTGCCGCGCGCGTTAGTTCGGCCTGACTCAGGCCCTCGGTGTGCTTGGTGATGCCCGTCCAGGCGCGCGCGGTGAGCTTGAAATGTCCCAGGCGCCGCGTGAGCACAGCCTTTGCGGCCTCGGCGTCGGGAAGGTCGTACATCACGACTTCATCGAAGCGGCGGGCAAGCGCGCCGTCGAGCAGCTCCGCGTGATTACTGGCTGCGATCACGAGGCTATCGGTCGCATTCGGTTCTTCCATGTAGACGAGGACAGAGTTCAGGATGCGACGGATCTCGCCGATGTCGTTCGTCGCGCTTCGGCTGCTGCCGATCGCATCGAACTCGTCGAGGAGGTAGACGCCGCGGACCTGTGCGATCTGATCGAAGAGCAGTCTCAGTTTTCCAGCGGTCTCGCCGAGGAATTTGCTGAACAGGGCGTCGAGATTGACGGTGAACAGGGGAAGGTGGAGCTCTCCGGCAAGCGCTGACGCCGTCATCGTCTTTCCGGTTCCCGGCAGGCCGGCGAGCAGCATGTGCGTGGTTGGGATGCGTCCGTTGTCGCGCAGCTTCGCGCGCATCTGCTGTTCACGGATCACGCGCTTCAGGCGTTTCGCGATGCCCTCGGCGAGCACCATGTCCGCCAGCCGTATCTTCGGATACGCGCTGCCGACGAGCGCGGAAAGCTCACCCTTGGGGCGCGCAAGCGGGATTGGCGTCTGCTGCGCTGTCACGGGGCGATTGCGGCGCTGGTCGCGCGCCTTCTGGACAAGATCGCGGAGGCGTTCGGCTTCTTCGGTGCGGCCTTCGCGGGCCTCGGTCGCGGCGACTTGGAGTGCGACGGACAGGAAGCGCTCGTCGTCGCCTTCGATATGCGAATTCAGAAGTGCGACTAGGTGTTTCATCGTCAACTCTCCCCCCGATCGCGGCATGTCACAGCTTACCCTCTGGCCACTCTCCAACTCTTAATGGCGTCGAGCTCTTTCCTGCCGCGGCGATGAGCTCTTGCCGATGTATTAACGCGATGCCTTGGGCGTCGCTCCGCAGCCTGTCAATCGCGGTTTTCTCGGACGACGCGGCGCCCGGCCGTGACGCTCTGTCCAAAAAGGCGATGCCGCTGCGTGCCGCGGCGGTCGAATCGCCCCGATTGACTCTAGCAGTCGCTCAGAACAAAACAAGAACTCTTTTGGAGGGCGCTAAGCGGTCCTTGCGATAGAGGGGACTTTTCTTGATATGGGAGACCCTCACCGAAACAAATTTCTAAACACGGCGCTGCGAGGGGGGGCACTTACCACCCGATCAGTAATTCGACGCGGCCAAGGATCTCCGTCGCAGAGGTCACCCCGAAATACCGCCCATCGTAGGAGTCCGGGGTGTCTCCCAGAAGCAGAACCTCTGATGCGCTCAACCGCCGGCAGCCGCCCCACGACGGCAGCGCTTCTCCGGTGCGCGACGCGATCTTCGCCATTCCCGCCACTGACCCGTTCACCGTGACACGCTCGCCATCACGACACACCGTATCGCCTCGACCGGCAGCAACTCTTTTGATGAGCAGCTTGCCGAGCGGAAGTACCCCGCGCCGGTCAAGGTCTCCCGCAAGCGATGCCGAGGGATGAACCGCAACGCGATCGCCTACGCGCCATGTCCCCTGCTCTATGCTGTATAGTCCGGTTGGAGCACTCGCTGTCGTGTTCCAGACCAAGCGCGCCGAACTCACGCTTCCCGTGAAGCAGAGCATCGCGATAGCCACCGCTGCGACACTCAGGATCACGAACCGTCCGCGCATATTCAAGTCAGCGACGCGGTGCGGCGCGCGCTGACGCGGCGTGTGACGGCAACGTTGTCATTCCCCTGCTTCGGGGGCTGCGCCTCCGCTGCTCCAGCTGTGTAAGCGGGTCGCTCCGGCGGCACGTAGATTTCCCGGAAACACGGATTGAGGACCGGGTCGAAGCACGACCTGATCCAGTGCAGCACCGGCTGACTGGCCTCCATGTTCCGCGCGCGCTCGGTGTAGGTCAGCCAGAAGCGTACCGTTGCTAGCGGCTTGATGTGCGTCAGCGGCGTCAGCCGATCTTCAAACTGGGAGACGTAGCTGGGCAGAACGGCAATGCCCGCTCCGGCTGCGCATGCTTCCATGAGGACAGTGCCAGCATCCGTTTCCATCGTGTGGGGAAGGATTGCGCCCCAGGCCGCCGCGTCCTGTC
>DAINAT010000058.1:0-20253 GCA_036733305.1 Hyphomonadaceae bacterium
AGGATCTCGGCCAGCTGGTGGCGCGCGAGATCGAGGCTGCGGGTGGCGTGGCGAAGGAGTTCAACACGATCGCTGTCGATGACGGCATCGCGATGGGTCATGGCGGTATGCTGTACTCGCTGCCGAGCCGCGACCTTATCGCGGATTCGATCGAGTACATGGTCAATGCGCACTGCGCGGACGCGATGGTGTGCATTTCGAATTGCGACAAGATCACGCCGGGGATGCTGAACGCCGCGATGCGGATCAACATTCCGGTGGTGTTCGTTTCGGGCGGGCCGATGGAGGCCGGCAAGGTCGTCTGGAAGGACGAAAAGACGGGCGTTGCGAAGGAGCACAAGCTCGACCTGATCGACGCGATGATGCAGGCGGGCGATGACCGGATTTCGGACGCGCAGGTTGAAGCTGTCGAGGCGCAGGCTTGCCCGACGTGCGGATCGTGCTCGGGCATGTTCACCGCGAATTCGATGAATTGCCTGACGGAAGCGCTGGGCCTGTCGCTGCCGGGCAATGGCACGGTGTTGGCGACGCACAAGGATCGCGAGGCGCTGTTCAAGCGCGCGGGTCGCCTGATCGTCGACATCACCAGACGTCACTACGAGAAGGATGATCTTTCCGTGGCGCCGCGTGCGATCGCGACGAAGCAGGCGTTCGAGAATGCCATGGCGCTCGACGTGGCGATGGGTGGATCGACGAACACGGTTCTGCACATCCTGGCGGCGGCGCAGGAAGGCGGCGTTGATTTCACGATGGATGATATCGACCGGATATCACGCTCGACGCCGTGCGTGTGCAAGGTGGCGCCGGCTGTGTCGACGGTTCACATCGAGGATGTTCATCGCGCGGGCGGCATCATGGGCATTCTGGGCGAGCTGGCGCGGGGCGGCCTGCTGCATACGGACACGAAGACCGTGCATTCGCCAACGCTGGGCCATGCGATTGCCTACTGGGATATTCGCCAGTCGAACGATGAAGAGGTCGAGACCTTCTTCAAGGCGGCGCCGGGCGGCGTGCGCACGACGCAGGCTTTCAGCCAGGAGAAGCGCTGGCCGGAGCTGGATCGCGATCGCGTCAAAGGCGTGATCCGGTCGAAGGAAAATGCCTTCACGAAGGATGGCGGTCTCGCGGTGCTCTACGGGAACATCGCGGAGAAGGGCTGTATTGTGAAGACGGCCGGCGTTGAAGAAGAGATCTGGAAGTTCAACGGTGTCGCGCGCGTGTTCGAGAGCCAGGACGAGGCGGCGGCCGCGATCCTGAACAACAAGATCGTCGCGGGTGATGTCGTGGTGATCCGCTATGAGGGACCCAAGGGCGGGCCGGGGATGCAGGAGATGCTGTATCCGACGACCTATCTGAAATCTCGCGGCCTTGGGAAAGTGTGTGCGCTGCTGACGGATGGCCGCTTCTCGGGTGGCACGTCAGGCTTGAGCATTGGCCACGCGTCGCCGGAAGCGGCGTCGGGCGGATTGATCGCGCTGGTGGAAGAGGGCGACCGGATCGAGATCGACATTCCGAACCGTTCGATCCGTCTGGCTGTGGCTGACGATGTGCTGGCACAGCGTCGCAAGACGGAAGAGGCGCGTGGTTCTGCGGCTTACACGCCAAAGGCGCGCAAGCGCGTGGTGTCTGCGGCGCTGAAGGCCTATGCGGCGCTGGTGACTTCTGCGGACACGGGTGCGGTGCGCGATCTCTCGCAGCTCGAGAAGTAGCCGTCAGGCGGCAGAGCTATCAGACGAGAGGGCGGCTCGAATCCTTGGCGCCGAAGGGCGGCAGCGGCGTGACCGTGGCGCGTTCGCGTTCGCTGAGCATGCCCCATAGTCCGATCAGCGTGTCGCGAGCGGTGCGCCATTCAGTCTGAAGCGCCTGCAAGCGGGCAAAGCTCGGCCAGTCGTGATCCATCACGGTGACGCCTTGCATGTTTGGCGTGGCGCCGGGCGAGAGATCGACTTCGTCGGGATTGCCGGTGAGGGCGTCAGCCAGATGCGTGAGCATCTCGGCGAGTTGGCCCATGAAGTCCTCGATCTCATTGAAGGACACGAGCGTGTCTTCGTAGAGCTCGACACAGTCCGGTTTCTGTAACGCCGCCATATTGAGTCCCCAACAGATGCGAGGATGCTCGGCCACAGGCGTTAACAAAACATACCAGTTTGACAACGACTGGTGCGACAGGCTGTCAAATATGTGCGACTAGCTCGATTATTTGGGGCAATCGCCGGGGCTCTACTGGTTCGGCGTTTCCTTCCAGCCATCGCGCGGGCGCATGTCGGCCGGTGACGGCTGGGCAAGCGCGGCGCAGGATTCCGGTTCCATCGTTGAGAGGATCGATGCGACGCGCCATGCGCCATCGAGATGGATGAGCTGGAACGCATCGATGCCACAATGCACCTGCTCGCCATTGTCGCGCAGTTCGTACGGCGCCCAGACATGGGCCATGAGGCCGCGCACCTGCACGGTGGGATTCCAGTAGCGTTCGATGAAGGGGTCTGCGTCGGGATCAGGCTCCATCATGGAAGCGTTGGTGTAGGGGCGCACGGGGCCTTCCTTGCCGGGCTCGATGGTCTGTATCCATGAGACGCCTTCGGTGATGAGGACTTCTTCCAACGCTTCATCGTCGTGATTGCCGATGGCGAGGAGGAAGCGGTCGACCGTGGCGAGGATTTCGGATTCGTAGGGGGACTTTGCCACTGTGGCGGCGGCTGTTGTTGTTGCGACAGTGGAAGCAACGCCCGTGGTGGTGCAGGCCGCAAGGGCTGAGACGAGTGCGGCCGTGGCCAGAAGACGTTTCATGTTGAGCGCCCTTGATGCGTTTTCTGGGCGGTAGGGTAGCATTAGCCTGAGCTGTGGCGAAAGCTGGGATTGCCGCGGAGAGGGCCGGGGAGAGGGATGGACGTTTCATCACGCCAGATCACTTGCGAGCGTTGTGGCGCGGGCTTCAGCTGCAGCGTGAATGGCGCGTGCTGGTGTGGCGAAGAGGCGGTGCGGCTGCCTCTGCCCGAAGCCGGCCAATCACAGTTCAACGATTGTCTGTGCCGGGCGTGCCTCCGCGCCATGGCTGAGGAGGCCGGCCAGGACGCGGATTCTGCTGGCGTTCCGCGCGCGGGCGGTTAGCTTCCGACCGGTTTCGGGGCTGAGTTTGGGAGGCTGGCATGCCGCAGGCAATGTCGAACATGATGACGCCGGTGCTGGCGCTGGTCGTCTGGACGCTGATCGTGCTGGTGTGGCTGTACACGCGGCGTATTCCGGCGATGCGCAAGGCGGGCATCGACCCGAAGCGGATCAAGGGTTCGGAGTCCTATGCGAGCCTGCCGGCCATGGACCCGAAGGCGGTGTGGGTCGCGGACAACTACAACCACCTGCACGAGCAGCCGACGATCTTCTACGCACTGTGCGTCTATTCGCATCTCGCGGGCGTGGTAGATCCGATCAATGTCGGGCTGGCGTGGGCCTATGTGGTGATCCGCGTGGCGCACAGCCTGATCCAGGTGACGACGAACTTCGTGCCGCTGCGCTTTGTGGTGTTCAACATCGGCTCGCTGGTGCTGGTGGGCATCGCCGTGCGGAACGTGTTGGGGCTGTTCGGCATCTGACATTGCAGGCCTTGCGGGTCAGGTATCGCGCCCGCGCCAGGCGGGGTAAAAAGGCCCTATAAAAGCAGGCTGGCGGTGGCCTCTGGACGTGTCGGCAGGCTTGGCCCATATGGGGCGCCTTCCCCTTGAAGGACAGCCATGGCCGCCCTGCCTGAAAGCCGTTTGCGACAGATGATCGACCGCTTTGAGCAGGTCGAAGCGCGTATGGGCGTCGCTACGGACGCGAAAGAGATCGTCCAGCTGTCGCGCGACCACGCAGAACTCAAGCGCGTGGCCGAGAAGGCGCGCGAAGTCATCATGTTGCGTAACCAGCTGGCAGAGGCTGATGCGCTGATCGAAGACCCCTCGGCTGACCGCGATTTCGTCAACATGGCGATCGAGGAGAAGGCCGAGATCAAGGCCAAGCTACCGGACGTCGAGCGCGAGATGCAGCTGATGCTGCTGCCGAAGGATCGCGATGACGATGGTTCGGCGATCATCGAGGTTCGCGCGGGTACGGGCGGCGATGAAGCCGCGCTGTTCGCGGGCGATCTGTGGCGGCAGTACCAGCGCTATGCGCAGGGACGCGGCTGGCAGGTAGAGCTTGTGTCGGCAACCGAAGGCGAGATGGGCGGCTACAAGGAAGTCGTGGCGCAGCTCAATGGCTCGGGCGTGTTTGGCCGGATGAAGTTCGAGAGCGGCGTGCATCGCGTGCAGCGCGTGCCGGCGACGGAAGCGCAGGGGCGCATCCACACGTCGGCGGCGACCGTGGCGATCCTGCCGGTGCCGGAAGAAGTGAATATCGAAGTGCGCGATCAGGATATCCGCATCGACACATATCGTTCGTCGGGCGCGGGCGGTCAGCACGTCAACAAGACGGACTCGGCCGTGCGTATCACGCACATGCCGTCCGGCATCGTGGTGACGTCGTCGGAGAAGTCGCAGCACGAGAACCGCCGCAAGGCGATGGAGCAGCTGAAGATCCGTCTCTACGAGGCAGAGCGTTCGGCCAAGGACAATGCTCGTTCAGAAGCGCGCAAGCTGCAGGTGGGTTCGGGCGATCGTTCCGAGCGCATCCGCACTTACAATTTCCCGCAGGGCCGGATCACGGATCACCGCATCA
Organism: Hyphomonadaceae bacterium; assembly: GCA_036733305.1. GTDB lineage: Bacteria > Pseudomonadota > Alphaproteobacteria > Caulobacterales > Hyphomonadaceae > UBA7672. The sequence continues at coordinate 4,690 of DAINAT010000058.1, forward strand.
ACCTGACGCTCTACAGCCTCGACAAGTTCATCGAGGGCGACATCGACGAGATGTTGAATGCGTTGATCGCGGAAGATCAGGCGGAACGTCTGGCGCAGCTGGAAAACGGCTGAGCGTATCCGCGTCTTTCAATCAACGTGATTTTGCCGCCGCGCTTTCCGCGCTGCGTGTCACCTTGTTGAGGCGGCTCAGCATGGATGAGGCGTAGGCGGCGTAAGGGCCGATCCAGCGTTCGTGGATGGCGTGGACAGGCAGCGCGTCGAGATGGTTCCAGCGCTCGCGCCCGCGCTTTTCCGCGATCACGAGGCCGCAGTCTTCCAGAACGCCGAGATGTTGCATCACCGTGCAACGGTCGAGGTCGGGGAAGAGATCACACAACATGCCGGTGGTGCGGGATTCGTGCCTGAGATGATCGAGGATGCGCCGCCGCACGCGATGGCCAAGCGCCTTGAAAATCAGGTCGTCCGAATCGTCGATTGACATGTTATATAAATATAACATATTGAGATGCAGGTCAACGCGACGAGGTAGGTCATGGCTTATGAGTTCACCGTTCGTGGGCGTATCTCGCGGCCTGTGCATGAGGTGTTCGAAGCGGTCGCTGATCCGGCGAAGCTTTCCGGGTACTTCACTACGGGTGGGGCCAAGGGGCGGCTTGAGGTGGGCGCCGCCGTGACGTGGGACTTCCATGATTTCCCGGGGGCCTTTCCCGTCCATGTGGTCGACGTGAAACCTGACCAGAAGATCGTGCTGCGCTGGGGCGCGGCGCCGGACGGCGATCCGGCCGGGAATTACGAGACAACCGTGACGATGACGTTTGAGCCGCTGGACGATGGACGGCGCACGCTGGTGTCTATCCATGAAGCAGGCTGGCGCGAGAATGCAGCCGGGCAAAAAGCTTCATATGGAAACTGCGAAGGCTGGACCGGAATGCTGTGCGCGATGCGCATGTGGGTCGAGCACGGCATCAACCTGCGCGACGGGTTCTACAAGTAGCGCGGATCAGCCCCAGGGACCACGCTTGGGTGGCTGCTGTTGCTGATCCCACGGACCCGCCGGGCGCTTGCGCGTGGATGTGATCATGTCCGATTGCGCTTGCGGCTGAAACTTCGGTGCGGCTTTGCCGCCGAATTTCTGCGCGAGGGCGGCGACGCGGTTCTGTGTCGACGGGTGGGTCGAGAACAGGTTGTCGGCGCCGTGGCCGTTCAGCGGGTTGATGATGAACATGTGCGCGGTTGCGGGATTGCGTTCCGCTGCGATGTTGACGCGGCCGCCACGGGCATAGGCGTCGATCTTCTGCAGGGCGGACGCGAGCGCCTGCGGGTCGCCGGAGATTTCGGCGCCGCCAGCATCAGCTTCGTATTCGCGGCCACGGCTGATCGCCATCTGGACAAGGGCGGCGGCCATGGGGGCAAGGATCATGATGGCGATGACGCCCAGGATGCCGCCGGGGCGTTCGCGGTCATTGCCCCCGAAGAAGAAGGCGAAGTTGGCGAGCGCCGAAATGGCGCCCGCGATGGTGGCGGTGACGGTCATCGTCAGCGTGTCGCGGTTCTTCACGTGCGCCAGCTCGTGGCCCATGACGGCGCGGATCTCGCGGCGGTCGAGCATGGTGAGCAAGCCGGTGGTGGCGGCGACGGCGGCGTGGGCCGGGTCGCGGCCGGTCGCGAAGGCGTTCGGCTGGTCGTTCTCGATGATGGTGATCCTGGGCATCGGCATGCCGGCGCGCTGGGTCATTTCGCGGACATCGCTGGCGTAGGCGCGGATGCGCGCGTCGGGATGGTTTTCCGGCACCTCCTGCGCGCGGTACATGGACAGCACGATCTTGTCGGCGTTCCAGTAGCTGATGAAGTTGCCGACCAGGGCGAAGGCGAGGGCGATCGCCATGCCGGTCGGGCCGCCGATGAGATAGCCGACGCCCACGAACAGGGCGGTCATGGCAGCCAGTAGCATGAAAGTCTTGATGTGGTTCATGATTGGGAATGTGGCCCCGGTCTGCTTCTGCTCAAGATGGCGCACCGCCGCGCCGGGCAGGTTCTGGCATCACAGATTCGACACCCTTCGGGGCCGGATTATCTTAGGATAGCGCCGGTCTGACCAGCTTGATCCTAAATGAGTTTCAGTGCGGATGCAGCGGGATCGGACTTCATGCTTCTTGCGGATGCAGCGACTGGCCCAGCGACGGAAGACCGCCGTTTTGCTTTGAAACGCGCGACAAACGAGGCGCATGACCGTGTCGAGAGCGTCGTCCGCGACGCCGGCATGTTCGAGACTCGTGAGGGGTTCCAGCGCTATCTGGCCGCGACTTACGCCATGCGTGTGCGCTTCGAACGCCTGCTGGATGCGAATAGCGCCGAGCGGGTGTGGGCGGATTATCCGACGCGGAAGATTGCGGATCTGGTGGCGCAGGACATCGCGGATCTGGGCGGCGTCGCCGTCGCCCCGGAGCGGGGTGAACAAAAAGCCTGCTCAGCTGCGGAACTGCTGGGCGTAATGTACGTTCTTGAAGGCTCATCCTTGGGGGCAAGGATACTCGTGAAGTCGGTGGCCGATATGGGCCTTTCCAGCAGTTTTGGGGCCCGCCACCTGTTCAGACAGGCGGAAGATCGCGGCGCATGGCGCAGCTTTATCGCCGCCATGGACGCGAACCTTGAAGCGCCGTGCCATGACACAGCCCGCGCAACGTTCGACGCCTTCGCTGCCGCCTATCGCGATGCGGGAGCCTGATGACTCCAAAGCGCAGCGCCAATGAACCGGAATTCGGCACAGCCGACCTGACCAATTGCGACCGTGAACCGATCCACATTCCAGGATCGATCCAGCCGCATGGCGCCATGCTGGTCTATGACCCGTCCACGCAGATCGTGACGCATGCGTCGGTGAATGCGGCGGCGATGCTGGGCATTCAGTTGGACGCCGTGGTGGGGCAGGGTCTGCATGATGTGCTGGGTGCTGACGCAGCCCATGCTGTTTATAATACGGTAGCGAAGTCTGTCGCTCCAGCTGTGCCGGGCCTGCTGTTCGGCCACAAGATTGCCGGATCGGACAAGCGCTTCGACGTGGCGGCGCACACATATCTCGGCCGCACGTTCCTGGAGTTTCAGGAGTCGGCAGAGGGTGCCGACGCTTATGGCCCGCTTGAGCTGACGCGTGCGCTGGTGAGGCGCCTGGCGGACGAGAAGAGCGTGCCGCGTCTGGCGGTGCAGGCTGCGCGCATGGTGCAGCTAATGATCGGCTACGATCGAGTGATGATCTACAAATTGCTGCACAACGGCGCGGGCCGTGTGATCGCAGAACACAAGCGAGCAGATCTAGGCAGCTTTCTGAACCAGCACTTCCCGGCTTCCGACATTCCCGTGCAGGCGCGCGAGCTCTACAAGCGCAACTGGATTCGCATGATCTCGGACGCGCGCTTCACGCCGCAGCAGGTTCTGCCCGCCATCCCGCAGAGCCAGCAGCCGCTGGACATGAGCTATGCGCAGCTGCGGGCCGTCTCGCCCGTGCATTGCGAATACCTGCAGAACATGGGGGTTCATGCCTCCATGTCGATCTCGGTCATGGTGGAGGGCGAGCTGTGGGGCCTGATCGCGTGCCACCATTATTCGCCCAAGACAGTGTCGTTGCCGCAGCGCGTTGGAGCGGAATTGTTCGGCCAGTATTTCTCGCTGCAGGTCGAGACGCTGGAACGGCGCGAAGGCTTTGAAGTGGCCAACAAGGCGCGGGCGCGTCTGGACCGGATCGTGGCGGAATTGCCGCCGGAAGAAGAGCTGCATGAGTCGCTGAGCTCACGCATCGAGGATATTGCGCAGCTTGTGCCATGCGACGGGGCCGCGCTGTGGATCAACCGTGCGTGGATTCCAACGGGCGCGGTGCCGCACGAAGCGATGATCAAGCCGATGGCGACGCTGCTGGATCACGAAGCGCAAGGCGAGGTCTGGTCCACCAACCAGATCGCGAGGTTCATTCCGGAAGCGGCCGATCATATCGAGAATGTCGCCGGGATGCTCGCAATTCCCATCTCGCACAGTCCGCGCGACTACATGTTGTTTTTCCGTTCGGAGGAAAGCCGCTTCATTGATTGGGGTGGCGAGCCGGTAAAGCAGGTGGGTCCGCTGGGTGATCGCCTGACGCCGCGCAAGAGCTTTGACATGTGGCGCGAGGAAGTGCGTGGACAATCGACGCCATGGACGGACGCCGATCTCGCAATTGCAGATGCCGTTCAGAACTATCTGCGCGATGTCGTGCTGCGCCATACGGAAGCGACTGCAGAAGAGAAGAAGCGCACCGAGGTTCGCCGCAAGCTGGTGAACGAAGAGCTGAATCACCGGGTGAAGAACATCCTCGCGCTGGCCAAGTCGATCGTCGAGCAGTCGCGGTCGGGTGTGACTGACGTGAACGCGTATGTGGATGCCGTGTCGGGTCGCTTGCAGGCGCTGGCGTTTGCGCACGACCAGATCAGCCGGGAGCGCGGCGGAGGCGATGTAGGCAGCCTGATGGAATCCGAACTGGCGGCGTATGGCGGATCGATGGGGCAGGATCGCACCGATCTTGAAGGCGTGCCGGTTCGTCTGGAGTCGCGTGCGTATTCCTCGCTGGCGCTGGTGGCGCACGAATTGGCGACCAATGCCGCCAAGTATGGCGCGTTGTCGAATGCGACGGGCAAGGTGACGGTGCACTGGTCGCTGCAGGCGAATGGCGATTTCGAACTGTCGTGGGCCGAGACGGGCGGGCCGAAGGTTGTTGCGCCCAAGAGCAGCGGGTTTGGCTCGACATTGATCGGTCGCGTCATTCCGTTCGATCTCGGCGGCAAGGCGGAGGTGGAGTATCCGCCCGAAGGCGCCAAAGCGCGCTTTGTCATTCCAGCGAAGTTCGTTCTGCCGGCGGACGCAGCAGAGACGAGCGTGGCCAAGCCCAAGGGAGAGGGGTCAGCGCGGGTAAGCCTGGCTGGTCTCCGTGTGCTGCTGGTTGAGGACCAGGTGCTGATCGCGCTCGATGCTGAAAACAGCCTCAGGCTGCTGGGCGCTTCACAGGTGGTAATTGCGCCATCGGCCGAGCACGCGATGAAGGCGATCAACCAGGAGAAGCCCGACCTTGCGGTGCTGGACGTCAACCTGGGCGATCATACCTCGACGCCGATCGCAGAAGCGCTGCGCAATCTCGGCGTGCCATTCATGTTCGCCACCGGCTATGGCGACACGGTGATGTTGCCGGATTCGATGCGCACAGTGCCGATCGTGCGCAAGCCCTATGCGGGTTCGGCGTTGGAGGAGGCTGTTGCCAGCCTCCTGCAGTCGCGCGGCAAATAGGCCCTACTGTACGTTCGGCTATTGGACGTTGACGGTGATCTTCTGGGACATGATGTGCGTGGGCTTGTGAAGCTCGTGGTTCATGTCGCCAAAGGCGAGCTGAAGCGTGTGCTGGCCCGGTCCGAGCTGGAGCACGACTTCCGTCTGGCCGCCGCCGAAGTGCATGTGCTGCTGGTCGTTCGGAATGGCGAACTGCATTTCCTCGGCCGAGAGCTCGGTGTCGATCAGCAGGTGATGGTGGCCGGTGTTCGGCTTGTCGACCAGCGCCGGGGCAACGCCGATGCCGTAGGCGCCGAACACGACGCGGAAGGATTGCGGCACGGTCATGCCATCGCGCAGGTTGACGAAGTAGACGGCCGGGCCGGCATCGCCGTGCAGGGCGACGGCATCGGCATCGCGCTTGGCGAGCGCTTCGGCGACGGCGGCTTCGGTGGCTGCAGCTGCGGCGGCCGGATCAGCGGCCGGGGCGGCAGGCGCTGGTTCGCTGCAGGCGGCGAGGGCGATCGCGAGGGTCGACGCGGCGAAGAGGCTGGCGAGGCGCATGGTGGTTCTCCTTGGGTCTGGCGGCAGGCATAGCACGGGGCCGCCACGTTGCGAGAGGGCACGAGAAAGGGCGGGTATCACGCCGGATAGATCATCCGTGATGCCGCCATTCCGGCAAGCCATCAGCGCCCGTGGTTATCCTGCCTGTGGTTCCGACCGGGAAACTCTGTGGTGCTGTGAGGAACGCGATCTCATCCGGCTGTGACGAGCGTGCGACCGTGCGGGCGCCAGTTTCGGTCTTCGCGAGAATGACTGCGTGGGTGGCCTTTCCCTCATGGTCGTAGACGACGGTGAAGGTTTCCAGGGTGGCCGTGCCGTTGGGCGTTTCGTCGATCGGGTACGCGTTGCCGAGCAGGGGCGTAGCTTTTTCCTGCACGCGGGCATCGATCGTGATGTCCGCGCTCATCGGCTCGCGACCGATGATCAGGCCGTAGTGCTTGGTGACGAACTCGCCCTGTCCGTAGAGCAGGCCTGTCGATGCGCTCTCGCGGATGCGACGCACCATGGCGCAGGCGGCGTGTGTCATGTGGTTGTTGAGCGGGGCGCCGAAGAAGCTGAGGCCGCCGGTAACTGTCGGTTCGGTTGATGGCGCGAGGTTCAATGTGCGCCGCGCCAGCTTCGGCACGATGGGGAAGCAGGAGTACAGCTCCAGCGCATCGAAGCTGTCATGGTCGTTCTGTGCGATCTGGTTCGCCAGCGTTTCAAGCACGGCCTGCTGCGCGGCGCTATGCGTGTAGTCGGTGCGCGCAAGCCAGTCGCGACGTTCGTTCGCGAATGCGCCGAGGCCGATGAAGACAAGCTGGTCATCGGGAATACCTGCGGCGCGCGCCTTGGCCAGCGATGTGATGATAACAGCCGCGCCCTGGTTCACGTTCGGGTTGGCGACCATGCGCTTCGTGTAGGGCCACGAGATGAAGCGGTTGTCTGCCGTCGGCGTAGTGACGTCTTCAGGCGTTAGCACCTTCGGTAGCCATGCGTACGGATTGCGCGCGGCGACTTTCGAATAGGCTGACCAGATCTCTCCGGTTTCACGCAGCGTTTGCTCCGGCGTCTGGCCCCACGCATGCGCCGCGCCAACCTCATAGAACGGATAGACATTCACCGGCCACGCCACGCCCATCTTGATGGCGAGGGGGTGGACGTAGTCTGCAGCGCGCTTGAAGCGCGGCGCCTGTGTCGCGTAGGGCGTCCACGGCAGATCCGCATTTGCACGCTTTGCATTGTTCACCGCGTACTGCGCCTCCGCGCCGACGATCAGCGCGACCGAGCTTTGGCCGCGTGCGATGCGCTGTGCAGCTTCGTGCAGGAAGCGGATCGGACTTTCGCCGCCGACATCGCCATAGACGGCGCGGGTCGGGCTGACGCCCAGTCGTTCGCAGAGTTGCGCCGTCGGGTTCTCGTAGCGCCAACTTACCAGACCCACGATGTCGAGCGAGTCGATCTGGCTGAGCAGGCCCCGTGCCTCCGCATCGGCGCGCTTCGCCGCTTGCGCCATCAGGGCCAGCGGCTCGAACTCCGGCCCGAAATCCTTCGAGCGTTCGGTGATCTCGCCGACGCCGGCGATGACTGGAATCTGGTCAGGGGTCAGGGTCATGACGGATCAAAAGCCCAATCGCTGCTGACAATCAATGAGGGTGTTTGTGGTACGTCTTGCAGGCGCCCGCTCGCATGCTAGCCATTGGCAATGCGCCAGTTGGGTTTTCTTGTCTTCGCGATCTGTGTTGTCTGTGCGCCTGCCGGCGCGCAGGAGGCTGGCAAGGCCCCCCGCACATCCTTTGGCGCGCCGGATCTGAACGGCACGTGGTCGACCCTTACAGCAACACCACTTGAGCGCCCGCCCGCCTTCGATGGGCCGACCACCACTGAAGACAAGGAGGCGGCTTTTGTGGTCGCCAGCACCAAGGCCTTTCTTGCGGATGCCAGCGACGGCATCGGCGGACGCGATTCCGAATGGTGGGAGCTCAGCAAGGATATGACCCGCATCAACGGGCAGATCCGCACCTCGCTGATCGTCGATCCGCCGAGCGGGAAGATGCCTTACAGCGACGCGGGCAGGGCGAAGCTGCGCATGCTGCAAGCGTCTGTACTGGCCGATTTCAATGGCCCGGAGGCGCGGCCGTCGACCGAGCGCTGCCTGGCGGGAGGGTCCGGCGCAACCGGCGCACCGCTTTTCGTGCCGCGCTATAACGCGAACTATCAGATCGTGCAGACGAGGGATTATCTCGTCATCTCAATGGAGCAAAACCGCGAGGTACGGATCGTCCGCCTGAATGGCGCGCCGCATCTGCCGGAGTCCATGCGCCGTTGGATGGGCGATAGCGTCGGCTGGTGGGATGGCGACACGCTGGTGGTCGAGACGATCAATTTCGTGCCCGGCGACGCATTCAAGCCGGCTTCGCCCCTGCTGGTCTCGCACAACGCCAGGGTGACCGAGCGTTTCACGCGACTTTCGGCTGGCGAGATTCTCTATGCCTATACGGTCGAGGACCCGGAGACGTTCACCCAGACGTGGCGCGCGGAGATGATTCTCACCGCAGTCGATCATCAGATCATCGAATATGCATGCCACGAGGGAAACTACGCGATGAGCGGCATGCTGGCGGGCGGACGGGCGAAGGAAGCCGCCATTTCGGCTGCTCCGCGATCCAAGCCCTAGTGGCCCCAGACGATCGCGAACCCCACCCTTGGGGCCTCCTGAAATACTACAGCCTGTTCTCATTTTCTCGCTTTGTTCACGAGAACATTTGTAGTACATAAATGCCAGCACGGGCTGGAAATCGCGGCATTTGCCGCCTTCCAGCCAGCATGGCAGATGTGGAGATGAACATGGCGGGCCCCGCTCTGAAGCTGGTGGAAGACAAAGGCATGGACAAGCAAAAGGCACTCGAAACGGCTCTCGGCCAGATCGAGCGCAATTTCGGCAAAGGCTCGATCATGCGCCTGGGCAAGAATCAGGCGATGGATATCGAAGCGCTGTCGACGGGCTCGCTAAGCCTCGACGTCGCCCTCGGCATTGGCGGCCTACCGAAAGGCCGGATCATCGAAATCTATGGCCCGGAAAGCTCGGGCAAGACCACGCTGGCGCTGCACGTTCTGGCTGAAGCCCAGAAGAATGGCGGCGTGGGCGCGTTCATCGACGCCGAACATGCGCTCGATCCGATCTATGCCGGCAAGCTCGGCGTTGACCTCGACGACCTTCTTGTCTCGCAACCGGATGCTGGCGAACAGGCGCTTGAGATCGCCGATACGCTGGTTCGCTCGGGCGCCATCGACGTGCTGGTGATCGACTCGGTTGCGGCGCTGACGCCGCGTGCCGAACTCGAAGGCGAAATGGGCGACTCGCTGCCGGGTCTGCAGGCCCGCCTGATGAGCCAGGCGCTGCGCAAGATCACGGCTTCGGTCTCCAAGTCGAAGACGATGGTGATCTTCATCAACCAGATCCGCATGAAGATCGGCGTGATGTACGGTTCGCCGGAAACCACGACGGGCGGTAACGCACTGAAATTCTACTCGTCTGTCCGTCTCGACATCCGTCGTATCGGCCAGATCAAGGAGCGCGATGAAGTCATCGGCAACCAGACGCGCGTGAAGGTGGTCAAGAACAAGGTCGCCCCGCCGTTCCGTCAGGTCGAATTCGACATCATCTACGGTGAAGGCATCTCCAAGACTGGCGAGCTGATCGACCTTGGCGTGAAGGCCAACATCATCGAGAAGTCGGGTTCGTGGTTCTCCTATGGCTCGCAACGGATCGGTCAGGGCCGCGAGAATGCGCGGAAGTTCCTGAAGGATAACCCGGCAACGGCCGCGGAGATCGAGGACGCAATCCGGAGGAGCTCCGGCATCATCGGCGAGAACATGCTCTCGCTGGAGCCGGGCGACGATAACAGCGATGGCGAGGATGATGGTGACGCGCCGGTGGCTACGACCAAAAGCTCCAAAAAGGGCGGCTAGAGGCCGGCTGGACTGACGCCTCGAAGCCGGGTTCGCAGCCGGTTCGGGGATAGCACATGGCAGTGCAGGGAGACGCCGGTTCGATCGACCGGCGTCTTCTGCGTTTCGGGCTAGGTTTTCGAGGCTTTTCAGGCCGGTTTGGCGCCGCTGCGCGCCAATTTCCCGGCTGCGCTCGGCGTTGCGTGTGGCGGGACCGGGCTTTATACCGCCCCATGGTTCCAAGCCGGGCTGGGATGGCTGGCGCTGGAACCTTACATAACCGGCCATGGGGATGCGGCCGCCTGACGAAGGCGGATCGGTCAACATGACCCCAGGAGCCCGCCGATGACGTCCACAAGCTCGCCTTCGAAGTCCGGAACACCGTCGAGCGTGAATGCCATCCGTTCGGCCTTCCTTGGCTATTTCGAGAAGGCTGGCCACGCCATCAAGCCGTCCTCCTCGCTGGTGCCGCAGGGCGATAACTCCCTGTTGTTCACCAATGCCGGCATGGTGCAGTTCAAGAACATCTTCACGGGCGTCGAGAAGCCGTTCGCTCCGCGCGCGTCGACCTCGCAGAAGTGTGTGCGCGCCGGCGGCAAGCACAACGACCTCGACAATGTCGGCTACACCGCGCGCCACCTCACCTTCTTCGAGATGCTCGGCAACTTCTCGTTCGGCGACTATTTCAAGGAACTCGCGATCGAGCACGCCTGGACGCTGGTGACGCGCGACTTCCAGCTGCCGAAGGACAAGCTGCTGGTCACCGTGTATCACGATGACGACGAGGCCTTTAATCTCTGGAAGAAAATCGCCGGCCTGCCGGACTCGCGGATCATCCGCATCCCGACCAACGACAACTTCTGGATGATGGGCGACACGGGGCCGTGCGGTCCGTGCTCGGAAATCTTTATCGATCGTGGCGACCACATCTGGGGCGGCCCGCCGGGCTCGGCTGAGCAGGATGGCGACCGGTTCCTGGAATTCTGGAACCTCGTCTTCATGCAGTACGAGCAGTTCAACGATGGCCGCCCGCGCGTGTCGCTGCCCAAGCCGTCGATCGACACGGGCATGGGCCTCGAGCGCATCTCGGCGATCATGCAGGGCGTCGACTCGGTGTTCGAGACCGACCTGTTCGTGAACCTCATCACCGCGGGCGAAGAGCTCTACAAGGTGAAGGCGCAGGGCGAGCAGACGGCGTCGTTCCGCGTTATCGCCGATCACCTGCGTTCGGCGTGCTTCCTGATCGCTGATGGCGTTTCGCCGTCGAACGAGGGCAGGGGTTATGTGCTCCGCCGCATCATGCGCCGCGCCATGCGCCACGCGCACATCCTCGGCACGCGCGAACCGAACATGTACCAACTCGTCGGCGCGCTGGGACGTGAGATGGGCGAGGCCTATCCCGATCTGTTGCGCGCCCAGCCCGCAATCGAAAGCGCCTTCCAGCAGGAAGAGCAGTCGTTCCAGCGCACGCTTGGCCGCGGTCTTGCGTTGCTCGATGAGGCGACTGCGACGCTCGGCAAGGGCGGCGTGATGGCTGGCGATGTCGCGTTCAAGCTCTATGACACCTACGGCTTCCCGCTCGACCTGACGCAAGACGTGCTGCGCGGCCGCGAGATGACGGTCGATGAGGTTGGCTACAACACGGCGATGGAAGAGCAGCGCACGCGCAGCCAGGAAAATTCCAAGTTCGCATCGGGCGACGCGAAGGGAGAAGTCTGGTTCGCGGTGCGCGATGCATCGGGTGCGACCAACTTCAAGGGCTACGAACTGGACGAGACATCGAGCCACCTCAAGACCGCGCTCGTGGGCGGCGCGCAGGTCGCTGCGATCAAGGTTGGCGACAAGGCTGAACTCGTCTTTGATCAGACGCCGTTCTACGCAGAAAGCGGCGGTCAGGCGGGCGACCAGGGCGAGATCTTCTTCGCTGGCGGCGGCCGCTTCCGCGTGGATGACGTTCAGAAGCGCGCGAGCGATGTGTTCGCGCATGTCGGCGAGATGATCTCGGGCTCGGCCAAGGCGGGCGACCTTGCGGAGATGAAGATTGATCGCGTGCGCCGCGCCAAGATCAAGGCGAACCATTCGGCAACGCACTTGCTGCACGCCGCCCTGCGCAACAAGCTGGGCAAGCATGTCACGCAGAAGGGCTCGCTGGTCGAGGCTGATTACTTCCGCTTCGATTTCTCTCATACGCAGCCGATGACGCGCGACGAGATCGAAGTCGTCGAGGCCGAGGTCAACGCCGTGGTGCGCCAGAACGCGCCCGCCGAAATCCGCGTGATGGCGCCGGATAAGGCGATCGAAGCGGGGGCCATGGCCCTGTTCGGTGAAAAGTATGGCGACGAAGTGCGCGTGCTGCGGCTTGGTAATTCCGTGTCTGAAGCCAATGCGCCGTATTCGGTCGAACTCTGTGGCGGCACGCACGTTTCGCGGACGGGGGATATTGCGGTGTTCGTGATCACCTCCGAGGGCGGGGTGGCGCAGGGCGTGCGGCGCATCGAGGGCGTGACCGGTGCGGCTGCGCTCGATTTCCTGAAGGCACGCGGCGCGATTGCCCGTGAGATCGCGGACCAGTTCAAATCGACGATCGCTGAAGCGCCGACGCGCGTCTCGCAACTGGTCGAGCAGCGGAAAAAGCTTGAGAACGAGCTGGCCGATGCGCGCAAGAAGCTTGCGATGGGCGGCGGCGGCGCGGCTTCGGGCCCGGAAGAGGTCAACGGCGTCAAGTTCATCGGCAAGGTCGTCGATGTGCCGGCGAAGGACCTGAAGGGCCTCGCTGACGACGCCAAGAAGTCGCTTGGTTCAGGCGTCGTCGTGTTCGTCGCGACGGCCGAGGGCAAGGCGACCGTGGTGGTCGGCGTCACCGAGGATCTGACGGGCCGCTTCAAGGCTGGTGATCTGGTGACCAAGGCGGTGCAGGCTGTCGGCGGCGCCAAGGGCGGCGGCCGTCCGGACATGGCGCAAGGCGGCGGGCCGGATGGCGACAAAGCTGCCGACGCTATCGCCGCTGTGAAGGCTGCGCTCGCGGGCTAACTTGCCAAGGTTTGACTGATGGCTGTGGCGCCAGCATCATCCCGCCCAAACGGGAGAGTGCATGCGTCTCAACCATTTTGTCGTTTCGTTGTTCGTGGTTTTGGCGGCGGGCTGCGCGTCGGCGCCACCCGGCGCGGAAAATTTTCCGGTTCAGGCGCCGATTTGTGCGCCAGGCGTTTCGCTCGGCAAGGTCGTGGTCGCACCTCTCACCCGCTGGCGAGGCGATCAGAAAGAACCGACCGTAAGGGAGGCCATCGCAACCAAAGCCGTTGAGGCTGTCGCTCCCGCAATCACTTGCGCGTCATCTGTTAAGGTTCTGGGTATCGCGGCGGATGCGAGGTTCGCTGAGGAACTCTCTACCGCAAAAGCGGGGAGCGCTGATACAGCGCTATTCATCCGTATCGATGAGCTCGGGCCGATTGCCATTATGTCTTTTCCCGCACTTTGGAGCACTTGGAGCGACGTGAAGTTTACGCTCGACGTTGTCGATGTTCAGAGCGGGGCGACTTTGCGCAGCATCCCGCATCGCCGGCAGCGGGGTGGTGCATTTGAAGCGCGCGGACTCGACCCTCTCCAAGCGGAGATGGAAGCGGCATTGAAAGACGTGATTCTCGGCGTGCGATAGGTGGTGTGCGAGCATCGACGGCGACGCACGCTGCTTGCCGTGAAATACTTGATCTGAGCTATAAAACATGACGCCGCGGATTGCTCCGCGGACCTTTGTTCTTGTCGCTGCAGCGAAGCTCACTTCGTCATCGCTTTCAGGAAGTTGGCGGCGGCTTTTCTTGCTGAGACTCCGGGCCGCGATCCCTAAGGGGGTGGTGGGGGTGGGGTCTGCTTTTCAAACATCTCATTCCGCGAGATCGTTTGTGCGATCATGCAGGCGGACGATTTGGGAGCGCTGATCGGTCTTCGCAACGCAGATGACCAAAACATAAGGCCCGCGGATTTCTCCGCGGGCCTTTGGTTTTGTCGCTGTGGCGAAGCTTACTTCGACATCGCTTCCTGGAAGTTGGAGGCGACTTTTTCGATGAAGCCTTCCGTCGTGAGCCAGGGCTGGTCCGGTCCGATGAGGAGGGAGAGGTCCTTCGTCATGAAGCCGGCTTCGACCGTGTCGATGACCGTGCGCTCGAGCGTGGCCGAGAACTTGGCGAGCTCTGCGTTGCCATCCAGCTTGGCGCGGTGGGCGAGGCCACGGGTCCAGGCGAAGATCGAGGCGACCGAGTTGGTCGAGGTCGACTTGCCTTGCTGGTGGGCGCGGTAGTGGCGCGTCACGGTGCCGTGGGCGGCTTCGGCTTCCACCGTCTTGCCATCCGGCGTCATCAGCACCGAGGTCATCAGGCCGAGCGAGCCATAGCCTTGGGCAACCGTGTCGGACTGCACGTCGCCATCATAGTTCTTGCAGGCCCAGACATAGCCGCCGGACCATTTGAGGCATGCCGCCACCATGTCGTCGATCAGGCGGTGTTCGTAGGTGCCGCCGAACTCGGCAAACTTGTCCTTGAACTCGGCGTCGAACACTTCCTGGAAGATATCCTTGAAGCGGCCGTCATAGGCCTTGAGGATCGTGTTCTTGGTCGAGAGGTAGACCGGCCATTTGCGCTGGTAGCCGAAGTTGAACGAGGCGCGGGCGAAGTCGCGGATCGATTTGTCGAGGTTGTACATGCCCATGGCGATGCCGGCGTCGGGGAAATCGAACACTTCGTGCTCGATGGCCGGGCCGCCGTCAGCCGGCTGGAACTTGATCGTCAGCTTGCCGGCGCCCGGCACCTTGAAGTCCGTGGCCTTGTACTGGTCGCCGAAAGCGTGACGGCCGACAACCACCGGCTGGGTCCAGCCCGGGACGAGGCGCGGAACGTTCTTCATCACGATCGGCTCGCGGAAGACGACGCCGTCGAGGATGTTGCGGATCGTGCCGTTGGGCGACTTCCACATCTTCTTCAGCTTGAACTCTTCGACGCGGGCTTCGTCCGGCGTGATGGTCGCGCACTTCACGGCGACGCCGTACTTTTTCGTGGCTTCGGCCGAGTCGATGGTGACCTGATCGTTGGTGGCGTCACGGTTCTCGATCGAGAGGTCGTAATACTTCAGATCGATGTCGAGATAGGGGAGGATCAGACGCTCCTTGATGAGCGCCCAGATGATCCGGGTCATCTCATCGCCGTCCATTTCGACGACGGGGTTTGCAACCTTGATGACGGCCATGAGCAACTCCTGAAGGGCGACGTATCCAGACGTACCGTTGATGTTCTGTGGGCGGCTATATCAGACGTGGTTACGGGCACAATATGCGGGGGGAAAACACGTCTTCGGGAGGGTCAAGGAGGCGTGGAAAGCGGCGGGTTTGGGGGGTAAAGCCGGTTTCTGGGGTAGGGCGGTGCTGGGGAGCGCCGCCCCCTCCGTCTCGCCGCCAAGTGGCGGCGATCCACCTCCCCCAGTGCTGCGCACAGGTGGAGGCAATTCCCCACCGCTTCTCTTGCCTCCACCAGTCGAAGACTGGGGGAGGTGGATTGCGCGTAGCGCAAGACGGAGGGGGTGGCGGGTTCAGACATGATCTCTCATTGGGACCAGCGCTTGCTGTCCGTGATGCGTGTTGTCGTCCCTCCCGATTGGGAGTCGGGGCGCATGTAGCTGCGCCGTGGGTAGTGCCTGTGCTGATCTTGCGATCAGCGATTGCGCGTCTGCACGCGCCCCGTGATCGGCCGTTCTTCCCGATATGGCTGTTCCAGGAGTTGCCGGTCGACCGCCAAGGGTG
>DAINAT010000059.1:0-20200 GCA_036733305.1 Hyphomonadaceae bacterium
AGGCGGGGGAGGTGGATTGCGCGCTCTTGCGCGCAAGACGGAGGGGGCTGCGCGCTCGCGCGCGGATCGCGCGGCCAACGCGGACCTCCCCAACACACGAATTTCCCCAAATCTGTCATACTCGCCCCGGAAGCCCCGCTTCCGAGGTCGCACCCGCACGCCAATGCTTGACCCCTGCCCCCCACCCCCCTAGGTACCGTCCGTTTGTTTGCGCCCCCCTGTCGAACTGGAATTGCCGAGTCGCGCCGGCAAATTCGGAGGCCCCGTCCATGACCATGAAACCCACCGGCGCCATCGCCCTTGAGGACGGCACGCTCTTTTGGGGCTTCGGCCATGGCGCAACCGGCGTTGCCGCCGGCGAGCTCTGCTTCAACACGGCCATGACCGGCTATCAGGAAATCCTGACCGACCCGTCCTACGCCGAACAGATCGTCCTCTTCACCTTCCCGCACATCGGAAACGTCGGCGCGAACGCTGACGACCAGGAAGAATCCTCCGCTCAAGGCGCCGCCGGCGCACGCGGCGCCGTCTTCAAGGCGACCCCGACCCTCCCCGCCAGCTGGCGCTCCGCCGATCCGCTCGACGGCTGGCTGAAGAAGCGCGGCATCATCGGCGTCTCCGGCGTCGACACCCGCGCCCTCACCCGCCGCATCCGCGAACTCGGCATGCCGAAATGCGCCATCGCCTTCGACCCCGCCGGCAATCTCGACGGCCCGGCGCTGGTGAAAGCCGCGCGCGACTGGAAAGGCGTCGAGAACGCCGACCTCGCGATCAACGTCACTTCGGGCCAGAGCTTTGAATCAAGCGACGGCCTCTGGGATCTCGCCAAGGGCTTCGTGCCGCTGACCAACGCGAAGTACCACGTCGTCCTCATCGACTACGGCGTGAAGAAGAACATCCTGCGCAACCTTTCCGCTGTCGGCGCGAAGGTCACGATCGTTCCCGCGAAAACCAAAGCCGAAGACATTCTCGCGCTCAAGCCGGATGGCGTCGTGCTCTCCAACGGCCCGGGCGATCCGGCCGCAACCGCCGTCTATGCCGGCCCGGAGATCAAGAAGCTGATCGCCAATGGCGTGCCGATCCTCGGCATCTGCCTCGGCCACCAGATGCTGGCGCTCTCCCTCGGCGCCAGGACGATGAAGATGCCGCAAGGCCATCACGGCGCGAACCATCCGGTGAAGGACTTCACCACCGGCAAGGTCGAGATCGTGTCGATGAACCACGGCTTCACCGTCGACGTCGCCACGCTGCCCGCTGGCGTGACCGAGAGCCACAAGTCTCTCTTCGACGGCACGAACTGCGGCCTCTCGGTCGCGGGCAAGCCGATCATCTCCGTGCAGCACCACCCGGAAGCCAGCCCCGGCCCGCAGGACTCGTTCTACCTGTTCGAGCGCTTCGCGAAGATGATGTCGGAGCACAAGGCTTGAGCGCCCCCTCCATCATCATCCTGACCGGCCCGCCCGGATCGGGAAAAACATCGGCTGCTGACATCCTCGCCCGCAAGTCGCCGTACAAATCGGTGCACATGCGCGCCGACAATTACTTCGACTGGATTCGCAACGGCTTCATCCCGCCCGACCAGCCGGAATCGCTGCAGCAGAACCAGACTGCACTAACCGCAGCCGCCATGTCCGCACTCGCCTATCTGCGTGGCGGCTACGAAGTGATCATGGATGGCATCATCGGCCCGTGGTTCCTGCCCGTGCTGCACGCAGCCTTCGTGAAGGCTCAAGCGCCAGCGAATTATGTCGTGCTGCGCGCCTCGCCAGAGGTAGCGATCGCCCGCTCGATGGCGCGCAATCGTTCCGAGACCGAACGCGAAATGGAAGGCATTCGCGCCCTGCACGAAGCCTTCGCTCAACTCGGCCCGCTCGAACCGCATGTCGTTGACACGTCGTTCATCAGTGCCGAACAGGTCGCGGACAATGTGCGTAACGCCTTGCCCAGCGGCCGTTTCTTGCTGCGCCCGCCACAGGCCAGCCTGCAAAACTGAATCAAGTGTTGCACTGAAATCCCCATTCTATCGCGATTTCAGCAACCGATTTTTTTACTCCCCCGTGTCAGCGTGGTCCAATCTGGAACACGGGTGGGCCCATGTCTGTCGACTTCGATAGCAATATCCACGAGCGCCTCGCCGCCGCTGAAGCCGCCCTCCACGCGGTCGGCCAGCAGATCTCGCCCGCGCTCCGCCACATCGACATCGCTGTCCTGATCCCCTGCTACAACGAAGCCCACGCGATCGGCGACGTCGTGAAGTCTTTCCGCGCCGCGCTCCCGAATGCCCGCATCTTCGTCTATGACAACAACTCGCAGGACAACACGATCGCCGTCGCGCGCGACGCCGGCGCGATCGTCCGCCGCGAACCGCTCCAGGGCAAAGGCCACGTCGTCCGCCGCATGTTCTCGGACATCGAAGCCGACGTCTATGTGATGGTCGATGGCGATGCGACCTACGACGCCGCCTCCGCCCCCCGCCTCGTTTCGCGCCTCATCGAGACGCAAGCCGACATGGTCGTCGGCGCCCGCATCACCGAAGAGAAAGCCGCCTACCGCGCCGGCCATCGCTTCGGCAACCGCATGCTCACCGGCCTCGTGCGGCAGATCTTCGGCGACCGCTTCACCGACATGCTGTCAGGCTACCGCGCCTTCAGCCGCCGCTTCGTCAAATCCTTCCCGGCCCTCGCCTCCGGCTTCGAGACCGAGACGGAGCTAACTGTCCACGCTCTCGAACTCGACATGATCACCGCCGAGATCCAGACCCCCTACGGCGCGCGCCGCGAAGGCTCGACCTCGAAACTCTCCACCATCCGCGACGGCTTCCGTATTCTCGGCACCATCGGCCGCCTGATGCGCGATGAACGCCCCATGATCTTCTTCGGCGCGATCGCCGGCCTCATCGCCGGTTCCGCAGTCGCCCTCGCCCTGCCGATTATCGGCGAGTACATGGCGACCGGCCTCGTGCCCCGCTTCCCCACCGCCTTCCTGTGCGGGACGCTCGCCGTGCTCGCCTGCATCAGCCTCGTCTCGGGCATCATCCTCGAAACCGTCCGCGTCGGCCGCTGCGAGATGAAGCGCCTCGCCTACAACAGCGTCGAAAGCCTCGCCGCCAAGCTCGAGCGCCTGGAAGAAACCCGCCTCACCCTGACCTCGCTCCGCGCCCAGGCCTTGGCCGAGAACCCCGCAACATCAGTTTTCCCGCGCCGCCGCCGCACGCACTAGGTTGCTTCCGCGCCTGCAAGCGTCCATCTATCGGACATGTCAGACGCCCGCTCCGAAACCCAGCTTCAGATCCGCATCGTGCCGGTCACGCCGCTGCAGCAGAACTGCTCGTTGATCTGGGACACCAACACCAAGCACGCCGTGCTGGTGGACCCGGGTGGCGATGTCGACACGCTGATGGGCGCGCTCGAGCATTTCGGCCTTACCCTGAAAGAGATGTGGCTCACGCACGGCCACCTCGACCATGCCGGCGCAGCCTACGATATCCGCGAGCGTACGGGCGTGCCCGTTATCGGCCCGCACAAGGACGACCAGTTCTGGCTCGATCAGATCGAAAGCTCCGCCCAGAAATACGGCCTCACCGGTCTCAAGAACGTCACGCCTGACCGCTATCTTGAAGACGGCGACGTGCTGGAGCTGGAGGGCGTGAAGTTCGACGTCTCGCATACGCCCGGCCACACGCCGGGCCATGTCGTGATCCACAACCGCGACGCGAAGATCGCGTTCGTCGGCGACGTGCTGTTCCAGGGCTCGATCGGCCGCACGGACTTTCCCCGCGGCAATCACCAGCAGCTGATCGACTCGATCACCGAAAAGCTCTGGCCGCTGGGCGACGACATGACCTTCGTGCCCGGCCACGGCGCGACATCCACCTTCGGACAGGAACGCCGCTCCAACCCGTTCGTCGCAGACCAGGTCACCGGTTATGCTGGCACGGCAAAGCAGGACGGCGACAGCTACGATCAGAAAACAGCCAAGCGGTACACCTGAGCATGAAACGTCTCGCCGCCATCTCGCTCGCCGCGCTCGTGGCGATCACCACGACGCCCGCCCCCGCCTTCGCCTGGGGCGCAACGGGGCATGAGCTGATCTCCGGCGCGGCCATCGACATGCTCGCGAAGGATGTGCCTGCTTTCCTCAAGACCAAAACCGCGCGAGGCCAGATCGCCCTGCTCGGCCGCGAGCCCGATCGTTCGCGTGGCGCCGGCAAGACGCATGACTGGGAGCGCGACAGCGGCCACTACATCAACATCGACGACAACGGCCTTGCCGGCGGGATCTACCCGCTCGACGAACTTCCCACCGGCCGTTCGGATTTCGACGCGGCCTATCGCCTGAAAGGCATCAAGCCGCCCGCTCCCGGTTATCTCCCCTATGCGATCATCGACGGCTACCAGCAGATCGTGAAGGACTTCGGCTATTGGCGCGCCAGCACGATCGCGGCGAAAAACGCGAAGACGAGAGCCGATCGCGACTGGTTCGCTGCCGACGCGAAGCTGCGCGAGATAATCATCATCCGCGACATCGGCGTCTGGAGCCATTTTGTGGCTGATGGGAGTCAACCCCAGCACGTCAGCGAACACCACAATGGCTGGGACGGCGTCTACAAAGACCCGATGACCTATCCACCCGCCGGCCAACCGCCGGAGGTCAACGGCATCCACGCCTACTTCGAAGGCCCGTTCGTGAAGGCGAACTTCAAGATCGCCGACATCAAGGCCGCAATGTCGCCCTATCGCGACTGCAGCTGCACGATCGACCAGCGCACGCCGGCCTATCTCAAGACCACGCTCGCAGAGGTCCGCCCGCTCTATGAACTTGTGCAGTCCGGCGGCGTAAAAGATGCGAGCCCCGCCGCAAAAGCCTTCACGCTGGGCCGCCTCGCCGCAGGCGCCAGCGAAGTGCGCGACATGATCGAAGACGCCTGGAAAGCCAGCGCCACAGCGACCGTTGGCTACCCAGCCATCAACGTGGCTGATGTTGTCAGCGGGAAGGTCATCCTCACACGCGATAGCTACGGCGCCGATTAAAAAACGGTCGTCGCAAAAATTTCGCGCCGGACGGGCGTTGACCGCCTTGCGAGCGTTCACTCACATCCTATCTGACACGAAGGCCGTGGTGCGGGGAGTTATGCGCCGCGTGCTGATTCAATTCAGAGGGACAACCATGTTCGATAGCGCCGCCTATGCTGCCGAGGCAGCCGACAAGCAACTTGGCCCAATCACCATCCAGCGGCGCGACCCGACACCCAACGATGTCCAGATCGACATCATGTTTTGCGGCGTCTGCCATTCAGACCTGCACATGGCGCGCAATGAATGGGGCGGCACGGTCTATCCGGTCGTTCCCGGTCACGAGATTCTTGGCCGCGTCGCCAAGGTCGGCGCGAACGTCACCCGCTTCAAACAGGGCGATCTCGTCGGCGTCGGCTGCATGGTCGATAGCTGCCGCACCTGCGAGAACTGCAAGGAAGGCCTTGAGCAATACTGCGACGTCGGCAGCACGCTCACCTACTCATCGCCCGACAAGCATACTGGCGGCTGGACCTATGGCGGCTATTCCAAGAGCGTCACCGTCGATCAGCACTTCGTGCTCTCCGTTTCCGAAAAGCTGAACCCGGCCGCTGTCGCGCCCCTGCTCTGCGCCGGCATCACGACGTGGTCGCCGTTGCGCCACTGGAAAGTCGGCCCAGGCCAGAAGGTCGGCATCGTTGGTCTCGGCGGCCTAGGCCATATGGGTGTGAAGTTCGCTCACGCCCTCGGCGCGAAGGTCGTGCTGTTCACGACCTCGAAGTCCAAGATCGAAGACGCCAAGCGCCTCGGCGCCGATGAAGTCGTGATCTCGACCGACCGCGCGCAGATGAAAGCGCACAAGAACACGTTCAACTTCATCCTCGACTGCGTCTCCGCCGAGCATGACCTCAACGCCTACCTCGCGCTTCTGAAGCGCGACGGAACGCTCTGCCTCGTCGGCGCGCCAGAGAATCCGATGGCGGTCAGCGCGTTCGGCCTGCTTGGCGGTCGCCACAGCCTGTCGGGCTCCGGCATTGGCGGCATTCCAGAGACGCAGGAAATGCTCGACTTCTGCGCCGAGCATAACATCACCGCAGACGTCGAAGTCATCGCGATGAAGGACATCAACGCGGCTTACGAGCGTATGCTCAAGAGCGACGTGAAGTACCGCTTCTCCATCGACATGGCGACGCTCTGAGGAATTGGGACCGGAGCGATCCGGTCCCGTTTTCCGCCTGTGATGTCCGAAAACCGGCTGTGCGGGATGAAGAGCATGCCTATCTTCACAGCATGAGCCACTATTCCGTCTTTGAAACGGCTATTGGATGGGCCGGTGTCGCCTGGGGCGAGCGCGGGCTGATCGGCGCCTACCTGCCAGAGCCTGATCCGGAAACCGTCCGCACGTCCTTCGCCGCGAAATTTCCCGGCGCAACCGAGACGCCACCGCCACTCCAGATCGCCCGTGTGGTCGAGCAGATCCGGGCCCTGATGCTTGGGCAGAAGGTCGACATGTCGGACGCCCCGCTCGACTGGAGCCGTGTGCCGGAATTCAACGCCCGGGTTTATGAAATCACCCGCAACATCCCGCCGGGCGAAACACGGACCTACGGCCAGATCGCAATCCAGCTCGGCGACCGCCTGTTGGCGCAACAGGTTGGCGGCGCTCTGGGGCGTAACCCGTGGCCGATCGTCGTTCCCTGCCACCGCGTTACCGCCGCCAATGGCAAGCTGGGCGGGTTCACGGCCCGCGGCGGCGCACAGACCAAGTACAAGCTATTGGCGATCGAGGGCGCAAAAGCCGCCGCCCAGACCGATCTCTTCGGCGATTCGAGCAGCGGCGGCTGAGTGCTGGCAGGCCCGCTGCGTACCCTAAAATTTCCAGCGACGCCCGCCGGGCTGTGACAGGCCTGTGAAGGACCGCACCGAAGGGGCCGGAATGGGCGCGATTCCTGTTCATTTCAGGTGCGACGCCACAAGGGTTGCGCCACCCCGTCGCCACCGATAAACCCGGCCAAATTTGCCGCCACCCAGCCTCGCCCCTAACG
Source organism: Hyphomonadaceae bacterium (assembly GCA_036733305.1). GTDB lineage: Bacteria > Pseudomonadota > Alphaproteobacteria > Caulobacterales > Hyphomonadaceae > UBA7672. The sequence continues at coordinate 7,058 of DAINAT010000059.1, forward strand.
CCCTCTAGGTGACATGCCCAAGCGCACAGACATCAAATCCATCCTGGTCATCGGAGCCGGGCCGATCGTCATCGGTCAGGCCTGCGAGTTCGACTATTCAGGCGTTCAGGCGATCAAGGCGCTGAAGTCGGAGGGTTACCGGGTCATCCTGGTGAACTCCAACCCCGCCACGATCATGACCGATCCCGAGCTGGCGGATGCGACCTATATCGAGCCGATCACGCCGGAGATGGTCGCCAAGATCATCGCCAAGGAGAAGCCGGATGCGCTTCTCCCCACCATGGGCGGCCAGACGGCGCTGAACTGCGCCCTCAAGCTGGAACAGATGGGCGTGCTCAAGGAGCACGGCGTCGAAATGATCGGCGCAAAGGCCGAAGCCATCGAGAAGGCTGAAGACCGCAAGAAGTTCCGCGAAGCGATGGACAAGATCGGCCTCGAGAGCCCGCGCTCGGCCATCGTTTCCTCACCCGAGATCAAAACCGTCAACGGCAAGACCGAATACGATCTCAAGGCCGGCTTCGCCGAAGCCATGGCTCAGCTCGAGATCGTGGGCCTGCCCTGCATCGTGCGCCCGGCCTTTACGCTGGGCGGTCTCGGCGGCGGCGTGGCTTACAACCGCCAGGAATTCGAGGACATCGTCACCCGCGGCCTGCAGATGTCGCCGGTCAGCCAGATCCTGATCGACGAAAGCCTGCTCGGCTGGAAAGAATTCGAGATGGAAGTCGTCCGCGACCGCGCGGACAACTGCATCATCATCTGCTCGATCGAGAACATAGACCCGATGGGCGTCCACACCGGCGACTCGATCACCGTCGCCCCCGCCCTGACGCTCACCGACCGCGAATACCAGGTGATGCGCAACGCTTCGATCGCCGTGCTGCGCGAGATCGGCGTCGAGACCGGCGGTTCGAACGTGCAGTTCGCCGTGAACCCGGACAATGGCCGCCTCGTCGTCATCGAGATGAACCCGCGGGTTTCCCGTTCTTCAGCCCTGGCTTCGAAAGCCACCGGCTTCCCGATCGCCAAGATCGCCGCGAAACTGGCCATCGGCTACACGCTCGACGAACTCGACAACGACATCACGGGCGTCACGCCGGCCTCGTTCGAGCCGACGATCGACTACGTCGTCACCAAGATCCCGCGCTTCGCCTTCGAGAAGTACAAGGGCGCCGACCCCAACCTCACCACGCAGATGAAGTCTGTCGGCGAGGCGATGGCGATTGGCCGTACCTTCCAGGAATCCCTGCAAAAGGCCCTCCGTTCGCTCGAAACCGGCATTTCCGGCTTCGACGAGCAGACCATTCCCGGCGGCAGCGACCGCAACGCCCTCATCGCCGCCGTCTCGCGCGCGACCGAGAAGCGCCTGCTCAACGTCGGCCAAGCCCTGCGCGATGGCTTGACGGTGGAGGAGGTCCACAACGCCTCGAAGATCGACAAATGGTTCCTGCGCCAGATCGCGGAGATCATCGCGGAAGAAGCAAAGATCGCGCAGAACGGCCTGCCGAAAGACGCTGAAGAGTGGACCCGCATCAAGGCGATGGGCTTCTCCGACGTGCGCCTCGCCCAGCTCACCGGCGGCAAGGAACTCGACGTCCGCGCCGCGCGCCACAAGCTAAACGTGCGCCCGGTGTACAAGCGCATCGACACCTGCGCCGCGGAGTTCGCGGCCAAGACGCCCTATCTCTACTCGACCTATGAGACCGGCTGGATCGGCGCGAACGGCGAAACCATCCCGCCGCAGAACGAAGCCGAGCCGAGCCAGCGCCGCAAGGCCATGATCCTCGGCGGCGGCCCGAACCGTATCGGCCAGGGCATCGAGTTCGATTACTGCTGCTGCCACGCGGCCTTCGCCATGGCGGACCTCGACATCGAGTCCATCATGGTCAACTGCAACCCGGAAACCGTGTCGACCGACTACGACACGTCCGACCGCCTGTACTTCGAGCCGCTGACGCTCGAAGACGTGTCCGAGATCATCCATCTCGAACAGACCAGCGGCGACTTCCTGGGCGTCATCGTCCAGTTCGGCGGCCAGACGCCGCTGAAACTGGCGCAAGGCCTCAAGGCATCGGGCGCGCCGATCCTCGGCACCACGCCGGACTCGATCGACCTCGCCGAAGACCGTGAACACTTCTCGAAACTGCTCGACAAGATCGGCCTCAAGCAGGCCCCGGCCGCCATCGCCCGCACAGACGAAGAAGCCGTCGCCGCCGCCAACCGCATCGGCTACCCCGTCATGCTGCGCCCCAGCTTCGTGCTCGGCGGCCGCGCGATGGAGATCGTGCACGACGAGAAAGACCTGAAGCGCTACGTCCGCGAAGCCGTACAGGTTTCCGGCGACACGCCTCTGCTGGTCGACCGCTACCTCTCCGACGCCATCGAAGTCGACGTCGACGCGATGTGCGATGGCGAGGACACCCACGTCGCCGGCATCATGGAACACATCGAGGAAGCCGGCATCCACTCAGGCGACTCAGCCTGTTCCATCCCGCCCTACACGCTCTCGAAAGAGATCGTCGATCGCCTGTCAGATCAAGCGCGCAAGCTCGCCAAGGCGCTTGACGTCAAAGGCCTGATGAACGTCCAGTTCGCGGTCAAGGGCGACGAGATCTACGTCCTCGAAGCCAACCCCCGCGCCTCGCGCACCGTGCCGTTCGTCGCCAAGGCTGTCGGTAAACCGTTCGCCGCCATCGCCGCCAAGGTGATGGCCGGCGAGAAGATCGCCTCCTTCGGCATCGGCGCCGGCCCGATCACCGGCCCGCGCATCGCTGTCAAAGAAGCCGTCTTCCCGTTCTCGCGCTTCCCGGGCGTCGACCCGCTGCTCGGGCCGGAAATGCGCTCCACCGGCGAAGTCATGGGCCTCGATGTGTCCTTCGGCGCCGCCTACCTGAAGAGCCAGATCGCTGCCGGAATGGCCCTGCCCGACAAGGGCTGCGTGTTCATTTCGGTCCGCGAAGGCGACAAGGCCTCGATCGAACAACCGGCGCGCGAGATCTCTGAACTCGGCTTCACGATCATCGCCACGGAAGGCACTGCACAGTTTCTTGCCGACCGCGGGATCAAGGTCGAGCGCGTTAACAAGGTTCTGGAAGGGCAGCCGCACGTCGTGGACGCCCTGCTGAACGGCAAGGTGCAGCTGGTGTTCAACACCACGGAAGGTGCTCAATCCCTCATGGATTCGGCCTCTATCCGCCGCGCCGCGCTCCAGCACGGCATCCCGTATTACACCACGATTTCGGGGGCCCGGGCGGCTGTGCAGGCGATCCGCTCGCTGAAAACACTCCCGCTTGAAGCCGGGGCGCTTCAGACCTACTCTTGACCCTTCCTGACCTTTCCGGTGGATTCCGCCGGTAGGGGCGTTTCCGTGTCAGTCGGGTGTTTTTGAATAGGACTACCCATGCAGCGCATTCCCATGACGTCTGAGGGCTTCGAGGCCCTGCAGGCTGAACTGAAAGTTCTCAAATCCGAAGAACGCCCGAACATCATCGCGGCGATCGCGGAGGCGCGCAGCCATGGCGACCTGTCCGAGAACGCCGAGTATCACGCCGCCAAGGAGAAGCAGTCCTTCATCGAGGGCCGCATCGGCGAACTTGAAGGCAAGCTGGCCCATGCCGACGTGATCGACACCTCGCGCCTGCAAGGCAAAACCGTGAAGTTCGGCGCCACCGTAAAGGTGACCGACGAGGACACGGGCGAAAGCTTCACCTACAAGATCGTCGGCGAAGACGAAGCGGACATCGCCCGCAAGAAGATCTCGATTTCCTCCCCCATCGCCCGCGCGATGATCGGCAAGGAAGAAGGCGATACCGCCGAGGTCTCCGCGCCGGGCGGCGCCAAGTCGTTCGAGATCGTCGCGATCACCTGGAAGTAGCGCGTTGAGCGGACCGTCTGTCTGGTGCGTAGCAGACGGCCGCGCGGGCATTCTCAATCAGACCAAGGCGCTTGCCGCAGCCCTCGCTGAACCCGAGCGCGCGGCGAAGCTGGCGCATATCTGTTCGCAGACCTCCAGCCGGCCAGATCCGCAAACAAGAACAGATCTCAAAACAAAAGACGTGATCCTGCAGCCGCAGGGCCTCCAGCTGATGCTGCGGCCGGATCTGTGGCCCATGCCGCTGTCGGCTCTGCCGGATGAACAGCGCAAGCTTCTGTCGCCGCCATGGCCCGACGTGTGGATCGCAGCTGGCCGCCGATCCATCCCCTACTCGCGCCTGATGCGGAAGCTCTCGGGCGGCAACACGCTGATCGTCCAGACACAGGACCCCAAAGTCTCACTCACAAGCTTCGATCTGGTGATCCCGCCCGAGCACGACGCCGTCACAGGCGCGAACGTCTTCCCGATCCTCGGCTCGCCCGTGTGGTTCTCGCAGGAACGCATCGCAGGCGCACAGATGCAGTTCGCTCACCTGCCCCAGGCTGCAGGTGAGAAAGTGCTCGTCTCGCTCGGCGGTGATTCGAAGACGCACAAATTCACCGAAGCCCGCGCCGCCGCGATCGAAGCCGATCTCCGCAAGCTGGCCCCAGGTCGCACGTTCTGGATCACGGTCTCGCGCCGCACGCCCGAAGCCATCCGCAATCGCTTCCGCACACTTAGCCGCGACCTGAACGCGATCTTCTGGGAGAACGAACAGCGCGACGGCCCGAACCCCTACGTCGCTTTCCTCTCGCTCTGCGACGCGGCACTCGTCACCGAAGACAGCGCCAACATGCTGGCCGACCCCGCCTTCTTCGCAAAGCCGATCCACATCCTGAAGCTGGAAGGCTCATCCCCCCGCTTCGACCGGCTGCACCAGGGCTTCATCACGGCAGGCGCCGCCCGCTGGTTCGACGGCAGCCTCCAGACATGGAGCTACCAGCCCATCCGCGAAGCCGCCCGCGCCGCCGACGAGATCGTCCGACTGCTGCTTCAGCGCCATCCGGCAAAGGCCTAGGCCACTTCGATCAGCGGCTCGCCGTCTTCCAGCGCTTGCTGAATACTCGGCCAGAGCGCTTCCCACGTCGCGACCAGATCGGGATTCGTCGTATTCCCAAGCCTGACCCAGACAATCTGGGGCCCCTTGGGCGGCGGGGCAGCAAGACGCTGAAAGTCGGCGTCTTTGGTTATGACAATTGCATCGGTGCGAATGGCATGACGAACGATCGCAAGATCATCCGCTTCCTGCAGCCGAAGCCGTTTCACATGCTCGGCTTGATGGCCGCGATCTTCGAGCCATTTGGCCAGAACCACAGGCAGGTTCTGGTCCAGCAGGAACTTCATTCGGCCGCTGCGATGATCCGGTGATCCGTCGCGCGCGAGGCATAAACAAGCGCCGCGGTGATGTCGTCGTCTTCCAGCTCGTCATAGTCGCGAAGGATCGCTTCGCGGCTCGCTCCAGCTGCCAGCATGTCGAGAATGTCCATGACCCGGATGCGCATGCGCCGGATGCAGGGCCTGCCGCCCATCTTGCCCGGCTCTACGGTAATCCGGTCCAATAACGCTTCATTTGCAGCCATAGGGACGCTCCTGAACCTGTCTTGTAGCAGAAAATCTCAACACCGTCAGCAGGTTCGCCTCTGGCCCTTTTCCGTTCACACTCGCATCCCCAGAATATGACCATCCGCGCGCCGTGACCCATTCCGTGTGCGGGATTGGCCCGTTAGGAAGGGCCAGCAGACAGGATTTACGATGACCACGCCCCGCCACTCCCAGATCATCATTCTCGGCTCCGGCCCCGCTGGCTACACGGCGGCGATCTATGCGGCGCGCAGCCTGCGCAAGCCGATGCTGATCGCGGGCATCCAGCCGGGCGGCCAGCTGACGATCACCACCGATGTCGAGAACTATCCGGGCTTTGCCGACGTCATCCAGGGCCCATGGCTGATGGACCAGATGCGCGCCCAGGCGATCCACATGGGCACGGAGATGGTGGAAGACCACATCATCAAGGCCGAGCTGAAAACCAAGCCGTTCAAGCTCACCGGCGATAGCGGCGCGGTCTACACCTGCGACGTGCTGGTGATCGCAACGGGCGCGCAAGCCAAATGGCTGGGCCTCGAGAGCGAGTCGAAATTCAAGGGCTTCGGCGTCTCCGCCTGCGCCACGTGCGACGCGTTCTTCTATCGCCAGAAGGAAGTCATCGTCGTCGGCGGCGGCAACACCGCCGTGGAAGAAGCACTGCACCTCACCCACTTCGCTTCGAAGGTGACCGTCGTTCACCGCCGCGACCATTTCCGCGCCGAGAAAATCCTGCAGGACCGCCTGTTCAAGAACCCGAAGGTCAACGTCCTCTGGAACACTGAACTCACCGACGTGATCGGACAGGAAGGTCCGCTCAGCGTCACCAAGGCGAAACTGAAAAACCTCAAGACCGGCGAAGTCACCGAGCAGCCCGTGCACGGCATCTTCATCGCCATTGGCCACGCGCCGCAGACGCAGCTCTTCACCGGCCAGCTCGAAATGAAGCTCGGCGGCTATCTGCACACCGCGCCGAACTCGACGGCCACGTCGATCCCCGGCGTGTTCGCTGCTGGCGATGTGGCCGATGACGTCTTCCGCCAGGCCGTCACCGCCGCCGGTCTCGGCTGCATGGCCGCGCTGGAAGCCGAGAAATACCTCGAAGGCCTGCCGAACCACGCCGCTAAGGTCGCGGCGGAGTAATGTCGCGCGAGGCCTTCGACCGCTGGATAGCCAGCCTTCGGCCAACCGGCATCGAAGTCATCGAAGGCCTTGGCAAGGGCGTCGCGGGCAAGCTGGGCGATACCGATGTAAAGCACGGCGAGCCGGTGCGCTTCGGCGGCTATGGCGAGGATCGCAGCATCTATACGCAAACGCTGTTCGCGCCTGAGGGCGACGAGCCGCGCACCGTGCATCTCGGCATCGACGTCTTCGCACCAGCCGATACCGCCGTCTACACGCCGCTGAACGCCCGCGTTCACTCCTCGCGCATCAACGACGCCGAGGGCGATTATGGCCCCACCATCATCCTCGAGCACACGCCCGTAGCAGGCCTGAAATTCCACACGCTCTACGGCCATCTCGACCGCGACAGCCTGAAGGGCCTCAAGCCCGGCACGGCCTTCATGGCCGGCGAGAAGATCGCGCAACTGGGCACGCGCCGTGAGAATGGCGGCTGGTCGCCCCACCTGCACTTCCAGATCATTCTCGATATCGGCAGCGCGAAGGGCGACTACCCCGGCGTCGCCAAGCGCAGCGAGCAGGACAAATGGCTCGCCATCTGCCCCGATCCCGCAAAGCTTCTCGGGCGGGCCTGAGACCTACTTCGCCATCGCGCGCAGCATCCACGCCGTCTTCTCGACGACTGCGACGCGTTGCGTCATCAGGTCAGCCGACGCCTGATCGCCCGCTTCTTCCGCAGCCTTCAGCGCCGCCCGCGCCGAGCGCGCCAGCAGCTCGTTGCCATCGACGAGGTTCGCGATCATCGCCTTGGCTTCCGGCACGCCCTTGTCAGCAGGAAGCTGCGACTTGGCGCCGATCTGCTCGCCCACCGGCGCGTATTCGCCCAGCGACCGAATGCGCTCGGCAATCAGATCCATCGACAGCCAGAGGTCGTTGTACTGCGCCTCGAACATCAGATGCAGCGTGTTGAACATCGGGCCTTCGACGTTCCAGTGATACCCGTGCGTCTTCAGATAGAGACCATAGGTGTCGCCAAGAACCTGCCCGAGTGCGCCCACGACTTTCTTGCGCGCCTTGGTTTCAATGCCGATGTCGATGGCCATCCGAGCCTCCATAAATGGGTCTTAGCATAAATAAGCACACCCGCCGTGCGGGCAAGCTATGCGCAGGGACAACGCGCGAATTTTCGCGCTATTTCCGGGCGCGCAGATAGATTTTCGCGGTCCATTCCTGATCCGCATCGACGGTCGTCAGGTCGAGCATGTGGAAGTTCGAGAACATCGTGCAGGTGTTGAGGTCGAGATAGCCAAACCGCGCCGTCGGCTCGACCTTCACCGCACCCCGGTTCGCCTTGCCGACATTGCAGATCACGCCATCCCACCGGCTCTCCGCCGTCTGGTTCCACAGCACCGGGATCGACGGCAGCGTATTCACCTTCACCTCGAACACCGCATCGAAGTTCTCGGCCTTGATCGACGATGGCGCAAAACTGGGGCCGATCATGCCGACCGTCTGCGCCTGCACGGGAGCAGTCAGCAAAGCAGCAAAAAGAGAAAGAGCAAGCAAACGCATGGGATCGCCTCGCATCACGTGGAGGCTGATATAACGCGCCCTTGGGCGCTCAAGTTCAATGCTGCACCCGTGAGGGTTGAATGCGGATGGTTAAGCCGCCGCCAACAGGCTCTCGAACAGCTTCACGCCGTCCTCGCCGCCTTCCTGGCCCGCCATCGCCCGCTCCGGATGCGGCATCAGGCCAAGCACGCGGCCATTCTCCGACAGCACGCCGGCAATATCCCGCGCCGAACCGTTCGGATTGCCGATATAGCGGAACGCCACGCGGCCATCGCCCTCGAGCCGATCCAGCGTCGCATCGTCGGCATAGTAGTTCCCGTCATGGTGCGCGATCGGGAACACCACTTCGCGCTGATCCTTGTACCCTGCCGTGAAGACCGACGAGTTCGACGCGATCGCCAGCGATTGCGGACGGCAGGCAAAGTTCAGCGACGCATTGCGCAGCAACGCGCCCGGCAGCAGCCCCAGCTCGGTCGCCACCTGGAAGCCATTGCAGATCGCCAGCACATAGCCGCCACGCGCCGCATGCGCCCGGATCGCATCGCCCACCGGCGAGACAGACGCCATCGCGCCCGAACGCAGATAATCGCCATACGAGAACCCGCCCGGCAGCACGATCAGATCGAGCTTCTCGGGCAGCACGCCATCCTTGTGCCAGACCATCGCCGGCTCCTGCCCCGTCATCTGGCGCAGCGCCACCTGGGCGTCGCGGTCGCAGTTCGATCCGGGGAAGACGATGACAGCGGATTTCATGGGTGAAGTGTCCCTTTCGGCGCGCCTCTAGCAGCTTTTCCCACGAGTCGCGAGAGCGTCGGTTGCCCATGCCCGCCAAACAGGGCAAGTCTTTCTAAAGAACGGCTTTTTGGTCGTTCCGAGGGCGGGATCAGCATGTCTGGCGAGATCTTCATCAGCTATCGCCGCGCCGATCAGGCCAAGGCCGCCCTGCTCTGGAAACTGCTGCACGAACGCGGCGTCGATGCCTGGTACGACCAGCACGTCCCCTCGGGCGAAGACTGGCGCGCCGCCACCGCCAACGCCCTCGTCGCCGCCCCGATCTTCGTCCTCCTGTTCTCGAAGACAGCCGCACAGTCCGACGACATCGCGAAGGAACTCGGCGCCGCCACCTTCCAGAAGAAGCTGGTCATTCCTGTCCGCCTCGAAGACATCCACCCCGAAGGCGCATTCCTCTACGAACTTGCCAGCCGCAACTGGTTCGACGCCTTCAACGACACAGACGCCCGCCTCGCCATCCTGGCCGATCGCCTCGCAGCTCTGGTGAAAGGCGGCAAGGAAGCCCAGGACGCCGCCATCAAGCTCGGCGCACCCGGCGGCCAGAAGATCGTCGCCAAGGAAAAGAAACGGAAGATCAGCATCTACGCCATCGGCGGCCTCATCATCGCCGGCCTCGCCATCGTCATGCCCACCATCCGCGATCTCATATCGCCCAAGCAACCCGCCACAGCCGCCAGCACAGCCAGCGCCCAACGCATCGCCTTCTTCGGCTTCACAGCGGAAGATCCAGACGATGGCGTCGCCAAGTCGGTTGCCGCCTCGGCGACCGATGAAGGTTTCCGCAACCTCACCAAGCGCCAGCTGGATATTGCCGCACGAGCCGACACGACGGGCGAAAATTCCGACTCGGTACTCGATCGCGCCGAAGAACTCGAAGCCCGCTTTGCGCTGAGCGGCGAGATCCGGCACGCCGGCGATAAGCTGAGCGGCGCCGTGCGGCTTGAGGATGTCGAAACACGCGCGACCCTTTGGGAAGGCGCAATCGATGCGGATGTGTCGGACACTACAGCCGCCGCTGCGTTGTTCGCGCAGCGCGCCATCGACGTCACATTCTGCATCACGAGCAATGGCTATGCAGGCGACACCGAAAGCGCGACGATCGATATCTGACGATGTCTGCCGGCGCCTGCGACGACTGGATCAGCAACCGCGATAGCGGCCTTTCAGCCATGATGCGTGTCACCCGCGAGCATGTTCGCATCGCCCCCGACAACGGAACCGCGCAAGCCCGTCTGGCGACCTTCCTGGTTTCCGCTCTGGACAGCGCAGCGCCGGGCGCTCAGGACGCAATGCTTGCAGAAGCGAAAACGGCTTACAACCGTGCCCAGGCCATTCACCCTAACGGACTCGCGACCGCTTACGCCCTCGCCTATGTCAGCATGGCGGAGAACAAGCCACTGGCGGAATGGCTACCGGAGATGGCGCGACTGATGCAGCGCCAGCCCTCGCCGGATGAAGCCTTCCATTTCGCCTACGCCAGCCGCTCGACTGCTTATCCAATTGGCGCGGTCGGCCGCTCGCAGGAGGCGCTTCGCTACCTGAAGGCGACCATCGAAGCCGAACCTTCGGGCATGATGGGGCCGATGGCCTACGGCGCGCTGCTTGCCGCTGTCGGCGATGGGCGCGGTGAAACACAGCTCGCCACTACGCTGAAACGAAAGCCCAACCCGCAAGCGTGGGATATATCTATCGCCAGCGCACTGTTCCTCAGCGCGGGCGATGCCAACCAACTGCTTGCGTCGCCAGCTCCGGGCGTGCCGCGTGCAACTGCTGCGTGTTGGCGCGGCATCCAGGCTGGCTTGAAGCAGCAGAGCAAGGCAGCGCGTCTCGCCAGCGCGAAGCAGGCTAGAACCTGCCTCACTGGCAGTCTGCTCTCGTCCAGTATCCAGGCGATGGCGGTGCTCGGCGATCTCGACGCAGCATTTGCGCTCGCTGAGACCATGGACCAGCGTTACTTGATCATCATGACCGATTTCTCGCCGCTCTTTTTTCCATCGACAATCGCCATGCGCACCGATCCCCGCTTCCTGCCGCTCGCGGAGAAGCTCGGTTACGTCGACTACTGGAAGCAGACGAAGACGCAGCCGGACGTCTGCGCAGCCGCTGAGAAAGACATCCCGCTCTGCGTCGCGCTCCGCGGTTAGTGGCGCTAGCTACTTGTAGAAGATCACCCCGGCCCCCAGCGCGATCAGCGCGAAGCCAATACCGTGCTTCCACGTCAGCGGCTCCTTCAGCACCCAGACCGAGAAGGCCGCGAACACCACCAGCGTGATGACCTCCTGCATCGTCTTCAGCTCGGCCGCCGACCACACCTCGCTGCCGATCCGGTTGGCCGGCACGGCCATGCAGTATTCAACGAACGCGATCCCCCAGCTCACGAAGATCACCAGCAGCAGCGGTGAATCCTTGAACTTCAGGTGGCCATACCAGGCCGTGGTCATGAAGATGTTCGACCCGATCAGCAGGGCGATCGGCATCCAGTGTGCGGGGGTCATGAAATCCTCTGTGGGCCAGCTACCCGAATTTGGACAGATTCTTGGGCGATAGGCAGGATTGGTCAATCGCCTCAGAAGGCGGGCACGAAGGACGGCTAGATGAACAAGCTGATGTCAGGCGCCGCCCTGCTCGCGCTTACTGGATTGGCGGGCTGTAACACCATCTCCGGCATTGGCCGCGATCTGCAGGAAGTCGGCGGCGTGCTTACCGGCACGGCAGATGGCGTCCAGAAAGGCGCAACGCAGCCCCCGCGCACCGATCGCCCCGCCTGCCAGCCCGACGCCGAAGGCAATGTTCTTGAGGGATGCGCCCGCTAGTCGCCCGGCTTGCGAAATCCGTTCCGAGCAGTCATCCTTGCAGCTGGGACAACACAAAAGGGGTCACCCTCATGCGCAAACTTCTCATCGCCCTCATGGTCGCCGCGCCGCTCATGGCGTCTGCCTGCAACACGATCGCCGGCGTCGGCCGCGACGTCGGCGCAGTCGGCGGCGCCATGACGAAAACGGCAGAAGAAGCCAAGTAAGGCTTCAGACCCTGCTACAAAATCAAATCGCGCGCTCCAGCCGGGGCGCGCGATTTTCATTTCAGGCCAGCGATAGCGCCTGGACGATTTCGCCTAGACGATTTCAATCGAGTAGCGCTCGACCACGACATTCGCGAGCAGCTTCTCGCACATGTCCTTCACGCGCTTCTCCGCGTCAGCCTTCGACAGGCCATCCGCCAGCTCCAGCTCGATCGTCTTGCCGCAGCGAACCGCGCCGACTTCATCGAAGCCGAGGCGAACGAGCGCATCGCCCACAGCCTTGCCCTGCGGATCGAGCACGCCAGCTTTCAGCGAGACATGGACCTTGGCTTTCATCGGCTCGCCTATTCCTCAGACTTGTCCTGGGAGAAGGACAGAATCTCTGCCCCGCCCGCTTCCTTGATGATTCCGAGACGGCGCGCAACTTCCGCGTAGGCCTCGGTGACGCCGCCGAGATCGCGGCGGAAGCGGTCTTTGTCCAGCTTCTCGCCGGTCGCCATATCCCACAAGCGGCACGAATCCGGGCTGATCTCGTCGGCCAGAACCGTCCGCACCATCTCGCCTTCGTACAGGCGGCCGTACTCCACCTTGAAGTCCACCAGCTTGATCTGCGCGCCGGCAAACAGCCCCGTGAGGAAGTCGTTGATGCGCAGCGTCATCGCCACGATGTCGTCGATCTCCTGGTGCGTCGCCCAGTTGAACGCCGTGATGTGCTCTTCCGACACCAGCGGATCGCCCAGCTCGTCCTTCTTGTAGCAGAACTCGATGATCGAGCGCGGCAGCGGCGTGCCCTCCTCGATACCCAGGCGCTTGGCGATCGAACCCGCCGCCACGTTCCGGCAGATCACTTCTAGCGGAATAATCTCGACTTCGCGGATCAGCTGCTCGCGCATGTTGATGCGCTTCAGGAAGTGCGTGGGCAGGCCGATCGAATTCAGCTGCATCATCACGAATTCGGAGATGCGGTTGTTCAGCACGCCCTTGCCGTCCAGCACGGCGCGTTTTTCATTGTTGAAGGCGGTCGCGTCATCCTTGAAGTACTGGATGAGCGTGCCCGGCTCAGGACCCTCGTACAGGATCTTTGCCTTGCCCTCGTAGATCTTCCGGCGCTTGACCATAACTTCGTCTCCTGGCCGGAAAACGGCTT
>DAINAT010000060.1:0-19887 GCA_036733305.1 Hyphomonadaceae bacterium
CGGCTTCGAGGGCGCGCAGCATTTCGCCGCCCGAGACGACATCTGCGCCCGCGCCTTCGGCGGCGAGGGTGGCGAGAACGCCGATGTTGGAATTTGCTTTGACGGCGAAGGCGATCAGCACATTGCGGCCCGCAAAAGCGTCAGCCAGCGCGCGATAGTGACGGCGCAGTGTTGCGTCGGAATAGACATAGGCCGGCGTGCCGAGCTCGCGCGCGACAGCTTCGAGAGACACGTCCTCGCAGTGAAGAACGCCATTGCGATATGCGAAGTGATGCATCGTTTCGTTCCAGCCTTGCCCCACGTCGGGGGTAGCGGAAGCGGGGTGATGTGTCACCCCGGCTTGTGGGCGTCTTACTGTTGAGCTGGCGTCGTTGCTGCGGGCGGAGTTGCCTGCTGCTCAAGGCGCTGGCGGCGCGCTTCATCTTCGGCCTTCTGCTCGGCATCCTTGCGCGCTTTTTCGGCGTCGGCGGCTTCCTTGGCGGCCTTGACGGTGCGCGGATCGTTCGGCCCCTCGTTGGGCGGATTGCCCCACAGCGGCACGGGCCGCTCCAGACGGCCACGCAGGCCGCAGGCGGAGAGGGCTGAAACAGCAAGGACGAGAACAAGCAGGGTGCGCATGGCGCGCACATTCTGACGGGCGGCAGGCAGGGTCAAGCGCGGGTGGATGACGGGGGTGTAAGCTGGAGCTTCCTGCGAGTGGGAGCGGGCAGCCGTGTTGCGTTACGGGGCCGCGCTTGGCAGATTGTTTGCCAGTGAATGGGGGGATTGCATGAAAATCAAAGCTGCCTGCGTGCTCGCAATTGCGGTTGGTGGTTGCGCGATGGTTGAGCCAGTTGAGCCAGGAATCACGACGATTGCCCCGGGCGTGCAAAGAATCGATGGATCGCAGGTTCGGGTTGATGAAGTTGATCTTCCAGCACTCGAGGCGCTGCTTGCCAAGCACGGACCCATGCAGGACGTCATCAAAATGATCGGGAAGACGCCCGGCGGCGCTTACCCCGCCGCTGGTGGAACCGAGTCCCACATGTATCGCATGGAAGACGCAGCGACAAAGCGGAAGGTGCTTGTAATCGTGTTCGTAAAGAACGGTCGCGTCGTCGATAGTCTCGTGACTGACCGAACCGGCTAACCCATCCTAGGCTAGCGTCGTAGGGTGCATTGAAAATGCACCGTGCTGATGTCGGGTGCTGGTGGTGCATTTACGCTTCGCTTCAATGCACCCTACGTGTGTGGGCTAGCCGAGCTTGCCCTTCCATGCAGCGACCTGTTCGCGGACGCGCTCCGGCGCGGTGCCGCCGTAGGATTTGCGGCTGGCGACGGAGGCGTCGACCGTGAGGACGGCGAAGACTTTATCCGTGATGCGCGGCTCCAGCTTTTGCAGCTCGGCGAGCGGCAGGTCGGGGAGGGCTATGTTGGCGGTCTCGGCGGCTTTCACGGCGGCGCCGGTGATGTGGTGGGCTTCGCGGAAAGGGATGTTGAGTTCGCGGACGAGCCAGTCGGCGAGGTCTGTCGCTGTCGAGAAGCCGGAGGAGGCGCTGGCGCGCATGCGCTCCTTGTTCGGCGTCATGGTGGCGATCATGCCGGTCATGGCTTGGAGGGAGAGGTCGAGGCTGTCGAATGCTTCGAACGTGGTGAGCTTGTCGTCCTGCATGTCCTTCGAATAGGCGAGCGGCAGGCCCTTCATGATGGTGAGGAGCTGGACGAGCGAGCCCATGGCGCGGCCGGACTTGGCGCGCACGAGTTCGGCGGCGTCGGGGTTGCGCTTCTGCGGCATGATCGAGGAGCCGGTGGACCAGGCATCGCTCATGCGCACGAAAGCGAACTGGGCGGAGGACCAGATCACGATCTCTTCGGCGAGGCGCGAGAGGTTCTGGGCGCAGATGGCAACGGCGCTGAGGGACTCCAGCGCGAAGTCGCGCGAGGAGACGCAGTCGAGCGAGTTGGCCATCGGGCGGTCGAAGCCCAAGGTCTTGGCGACCATGTGACGGTCGATCGGGAAGCCGGTGCCGGCGAGGGCGGCGGCGCCGAGGGGCGACTCGTTCATGCGGACGATGGCGTCGCCGAAGCGGCGGCGGTCGCGGTCGAGCATTTCGACATAGGCCATCAGGTGGTGGCCGAAGGTGACGGGCTGGGCTGTCTGCAGGTGGGTGAAGCCCGGCATGACGGTGTCGGCGTGGGTTTCGGCCTGCGCGACGAGGGCCTTCATCAGGGCGGTGATCTGCTCGACGCGGGTCTCACACGCGGATTTGACCCACAGGCGGAAATCGAGAGCGACCTGGTCGTTACGCGAGCGGGCGGTGTGCAGGCGGCCGGCGGCCTCGCCGATGATTTCCTTCAGGCGCGATTCCACGTTGAGGTGGATATCTTCCAGTGCCTTGGAAAACTGGAACTTTCCTTCGCGGATCTCCGAAAGCACCTGATCCAGGCCCTTCTGGATGGCGGCTTCGTCGGCGGCCGAGATAACGCCGGTTTTCGCGAGCATGGCGGCATGGGCCTTGGAGCCGGCGATGTCCTGCTCAGCCAGGCGCTTGTCCACGTCGATTGACGCGTTTATCGCCTCCATGACTTGATCGGGTCGCGCCGAGAACCGGCCGCCCCACATGGAATTGCTTTCAGGATTCTTCGTCATGAGCCTGCGCCCTGTAATTTCCGCCGCGCTTCTCGCACTCTTCGCGGCGGCATGCCAGCCAGCAAGCGCGCCTGCGGCAGAAGCTCCCGCGACGACGGAAACGGCTGCTGCGCCTGAAACGGCGGCTCCGGCCAGCGCCAGCCAGCTGGCCTCGTTCAAAACCGGCCAGTTCGAGAACCTCGACTTCGACACGGAACTGTCGATTCCGACCGCCAAATTCGTCGATGCCGAGGGCAAGGAACATTCGTTTGCCGAGTATGCGGGCAAGGTCGTGGTCTACAATATCTGGGCTGAATGGTGCGGTCCGTGCGTGGAAGAGATGCCCAGCCTGGCGCGCCTGCAGAAGGCTTTCGCGGGCAAGGATGTGGCGGTGATCCCGGTCGCGTTCGGCTTTGGCAAGGGCGTGACGCGCGAAACGACGCTGGCGAAGTTCAAGGAACTCGTGGGGACCGACCTGCCATTCTATTATGATGGCGAACTGGCGGTGAACGGCGAGGCCCAGACGGGCGCGCTGCCCGCCACCATCATCTACGACAAAACGGGCAAGGAAGTCGCCCGGCTGATCTATCCGGCGCATTGGGATGCCCCGGATGCGGTGGCGCTGGTGCAGGCTGTGCTGGACGGCCAGAGCTAGGTTTTCCACACGGGCGCGAGCCCTTCCGTCAATTTGGCGCGATCAAGGGCCCCCACGGCAGGGCGATGGCTTGTCGCGCCTGACTGAATTCGGCATCAATCTCGCAACGATAAAATGGACCGGCAAAGCCGGCCTTCGGGAGGTATTGATCATGAAACTGCGCCACGTTTCGTTGGCAGCCGTCACGCTTGCGCTTGCCGTATCCGGCGGCGGAGCAGCCTTCGCCCAAGGTGTCGGCGTCGATCTGGGCGAGATGAAGTCCGGCGTCCACGTTGCCGGCGCTGAAACCGACAAGGCCGCGATCAACGCGCCGACGGTTGAGCCCGGCTACAAGCTGCCGCGGTTGGCGGATGGCAAGCCGGATCTGGGCGGCGTCTGGTCGAATGCGTCCAACACACGCCTGGCGCGCTCGCCCAAGCAGAACCTCGTGATGACCGATGAGGAAGCCGCTCACGCGCGCGACAGCAACCCGCAGAACATTCGCCAGAAGACCGACGATGGCCAGAAAGGCGAAGCCCTGCTCGATGGCAAGGATCTGAACTCGGGCCGTGGTTATAACGCGTTCTGGATCGATCCGGGCAACAACTACGCGCTGGTGAAGGGCACATGGCGCACGTCGTGGATCGTCGAGCCTGCGAACGGGCAGGTGCCCGTGAAGGCAGGCGTTGCGGGCGGTCGCGGCGGCGAGGGCGGCGCGGGGCCGAGGCCGGTGCGCGAGAAGAACTACGGCTACAACAACCCGGAAGAGCGCAACCTCAACGAGCGCTGCTTCATCCTCGGCACGTCGGGGCCGCCGATCGGCAACTATCTCTACAACAACACCACCCGGATCATGCAGTCGCCGGACCATGTCATCATCGAATCGGAGATGATTCACGATGCGCGCATCATCCCGCTGAATGCCAAGCACGGTCCGAAGGAACTCGCGCCGTGGATGGGCGATTCGATCGGCTGGTATGAGGGCGACGCGCTGGTCATCGAGACGGTCAACATGCAGCGCGGCGGCGGCAGCGTGCGTCTGAGCGAGAACGGCAAGATCATCGAGCGCTTCACCCGCTATAACGACAAGCAGGTGTTCTACGAATTCGAGGTCCACGATCCGGAGCTCTACACGCAGGTGTGGAAGGGCCAGATGTCGCTGAACGCGGTCAATGGCATGTACGAATACGCCTGCCATGAGGGCAATTACGCGATGCCCGGCATTCTCGAAGCCGGCCGCAAGGCTGACCGCGAAGGGACTTCCGCCTCGCGCGATGGCGACGACGAGGAATAGGGGCGCCCCGGAGAAGACTGGGGCGAGAAGACTGGGGCGATTGCCGTCACAGTCCCGAAACAAACAAAGCGCCGCGACTGGATGGTCGCGGCGTTTTTTGTTGCTTTTCAGATAGCTGTGCAGGCGGCGCTGCATTCCGGCTTAACATTACGGGAAGTGAAGCTTGGCAATGCGCCGGTTGCGGGATTTAGTCGGGTGGGCATTCCGGCGCGCCTGAAACGGCGCGGCCTGGCCGGATCGTGGGAGCACACGAACGGCTTGTGGAGTTGAGGGGCGGTGATGGCCGGCGGAAAAGAGGACGATATCGTCAGCAAGCTTGGCGATCTGGCGGTGAGCGCGCTGCGCAAGCCGCGCCGCGAGACGCTGATGACGCTGCTGCCGGAGGTCGCCTCGTCGCGGCCGCTGCGCAAGGGCGAGGAATATGTGCGCGTGCGCATGCTCGCTGCGCGTCTGCCGGATGCGGGCAATCTGCTGTCGTCGAAATTGCCGCTCGTTTATGCGGGCGTTGGGCTGGGCGAGATTTCGAATGATCCGGCGGGATTTGCGAAGGCTATATCGAGCGGGTTCAACGCCGATGGCCTGCGGGGCGATGCGCGCGAGACGCTGGGCGAAGTCGTGCTGTTCAATGCCTCGCCTTATGCGGGGCAGCTGAACCTGGCGCTGGGGCTTCTGTCGGTGCGCAATTCGGCGCGGGCGAAGGAGTTGCTGAAGAAGGTTGCTGAGCTGTCCGAGAAGGCGGCGACGCCGTTCATCGGGGAAGCTGCGAAGACGATCGGCGCGGTGGCCAATGCGGTCGACCTGCTGACGGCGGATGGCAACTATTTCGAGCTTGGCCTGATGAAGTCGGTCGATGCGCCGGCGACGGGGGTCTATGCGCTGTACTCGGACATGGGCAAGGCGGACGAGGGGCTGGTGTTCGGCTTTGCCAATGGCAAGCTGATCAACAATGCGACGAAGGCGCCGCTGCGCCGTTCGTATGTCGTGATCTCGATCGAGGCGCTGGAGACGCGCGACGACGCGCACATGATACCGCGCCTGCGCAAGAAGTTCGATTCCGTGATCGAGGAGATCGAGAAGGGCGCCGACGAAGAGCGTGTGAAGGCGCTGATCCAGGAGTATGCGGGCCTTGCTGCGCTGTGGCCGGATCTGCTGAAGGTTGATCAGGACAATCTGGTGAAGTCGGCGCGTGAGCGGTTCAAGAGCTTCCGCGAAGCGCGTACGGGCTTTGAGGGCATAGGCGAGGGCGCGCCGGAGCGGCCGACGCTGGACTCGGTGATGGCGGAAGCGCTGAAGACGCGCTTCAAGGGCGATGAGGCGGCGGCGGCTGTTGCTGCTGTCACCACGAGCGGGCTTGAGGGCAAGGCCGAGCTTCTGACGCTTGAGGAGATTGCCGATCGTCTGCCGAAGGCTGTCGATGCGGGCGATCTACTCGTTGTCAGCACTTACACCACGGCTGCGGTTGCCGACATCCAGATTGGCTCGCCGCCATTCGCGCACATGCCGGTCAAGCGCATCATGCATTGCCTGCGCGCGGCGCGGCGTTTCAACGAGATGAAGCTGATCGGCGAGAAGCTGATGGCTCAGGGTGAACGCCAGCCCTTGTTCATGAAGCTGCATGCGCAGGCGCTGATCGAGCTGGGCGAGACGGCGTCGGCGGAGCTGATGCTGAAGCAGGCCGAAGATCTGGCCAGGCAGAACCGCGATCCCGAATTGTCCGACATCTATGGCTCGCTCGGCCGCGTGCACAAGGAACGCTTTGTCGGCATCGATTTCCAGAGCACGCGTGCGCGGCAGCTTGCCTTTGACGCCAGCCTGAAATTCTACCGGCTTGGCCGCAAGCATTCGAACGACCCGGCCAATCTCTATCATGATGTGAACGTCATGGCGCTCGTCGTGGCGGGGCAGCGTGCAGGGCTGAAGGTTCCCAAAGACCTCTCGCCCAAGCACATCGCCAAGCTGGCCGAGCGCATCCGTGGCGACATCGACCGCAAGGACCCGAACATTCCCGACTGGGATTACGCCAACGCCGCGGAAGCAGCGCTTGCTCTGGGCGACCACGCCGAGGCGCGGCGCAGACTGGACGAGTACGCGCGGGCCAATATCCGCAATCCGTTCGCGCTGCATGCAACGCTGCGGCAGATCCAGAATATCTGGGGCATCACCGTCGGCACGAAGAATGGCGACATCGTCGAAGGCCTGCAGATGGCGCTGATGGGCGCCGACAATGGCGCGACCTTGAGCCAGCAGGGCGTCGAGCATCTGCTCAATGCATCCGACAAGGCGCGCTTCGAAGCGATCTTCGATGGCGAGGCGGGCATATCGGTGCAGACGGCCTACAAGGCGCTCGGCATGTCGGCATTCGTCGGCATGGTGCGTCATGGCGACAAGCCGAAGGGCACGGGCTTCCTCGTGCGCACGCGCGATCTCGTGACCAACGAAGCGCTGATCCAGCGCCACGAGATCGGCGAGTGGCTGTTCCTCACCAACGCGCATGTCATCTCGCCCACCGGCGAGCACGGCGCCATTCCGGGCGAGGGCGCGCAGATCGATTTCCAGATGGCGTCGGCCGGCGCGCGTTTCAAAGTGTTGCGCACGTTGTGGTGGTCGCCGGCGATCAGCGGGCATGATTGCACGATCCTTGAGCTGGATGGTCATCCGCAATTCCCGGCGAATGTCGCGCCGGCGTCGATCTCTTCGTACCTGCCGAAATGCCATTTCGAGCCGGGAGAGCGCGGCGCGCGTCCGCGCGTGCTGGTGCTTGGCCATCCCGATGGGCGGCCGCTGGAGATAACGTTCAACAACAATCTGATGCTGGATCATGATGGCCCGGCTGTCGGCCAGTCGTTCAGCGCCAAGCCGGTGCGCGTGCAGTATCGCGCGCCGACCGAGCCGGGTTCTTCGGGCAGCCCCGTATTCGATGCCGATACGCTGGAGCTGCTGGCGATCCACCATCGCGGAGCGGTGCAGCCGATCGATGCGAAGTTCGGCGATGCCGCGCGCTATCAGGCCAATCAGGGCATGTCGCTGCGCGCGATTGCGGAAGCATTCCAGACGGCTCTGGGTGGCGCTTCCGCCAGCGCTTCGCCGCGTCCTGCACCTGTTCCGCCTGCGCCGCCTGCAGCGGTGGCTGCGGCGGCCGCGAAGAACGAAGCCACGTTCGAATCCCTGCGCGGCTATGCCGACTATGAAGAAGGCCCCGCATTCGAGAGCATCGAGCGTAAGTCGAGCCGCAAGCTGCCGCGCCAGTGCGGCGACTTCATCGCGGGCTTCGAGATTTCAAGCGGCGCGTATTATCGCAAATTCCTGCAGGCGCCGTGTTGGCCCGGTGCAGCTTCGGGCCTCACCATCGGCGTTGGCTATGACCTGCGCCATGCAAGTGCGAGCGAGGTTCGCGAACACTGGGGCCCACATCTCGCCGCCGATGTGATCGAGCGGCTTGTTCCCTATTGCGGCGTTGGCGAGCCGGATCTGGAAAAGCGCAAGCTTGCGGTCGCTGGTTTGAAGGACATCACTATCTCGCTGGAGGCGGCGTTCGCTGTCTTCACCGACATCATGATGCCGACCTACACGTTCCGCACCGAGAACTGCTTCGAGAATACGATGGAGCTGCACGATCTCAGCATGGGCGCGCTCGTCTCGCTCGTGTTCAATCGCGGCGACAGCCTTTCAGCCAAGGACTCGCGGCTGGAGATGCGCAACATCGCTGCGCACATGAAGGCGAGGGCGTTCGGCAAGGTCGCGGACGAAATTCGCGCGATGAAGCGGCTGTGGGAGAACGACGCGAAGGTCGCCGGCCTGCTCGATCGCCGCGACAAGGAAGCGGATATGTTCGCGGAGGGCCTGCGCCTGCAGGCTGCGACAAGCGCGGTGGCTTAAGTCGGAATCGCTTTCGGCGATGTGATCCCGCTAGCCGCAGCTTCTTCCGTTGTCATCCCGGGCGAGCGTAGTGAGGCCCAGGATGACAAGGCGTGTTGCGTCTAGTTCCGGCTGGTCGAGCGGTATTCGATGCGCTTGCCGTTCGGCGTGATGCGCGTGCAGGCGGGTTGGCGCACATCGTCGATCCAGCGGCATTCCTCTTTCGAGCCATCGAGGCGCGTGTCGACGCCCGGGCCGTTGCGCTTGCCGTTCACATACTGGCCTTCGAAGCGTTCGCCGGTTGCGTACTGCACCGTCGCACGGCCCTGCAGCAGGCCTTCGGCCCACGTCCCGTCGATCGTCGCGATGCTGCCGACTTCGACAGCGGCGCCGCTCGGGCGGTGGTCGAGGAACTGGCCGGTGATGCGCCGGCCATCCTTGAAGGTCAGCTCGCCCGGGCCTTGCTGCTGGTCGTTCACGAACGTGCCGCGGAAGACGCGGCCATCACCGAAGGTGGCGGTGGCCTGTCCGGTGCGGCGATCGTCAGCGAATGCGCCGATATAGGTGTAGGAACCATCGTTCGCGGAGAGGCGGCCCTGTCCGCTGCGGCGATCGTTCTGCCAGCCGCCGTCATAGGTCCAGGCTTTGTCGCCGGTGGTGTAGGCGCCTTCGCCGTTGCGGCGGTCGGCTTTCCAGTCGCCGACATAGACGGAGCCGTCCTTGTAGGTCTGAGTGCCATTGCCTTCGCGCTTCGAGCGGACGTAGTCGCCCTCGTAGACCGAGCCGTCTGCGTACGTCATGCGGCCAGGGCCATTGCGCTCGCCGTTCGTGAATGCGCCGGTGTAGATCTCGCCGCTCGTCAGCTTCTCGGTGCCCGTGCCGTTGATCTCGTTGGCTGTGTAATTGCCGTCATAGCTGTAGCCGTCCGGGCAGGAGTAGACGCCGCGGCCCTCGCGTTTGCCGGCGACGACATTGCCTTTGTACGAACAACCATTTGCATAGGTCTGCGAGTTCTCGCCGCGCAGGATGTCGATCGACACCGACATCAGTTCCTTCACGCCGCCGCGCTCGGCGCAGGCGCAGTTGATGACGGGTGCGTTGTATGTGCCGCCCGGCGCGACCATGCCGATGGTGCGGGCAGGCGCATCGAAGGGCGTGGAGCGCACGCACTGGAAGGTGACGTCCTTCAGGCCGAGTTCGCCGGACGAGGTGGGATCGTTGATGAGCCGCATCTCGACGTTCGATCCATCGCAGCCGAGCGCTCGCGTGGCGCGCCACTGGACCTCGCGGCCATCCGACCAGCGCTGGCCGGATTTCCAGTCCTGGCCCTGCCATGCGCTGGCGGCCATCACGCCGGTGAGCGCGAGGGGCGCGGCGATGACAGCCGCGATCAAGGCGAGAATACCCTTGTGCCTTGCACGTTTGACAAGGGGGGCACGCTTCGCACGGGGGCTAGGACCGGACATGAACAGTGTCTCCCGACGCGTTTCAGAGCTCTTGGCTCTGGATTCTAGCACGGGAGAAGGCCCGTCAAGTTGAGCCAAACTGTGGCGTCGTTGCGGCGCCGTCAGCGGTTAACGTCCAGGCACGGAACCTGCGGGCAGGGGCGGCGTTGATGACACGTCAAACATGGATCGCCCGGAGCTGCACATGACCCGTACCCTGATTATCGCGCCGACCGTCGCCCTGCTGAGCTTCGCGATGCTTGCTGGTTGCGGCACGAATATGGAGCAACGCGCTGCTACGGGCGCCGCCACGGGTCTGGTTGTCGCAGGCCCGGTGGGCGCTGCTGTAGGCGCCACTGTCGGCGCGGTTGTGAATGAGACTGACAAAGCGAACTGAGGTTTTCTGCCCAACTTTTCGCTCAAGGGCGGACAAAGATGGTGGGCTGTAATGGCCGGGCGCAGATACTTTCTGCGTCCGGCTTTTTACGTCCGGGATTCTTGTGTCGGGGGCTTCGGGATTATGGGCTGGTCCTCGGGCGCCGCGACAGGTTAGGCTGCGGCAACTAATCGTGGGGCACGACATGATCATCCGTAACGTTCTGATTCTTGCCGCTGGCGCTGGTCTGGCTGTGCTGGCCGGTTGCGGCACGAATATGGAGCAGCGCGCCGCCACCGGCGCTGCGACCGGCCTGATCATCGCTGGTCCGGTGGGCGCGGCGGTTGGCGCCACGGTCGGCGCGGTCGTCGATACCGCTGAAAAGAAGAACTAGCGGCCTGTAGCCAGCCAACTGTCAGCAGGTTGTGGTGGACGCCGTCGCGGCCACTGGCGAACGCATGACGAACGGCCCATATTGCCGGGATGTCGAAACCTCCCTCCAAATCCGCTAAACCGAGCGCGTCGAAAGCTCCCGCGAAGTCACCGGCGAAGTCGGGGCGCAAGGGCGTGAGCGAAGGTCCGGGCGCGGCGTTCGCGGCTCAGATCAAGGACGCCGTGGCGGTGGCTGAAGGTCAGCCGCTGTGGATGCCGCACAGGCCGGAGCGGAACTGGGAGAAGTTTGAAGGCGGGCGGAAATTCCGGGTCGCGTCGAACTATGAACCTGCCGGCGACCAGCCGCAGGCGATCAGCGATCTGGTGAACGGCATCAACGACAACGAGATCGACCAGGTGCTGCTCGGCGTCACCGGTTCGGGCAAGACCTTCACGATGGCGAAGGTGATCGAAGCGGTGCAGCGGCCCGCGCTGATCCTCGCCCACAACAAGACACTCGCGGCCCAGCTCTACGGAGAGTTCAAGGCCTTCTTCCCCGACAACGCAGTCGAGTATTTCGTCTCATATTACGACTATTACATGCCCGAGGCCTACGTGCCGCGCACCGACACGTACATCGAGAAAGAGTCGTCCATCAACGAAGCGATCGATCGCATGCGGCACTCGGCGACGCGGGCGATTTTGGAGCGGGATGATGTGATCATCGTTGCTTCGGTGTCGTGCATTTACGGCATCGGATCGGTGGAAACGTATTCCGCGATGACGTTCGAACTCGCGCAGGGCGAGGCGCGGGACCCGCGGCAGGTGGCGGCGGATCTGGTGGCGTTGCAGTACAAACGAAATGACCAGGCGTTTGGGCGTGGGACCTTCAGGATGAAGGGCGACACGATGGATGTCTGGCCGGTTCACCAGGAAGATCGCGCGTGGAAGATTTCATTTTTCGGCGATGAAGTGGAAGCGATCACCGAGTTTGACCCGCTTACGGGAAAACAGACTCGGCCAATGGAGAAGATCAAGGTCTACGCCAACAGCCACTATGTGACGCCGCGGCCGACGCTGAACCAGGCGGTGGAGAGCATCAAGGAGGAGCTGCGGCAGACGCTTGCCAGCATGAACCAAAAAGGAAAATTGCTAGAAGCACAAAGACTCGAACAGCGCACGCAATTCGACATCGAGATGATGATGGCGACGGGCAGCTGCGCCGGCATCGAGAACTACAGCCGCTATCTCACCGGCCGCCGCGCGGGCGAGCCGCCGCCGACGCTGTTCGAATACCTGCCCGACAACGCGATGGTGTTCGTCGACGAAAGCCACCAGACCATTCCGCAGATCGGCGCGATGTTCCGGGGCGACTTCAATCGCAAATTCACGCTGTCCGAATTCGGATTCCGCCTGCCGAGCTGCCTCGACAACCGCCCCCTCAAATTCGACGAATGGGAGAAGATGCGGCCGCAGACGGTGCACGTTTCGGCAACGCCCGGCCCGTGGGAACTGAACCAGACGGGCGGCGTGTTCACCGAACAGATCATCCGCCCCACGCACCTGATCGATCCGCCGGTCGAGATCCGCCCGGTCTACAAGGACAACGCAAACCAGGTCGACGACTGCATCTACGAGGTCAAGCAGACCGCGGCGAAGGGCTATCGTTCGCTCGTGACCACGCTTACCAAAAAAATGGCAGAGCAATTGACCGAACACATGACCGAAATGGGCGTGAAGGTTCGCTACATGCACTCCGACATCGACACGATCGAGCGCATCGAGATCATCCGCGACCTGCGGCTCGGCAAGTTCGACTGCCTGATCGGCATCAACCTGCTGCGCGAAGGCCTCGATATTCCCGAGTGCGCCTTCGTGGGTATTCTCGACGCCGACAAGGAGGGCTTCCTGCGCTCCGAGACGTCGCTGATCCAGACGATCGGGCGCGCGGCGCGCAACAGTGAGGCGCGCGTCGTGCTCTATGCGGATCGCATCACCGGCTCGATGGAGCGCGCGATGGCGGAGACGGCGCGCCGCCGCGCGCGGCAGGAAGCGCACAATGCCGAGCATGGCTTCACGCCGACGACGGTGTTCTCCGGCGTGAAGGATGTGCTGGAGGGCGTCACCTCGAAAGCGGCGCAGGGCCTGCTGCCGAAGGGCAGGGACCCGAACAAGCGCGGGCGCTCCAGCACGCTGCCGGGCATGGAGGAGGCGGGCGCCGAATACATCGGCAAAGGCCACAACCTCACGCGCGTCATCGACACGCTGGAGAAGGAGATGCGCGAGGCCGCCGCCAACCTGGAGTTCGAGCTGGCCGCGCGCCTGCGCGACGAGGTGAAGAAGCTGCGCGACACCGAGATCGGCGTCGGCATCGAGGCCGTGCTGCCGCCTGCGGATTAGTTTGCCAGGTCCTCCACCGCGCCCAGGTTCTCCACTGCGCAAAGCGCGGGGGAGGTGGATCAGCGCGGAGCGCCGAGACGGAGGGGGCTGGCCGGATACTCACTGTGCGGACGAAGCAGGCGCCCCCTCCGTCTTGCGCGCGAGAGCGCGCAATCCACCTCCCCCAGTGCTTCGCACAGGTGGAGGCAATTCCCCTTCGTCGCGACGTCGCGCTGTTTGCCTCCACCAGTCGAAGACTGGGGGAGGTGGATCGCCTGGCGTGAGCCAGGCGAGACGGAGGGGGTGCGCGATGCGGTGGGCCTGCCTTTGCTCGGCAAGTGGGACGCGGACCACGCCGACGACATCGTCTATGCCGGCGGCCCGCTCGACCCCACCCGCCGCGCCACGCCCGAAGGCGTCACCACCGTCGTCAACGAACTCACCGTCTTCATGGTGGTCCGCGCAGCCTCCTTACAGGCCGCCGCCGAACTGGTGAAAGACCACCCGCACATCACACACTTCCCGTGCGATGCGGCGGAGGTGAAGCCGGTGTTGGGTTTGTAGAAACGATAGCTGGTCGTTATCAGTTACCCGAACAAACGAAGCTACGCGCGTCAGCGTGATTGGTGCCGGCACGCTACAACCAAGTCGAGGGGATCTCGGGGGATGATTAGATTGCCGTCGGTGGACAACGTAATGACCAACGAGCGCTGGTGGGAGAATTGGCGCAGAGCAGACTACTCTTGGCATTCGTTAGGGGCTTTCGATCACCAGCAAAAGCCCAACTTTCCATGGAGGGGCTGGTCCGTCACGAAAGATGGCCAACTGGTTGAAACACCTCGTGCTCCGGCTAGCGCTAGGCTTGCGACTTTGAAGGACTACTGGGCCTGCGACCCGTCCGGCATGAGGCTGCGCAGCGATGACGAGATGCTCGCATCCGACGAGTTAGAGCACTGTCCAGAAACTCAAACGCTCTGGCACGTGATTCATATCCCACAGATCGTTGAGAATAATCAGCACAGCTGGAAGCTCGACCTTTCCCACCCAAGATGGAATTTCCTCGAGAAGCTCGTTCATGCGAGATTGTTAGCGGCTCGAGAACCCGAAATACGAGATTATTGGGAAGACTGGGTAGACACCTGCGCGCAACTCACCGGCGGGGTTTTACGAAATCTACCTAAGTCCACGGACGAATTGCCAACGCTGCACCTAGTGGCGCATCAGTCTGTGTTTTTGCAGAATGTCGACATCGAAAAATCAGCGATCGGCCGCCATTCACGCTTCATCGAGGCAAATTTCCGCGGAGCTTATTTAGGTTCGCGCGCCACGTACGAGGGACCCGTAACCTTTGACGATTCTCTTTTTGAGGGATGGGTCAACCTCGACGGGAGCAAATTCTCCGGTTCAACTTCATTTCGAGGTTGTGTGTTTAGGGCCTCAATGCACGCTGGCCGATCGCGGTTTTCGGAGCTGGTGGATTTTCAGAACTCGCATTTCTTCGGAGATGCGAGCTTAGGCTCAGAGTTTCTCAAGAACGCGCAGTTTTTTGGCTGTGTCTTTCATTCAGGCGCAAATCTCTTTCACGCAAACTTTTCTGGCATTGCGACTTTCGATGGGGCCGTGTTCTCCGGATTGGCAAGTTTCCGCCACGTGATGTTTGAAAAACTGAGCTGCGATGATGTCCAGATGAAGGGCGGGTTGGACATGTTTGGCTCGACTATCACAGGCGAATTTAGCATGCGCGACGCCAGTGTATTCGATTTTGCACGCTTTCAGAATGTTCAACTCCCACCTCTACCAAGTGGGTTTTCCTCAGCGTTTCGAGGAACGATATTTGCCTCGATAGTAGATTTTACAGGTGTGGGCGTCCGCCATATCGCGGCTTTCGACAAGGCAATACTTCAGTCGAAAATTCTTCTGGATGATGTCGACGAAGTCGACGCCGTTGATGACTTCAAAAGGGTCATACTTCCTCGAGCTAAGGCCCTCGCCGGAAAAACGCACGAGGAGGCGATTGCAGAGCTGAATAGACGTCGAGATCATAAGATCATCGATAGCGAGGGACGAAAATCGTTAGACCAAGCAGGCTTGGATCGCGGCTTGCGAGAGCTGGAGGGCGGTTGTCGAGCTGTAAAGCTCGCAATGGGACGCGATAGAAATGAACTTTTGGAACAGCGATTTTATCGCTTCCAACTTATGGCCAGAGTGCAACAGGCAGCTACACCTAAAGCGGAAAAGATGAGCTCGCTGATATACGCGACCTTCTCCGACTACGGTGCCAGTATATGGCGTCCCCTGATCATACTTCTATCCAGCACCTTCGTTATGGGTGTCGTGTTTTGGATATGGACAAAGGTAATTTCGCCTAGGCGGTTGAACCTCTGCTTTACAGGCGATGGTTGCAAATTAGATCGAGACTTACTCGATGCGATAACGTTTGCAGCGACTAATTTCTTCAAACCGCTATGGGTCTGGGGCGAAAAGTCCTTTGTGGATGGTTCGGCGCTTATCACCCGAGATGCTATAATTTCGACATTCGGCGCTGAAGGAGAAGAGGGAAGCTTGCTGCTTCTCCGGCTGGTGTCGACCTTTCAATCGTTTTCTGGGATTGTGTTGCTCTTTCTCTTTGGATTGTCCGTACGCAGGCGTTTCCAAATTTCGTAAATTGAAGAGCTGTTGAAGAGCAGGGAGACACACATGTCCATTCCGGCGGTGATTGAGCGGTGGCATCGGATTGCGCTGGAGCGGCGTAGCGATGAGTTGGCGGGGATATTGGCGGCGGATGCTGTGTTCGAGAGCCCTGTCGTGCATACGCCTCAGCAGGGGCGGGCCATTGTGGAGGCTTACCTGCGCGGGGCTCTGGAGGTGCTGAACACGGAGCACTTCCGCTATGGCGGGGAATGGTACGCTGAGAAGAGCGCGGTATTGGAGTTCTACTCGGAGATCGACGGGATCAGGATCAATGGCGTCGATATCATCTCGTGGAATGATGAGGGGCTGATCACGCACTTCAAGGTGATGGTGCGGCCGCTGAAGGCGATCAACATCCTGCACCAGAAGATGGGCGAGTATCTGGTGCGCATGGGCGCGGTTAAGCTGAAGTAGGCTGTTGGCGTGAAGCGCGTCGGGGCGGCGGCGTCGCGGGCGCTGTCCTGTACCCTGTTTCGCGAAAGGCGTTGCGCGTCAGGCCCATAGGCCTCGCCGGGAGCGGCTGCGGAAAAAGTTATCCTACACCTGCCCGACCTGGGTGAATCATCGGCCTCGCAAAAGGAGGCGATGGATGGCGCGATCGAGCGTTGAGGCGATGGGGTTGCAGTACGAGGCGGAGCGGCTGGTGCGGTCGGGCGAGAGCCGGGCGGAGGTGTCGCGGCTGCTGGGCGTGTCGGTGCAGACGCTGGCGGGGTGGGCGCTGCGCGGGGGATGGCGGAAGAAGGATCTCGAGCTGGAGCTGTCGGGGAAGATCACGCGGCGGGTGGTGGCCAATGTGGCGGCCGGGCATGCGTGGGACCGGGAGCGGCGCGCGTTTCTGGCGCAGCAGCGGGAGCTGGCGCGGGCGGCGATCGGGCTGATTGCGGCGGGCGAGGGGGAGGCTCTGGCGCGGCTGATGGCGGGGGCGCCGGAGACGGGGATGCAGGCGCGGCCGGCGCTGGGCGTGATCGCTGTTGTGGATGAGGGCGTGGAGGGGATGCGCAGCCTGGGCGATGCGCCGGTGAGTGGGGCGGGCGTGGTGGATGAGGAGGCCTGGGGGGCGGAGGCTTGCGGGGCGGAGATTGGGGAGGCGGAGGCTGGAGAAGCTTGTGGGGATGATGCGGATGATGGCTGGGATGGGGTAGTGGCGGATTGAGTGCGGGGCGGGATTGGGGTCTGATCGTGGGTGACGGGAAACGCTGGAAGACGAACATCAGGGAGTTTGCGCGATGCGGATGATGCTGGGAGCTGTGGCTGTGCTGGCGCTGGCGGGATGCGCTGGCGTGGGTGGCGCGGAGGAGCAGGCGCCGCGGGTGAAGGTGGCGCAGGGGGAATTGCAGGGCGGGGTGGAGGGCGGGGTCAATGTGTTCCGCAACATTCCGTTTGCGGCGGCGCCGGTGGGCACGCTGCGGTGGGCTCCGCCTGCGGCTGCGAAGAGCTGGAGCGGGGTGCGCGAGGCGGTGAAGGCGGGGCCATCGTGCCCGCAGACGATGCTGGCGAATGATGCGCCGAATACGGGCGGGGCGTATGGGCCGATATCCGAGGATTGCCTGCAGCTGAATGTGACGGCGCCGGTGGGCGCGAAGGCAGCGCCGGTGATGGTGTGGCTGCATGGCGGCTCGCATCGCGTGGGCAATGGCTGGATCTATGACGGCGCGAGCTTCGCGCAGGACGGCATCGTCGTGGTGACGGCGAACTACCGGCTGGGCGCGCTGGGGTATCTCTCGCATCCGGGGCTGGGGGAGAAGTCGGGCAATTACGGGCTGATGGACCAGATCGCGGCGCTGCAGTGGGTGAAGGCCAACATCGCGGCGTTCGGCGGCGATCCGGGCAAGGTGACGCTGGCGGGGGAGAGCGCGGGCGGGCTGTCGACCATGGCGGTGCTGGCGACGCCATCTGCGCGCGGGCTTTATGCCCAGGCGATCGTGCAGTCGGGCGGCGGGTGGTATCCGGTGCAGACTGTGGCGCAGCAGGAAGAGAAGGGCGTCAAGCTGATGGCGCCTGCGGGGGCGACGGCGCAATCGACGCTGGCGGAGCTGCGGGCGTTGCCGGTCGAGAAGCTGGCCACGCTCGCCGGCGAATATGGTCCGTACCCGGACGGTGTGCTGATGCCGGAAACGCCGACGCAGGCGATCGCGCATGAGCGTTTCCCCGACGTGCCGATCATGATCGGCTGGAATTCGGGCGAGGATACGCTGATGGGGCCGAGCCCGCTGCCGGAGGCGACGCTCAAGCAGATCCCGCCGGTCGCGCGCATGGTCTATCCGAAGGAGGCGGCGACGAGCGATGAAGCGCTGGCGCGCGTGATCTTCACCGACAGCCTGTTCGGCGCCTCGGCCCGCTGGGTGGCGGCGCAGATGGCGGCGGGCGCGCCCAGCTATCTCTACCACTTCTCGTACATACCCGAGGCGCTGCGCGGCAAGCGCACGCGGGCAGGGCACGCAACCGAGCTGCCCTATGTGTTCAAGTCATGGGGCAAGGATGTGGGCGACATCATCGCGCCGGACAAGCCGCTGGCTGATCTCATGCACGCGTGCTGGGCCGGCTTCATCAAGACGGGCGCACCCGCCTGCGGCTCCCCCGCCTGGCCCGCCTACACGGCGCAGTCCGACCAGCTGATGGAATTCAACGAAGCCAGCGGCGTGCGGACGGGCTTCAAGAAGGCGCCGTTTACAGCGCAGGAAATGGTGTGGCTGCCGCAGTTGGGGTTGAAGTGAGGGATATCCCCGGACTTTAGAAATATCCAAAGCTCTTTGGATGTGACGCGTGGGCCCAGTCTTGCGCGCACATGCTTGATACTTACGCTTCCCTTGTAACGAAGGGATGGGTGATGGATTTTCTAACGATCGAAGAGTTGGCGCGGCGCATAGAACCGAGTCGGACCGTTTTGTTCTTCGGCGCCGGATCTTCAATTCCATCCGGCGCGCCTTCGAGCGAAGAGCTAGTGCAAATTCTGGAAAGCAAGTTTGAGCTAGCGGGAGCTGGCCTCAATTTGATGGAACTTGCGTCGCTGATCGAAGGGCGAGGTCGTAGAAAGACGTTAATCGAAACAATACGAGCACGCATCGTAACTGATCAGCCCACCAGAGGTGTGCTTGCGTTACCTGCGTATGACTGGAAGGCAATTTATTCGACAAATTACGACGAGCTAGTCGAGGTAGCTTTCTCAAAGGCCGGAAAGGCCTTACGCGTCATCGTATCCGATTTTGATTTGGGGGCGAATGCTGAACGTAGCCAAATCCCTCTATACAAAATCCATGGCAGCATCGATCAAGATATTGTTCTGGGGCATCGAGCGCGACTTGTAATTTCGGAAGTCGATTATGATCAAACCTCTGTGTATCGCGAGAAGTTATACCGCATATTCGAGGCCGACCTTGCGCAATCCGATCTGGTAATTGTGGGGCACTCGCTCACCGATCCGCACATCAAGCAGATCATCGATCGCGTTGCCAAGATGCACAACACGACGGCCAGCTCGTTCAACATTTATCTCCTACTCTACAGCAGAGATGAGACGCGCGCCGAGTTGCTTCAAAAAAGAAACTTCAATGTAGTTTTCGGTGGCATTGATGACTTCATGGCCGCTCTGGGGCAGCAGAACAAGCGTAAGGATGGAGAGCTTTTCGCACTGGATTCGTCTGGCGGTTTAGGTGCTCGCCTTGGTCCTTCGACCATCGATGTTTCGCATGAGCTGATCCATGGCCGGAGTGGCTTTGAGAAAATGTTCAACGGTCGGCCAGCTACGTACTCCGACATTTCAGCAGACTTTACTTTTGGCAGAGATGCAGAACGGCGGATTGCGGAAGATCTGACGAACTCCAACCAACTTGTTGCTGCGGTGATTGGCGCAAGCGGTGTGGGCAAGTCTACTCTCTGCAGACAGGTTATGCAGAAGCTATCGCGCCAAGGGATTTTTGCGTGGGAGCATATCGTTGACCACGAACTCGATGTGGACGCTTGGTTTCGATACGCCAAAGGTCTTCCAGACGGTCAGTTTGCGATTCTGTTTGTTGATGAAGCGAATTTGCATCTGAATGATCTAAACGAACTCGTCGATCGATGCGTCGATCTTCCGACCCCAAAACTCAAAGTGCTGCTGGCCTGTACCAAAAACATGTGGTCGCCACGGGTTAAGTCACCACACATGTACAAGCGGGGTAGGGAATATGCTCTATCTCGTCTCTCAGACAGTGAGATTGAGGCGCTACTGAATTTGGTGGAGGCTCGAGAAGA
>DAINAT010000061.1:0-19597 GCA_036733305.1 Hyphomonadaceae bacterium
TGACTTCCACCAGCTCGGCGGCGCGGCTGATCGGGCGGGTCGACAGGTCCTTGTAGCCGACCACGCCTTCAGAGGCGGACTGGGCAGTGCCGATCTGCTCCTCGGCGCGGCCGAAGATAACGACCGTGTCGGCCTTCTGCTGAGTCTGGGGATCGTCGGCGGACGGTCCCGCCTGAACCGGAGCGGGGGGAGAGGAGGGCGTCTGGGCGAAGGCAGGGGCCGCGGAAAGAAGCGCAAGCATGGCTGCGCCGCCCAATAGGGTGCGGGTCCAGGTCGTCATTCGGGGGCTCCTCCAGCCAGTCTTTGGCGCGCCACTCGGGCCGTTTGGCCCATGCCCGTTTCACGGGCTGCTGGTCGGCTTCTGGCGGGAGTATGGCCCCTGCGGCAGGTGAATTACCGTAACGGCTAGCAGTGTTACGTGCGTTACAAGCGCGTTACAGGCGCAAATCGCAGGTTTCGCGCTTGCGGCGCAGCCGGACTATTTGCCCGAAACGCCCGGATCGCGGCTGCCGCCCTTGAGCGCAAACACCCGGTCGCAGTACTTGCACTCGACATAGTCCTGCTCGGACATGTCGTACCAGACCTTCGGATGCCCCAGCGTGCCGCCGATGCCGTCGCAGGCGACCTTCTTTGTCGACACGACCACTATTTCCGGCTGGTTCGCGAAGGATTGCGCGGCGGGAGCGGGGGACTTCGTGGAGGACGTCGCCATTTTGGTCTCTCATTGGCCCGGCGGGTTTGCGGGGCGGCCGAATGCGCCCTACCTATGGGCTGCCCTGCGCCGCCGTCAATGCGGCCCGAAGGGTCTGACAGAGGGTGGCTTTTCTTGTCCGATTCGTCTTCCGCACTCCCGGCCCTGGCGATCGACGTCAAAGGTCTGACCAAGACCTACGCAGCCTCCAAGAAGATGCCCGCCAAGCAGGCGCTGAAGGGCATCGACCTGCAGATCCCCCGTGGCTCGGTCTTCGGCCTGCTGGGCCCCAACGGGGCGGGCAAGTCGACCTTCATCAACATCCTCGCCGGTCTGGTGAACAAGACCTCGGGCGCTGTGAATATCTGGGGCATCGACGCCGACAAGCGTCCGCGTGAGGCGCGGGCCGCCCTCGGCATCGTGCCGCAGGAAATCAACATGGACCCGTTCTTCACCCCGCGTGAAACGCTGGAGCTGATGGCGGGCTTCTACGGCGTCCCCACCACCGAACGCCGCACCGACGAAATCCTCGACGCCCTCGGCCTGGGCGACAAGAAGCACGCCTATGTCCGCCAGCTCTCGGGCGGCATGAAGCGCCGCCTGATGGTGGCCAAGGCGCTGGTGCATACCCCGCCGATCCTGATCCTCGACGAACCCACCGCCGGCGTCGACGTCGAACTGCGCCGTTCGCTGTGGGAATACGTCCGCAAGCTCAACGCTATGGGCACGACGGTGGTGCTGACCACGCACTATCTCGAAGAAGCGCAGGAGATGTGCGACCAGATCGCCATCATCAATCACGGCGCCGTCGCCGCCTGCGAGCCGACGCCGAAATTGCTGCGTCGCCTGAACTACAAGACGCTGGTCGTCCGCCCCGAAAGCGAACTGACCGCCGTCCCCGCCGCCTTCACCGGCCTCGACGCCGCGATCCGCAAGGACGGCCAGCTCGCCATCACCTACAAGTCCGACCAGATGACCATCGAACAACTCCTTGCCAAGCTACGCGAAAGCGGCGTGAAGATCGGCGATCTCGCGACGGAAGAGCCGGATCTTGAAGATGTGTTCGTGGCGCTGACGAGCGGCTGACATCGGAGCTTACGCCCTCGTGGTTCGACGGACGCACGCTCCGCGTGCTGCTCACCATGAGGGCTAAACCACCAGCAGATAAGTAGCCCTCATCCTGAGCAGGCTCGAAGGGCCGTCCGTCGAAGGACGAGGGCGTGGCCCACTTTCCCCCTGTTTCACGCTTACCTCTCTAGCGATGCTTTGCGCGGGAGGGGTTCGTGCGCCTGGTTGCGGGATTGTTTCTTCTGATTGCAGGCCTGTCCGGTGTCGCGGAGGCGCAAAAGCCGATCGCGCCGCCCAAGCCGCCGGGTTCGACGACGCCCGCCATTCCCGTGACACCCATGCCCGAAGTCCCGGCGGGGCAGTGGGATGACTCCATCCTGAAAGATGCCAAGACCCAGAAATATGGCGGGCAGAATTACGCCGCCATCGAGTTCGAACGCCTGCAAGCGCATGTCGATTCAATCTGCCATTACGACAAGGCCGCAGGCATACTCGGCAAGCCGGTCGCCACCATCGCAGGCTTCCGCCAGAACATGGGCTGGCCCGCGCTGGTCGACGGGCTTCAGGTCGACATCGTGAAGGCGCTCGACGAGAACAAATACATGGACCGCATGATCATGCCGTTCGTGCTGGTCGACGTGACCCGCTTTCTTGATGACGTCCGCAACGATCCCTACTTCAAGGCGTGCAGCGGGATTAACTTCAAGGTCTGCTCCGTTGCGATCTACGGGCGGTTCAAATGGGTCGAGGGCAAGACAATCCCAGACCTTGGGGCAGACCTGTCGATCGGCGACAAGAAATGCATCTTCGAGGTTGAGCACTACCGGAAGATGGGCATTGTTGATTACGGCGACGCGGTCAACAAGATGGCGCTCGACAGCTTCTACAAGGGCGCGGCTGTCGCCAACACAACGAAGATCGGGCGCTGAACGCCCATAGATAGGGGGCGAGAATGGCGGCGAAATATCATCTGGCGCAGGTGAATATCGGCCGCTTCCGCAAGCCCGTCGAAGATCCCGCCAACGCAGACTTCGTCAACGCGCTCGACCATGTGAATGCGCTGGCAGAAGCCTCGCCCGGCTTCATCTGGCGGCTGAAAGGCGAGGGCAACAACGCCACCGATCTGAAGCCGTATGAAGATCCCAACATCGCAGTGAACATGTCGGTGTGGGAAAGCGTCGAAGCGCTCGGCGCATTCGTCTATCGCAATCTCGATCATCGCGGCGTGATGCGCCGCCGTCGCGAATGGTTCGAGGAGATGCCGGTCTACATGGCGCTCTGGTGGGTGCCCGTCGGCTACGCGCCAACCGTCAACGATGCGAAAGCAAAACTGGCGCTGCTCGAAAAACTCGGCCCGACACCAGAAGCCTTCACCTTCAAACAGCCTTTCCCCGCGCCGAGCGGAGAAGATGTCGCGCCCGTGCTCGATGAGTGCGCGTGAGCGATCGCTGGCACATTGCGCAGATCAATGTCGCGAGGTTCCGTGAGCTACGCGAGCATCCCATCAACGCCGATTTCGAAGCTGCGCTCGATGAAGTGAATGCGCTGGCAGAGGCCGCGCCCGGCTTCGTCTGGCGCATGATCGGCGAGGGCGACAGTGATGATCCGGCTCTGACCATCAACATCACCGTCTGGCAGAGCATCGACCAGCTCGCCGCCTTCGCCTATCGCAACTTCACCCATCGCGCGATCATGCGCCGCCGGAAGGACTGGTTTGTCGAGATGCCGGCCTATCTGGCGCTCTGGTGGATCGAAGCTGGAACCACGCCGAGCCTGCAGCAGGGAATGGCCAAGCTGGAGCTGATCGGCCGGCTAGGGCCAACGGCGGACGCTTTCGATTTCAGGACGGTGTTCCCGGCGCCGCAATGAGCGGCTAAGACGGCGCCATGGCTGACGCAAAAACTGACAAACCCGCAAAAACCGGTACACTGAGTGGCCGCGTGCTCATCATCGCCGGATCGGATTCCGGCGGCGGCGCGGGCATTCAGGCCGATATCAAGACGGTGACGGCCCTGGGCGGCTACGCGGCCACGGCGATCACCGCGCTGACCATCCAGAACACGCTCGGCGTAAGTGCGGTCGTATCGACCCCGCCAAAGGCCGTGCGCGCACAGATGGAAGCTGTGCTGAAGGATATCGGCGCGGACGTGCTGAAGACAGGCATGCTGGGCGACAAGCTGCTGGTCGAAACACTTGCCGAAGCCTTCGACGAGATCGCACGCACCATTCCCCGCGTCGTTGATCCGGTGATGGTGGCGACATCCGGCGACGTGCTGCTGCCCCAGGGCGCAGTCGATGCCGTACGGCGTCTGATGATCCCAGGCGCCGCGCTGGTGACGCCGAATGCCCCCGAAGCCGAAGTGCTGACCGGCAAGGCGGTAGACGGCATCAACGGCCAGCGCCGCGCAGCGGAGAAGCTGCTCGAGATGGGCGCGAAGGCAGCCCTGGTAAAAGGCGCACACGTACCCGGTGACGTCATCGTCGATGTTCTGCAGACAGAGCAGGGCGAACACTTCTTTGATGGCCCGCGCATCGAAACGAAAGCCACGCACGGCACGGGCTGCACGCTGGCTTCCGGCATCGCCGCTGGGCTCGCGCGCGGCCTCAAGTTGACGGACGCCGTCGCATTGTCTCGCGCCTATCTGGTCGAGGCGATCAAGCGTGCGCCGGGGCTGGGACAGGGCAATGGCCCTGTCGATCACGGCTGGCCCTCACGCGATCCGGAAGCCTTCGCGAGCCTGTTCGCCAAGTGGCGGCCGCAATAGTCCGGCTGAGTAAGTAGCGCCCGATAAGCAGAACTCATCGACTACTGAATTAGTATCGTTTCACCGGCGCTGGTTGGGGGTGTAGTTCGCAACCTTCACGGAGGCGCGGATGAGCGAGCACCAGTTCTTCCAGATCGATGCGTTCGCCGAGAAGGCGATGGCGGGCGGACCCGCAGCCGTGATGCCGATGGACGCCTTCCCCGCAGCCGAGGTGATGCAGTCGATCGCGGCCGAGAACAATCTCGCCGAGACGGCTTTCATCGTCGCCAAGGGCAATGGCGTGTTCGACCTGCGCTGGTTCACGCCCGCGCTCGAAGTGCCGCTGTGCGGCCACGCAACGCTCGCAAGCGCCCACGCGCTCTACGCGCATCTCGGCTTCGACGGACCTGAGATCGGCTTCGACACCAAGTCTGGCCGCCTGACCGTGAAGCGCCTCGCAGACGGTCGCCTCGAAATGGATTTCCCCGCACGGCCGCCGCGCGTCACGCCCATCCTGGAAGATCTCGTCGAAGCGATCGGCGCGCGTCCGCAGGAACTGACGGCCGGGCCGTTCCTGATGGCGGTGTTTGTATCACCCGATGAAATCATCGCGCTGAAGCCTGATCTGTTGAAGGTCAATCAGATTGCGGGCGAAGCCACCGGCGGGCGCGGCAATCTCGTCTGCGCAGCTCCCGGCGCAAACTGGAATGGCGGCAAGTTCGATGTCGTCTCGCGCTTCTTCGCCCCCGGCTCTGGCATTCCGGAGGACCCGGCAACGGGCTCAGCCCATTGCATAATTGCACCGTTCTTCTCGGATCGCCTCGGCAAGTCGGAGCTTAACTGCTTCCAGGCCTATCCAGGCCGTGGCGCGCATATCACCACGCGGATGGCCGGGGATCGCGTCAAGCTGATCGGACGCGCAAGGACCGTGATCGAAGGCGTTTTTCGCTTGTGATCAAAGGTTAGTTTTGTCGGGAACCGTGTGCGTGCCGTGACGTTCTTGCCCCGTCGGACCCACCGTGGGTGACCCGCTCAGCACAGGACGTAAGCCATGAACAAGGACCAGATCAAAGGCACCATCAAAGAAGCCGCCGGTGTCGTTCAAAAGGAATTCGGCAAAGTCGTGGATTCGCCCAAGCACGTCATTGAAGGCGGCATGAAGGAAGTCGCCGGCAAGACGCAGAAAGCCGTCGGCGACGTGAAAGAAGACATCAAGGACGCCCGCAAGGACGCTGATCGCGAAGCCGCCCGCAAAGGCGTGTAACGATCAAGGCTGGTCTACGTCGAAAGCCCTGTGCAGGGATGCGCAGGGCTTTTCACGTTTGATAGCCCGCGTTGTCCATCCGGGCTTTGCGTCGCCCTCTGAAATGCCCTAGCAGGACGCCGTCACGGGGTGGTGGAGGCGCAAGGTGCGGGGGCAGGCAGCTGATGCGGCAACGCGTCCTTCACGCCGTCTCACCGGCAATGGCCTGAGCTGGGCGGCGCTCATCCTGCTGGTCGTCATCTGGGGCTCAACCTTCGCGGGCGTCCGCATCGGCGTCGAAACCATCAGCCCGGCCTGGCTCGTCACCGGCCGCATGCTCAGCGGCGCATTCTTTCTCGGCTGCTGGATCGTCCTGAAGCGAGCACTCGACGGCCACACCCGCGCGCACGAAGGCGAGCGCGTCACGGGCAAGGCCATCGGCTGGTTCGTCTTCATCGGCATTGTGGCGACGGCGATACCGTTCGTCATGTACGCCCACGCAGCGGAAACGGTCGGCTCCGCCGTCATGGCGATCTGCAATGGCGGCACGCCCTTCGCCACTGTTCTGCTGGCCCACGCCTTCACCACAGACAAGCTGTCCTTGCGCCGGATGATCGGCGTGATGATGGGCTTTGCCGGCCTCGTCGTTCTGGTGCTCCCTGAATTCGGCGCGGATGGCGGGGGAAGCCTGTTCGGCATCCTGCTCGCCATCTTCGGCGCGTGGCTCTATGCCATCGGCAATGTCGCCACCCGCATGGCGCCGCGCATCGAGCCGGCCATGTCCAGCTTCTTCCTCATCGGCACGGGCGGCCTCGCGACGCTGGCCTACGCCACAATCAGCGAACCCTTCCCAACGAACCCGAGCGTTGCCTCCATCACCGCAATGATCATCCTCGGCCTGCTGCCGACGGCTTTCGCCATGTTCGTCTATGTCTGGCTGATCCAGCGCGCCGGCCCGGTGTTCGTATCCTTCACAACCTACATGTCGCCGCTGTGGGCGACGGGGCTGGGCGTGATGTTCCTTGGCGAACACCTGCACTGGTCGATGATAGGCGCGCTGGGCCTTATTCTGGCGGGTGTTGCTGTGGCGAATGCGCGCCGCCGCTCGAATTAATTGACGCGCAACCCGTTCGGGGCCATATCCGCCCCGGGCCAGTCACCCCCAACGGTGACCAGTCCATCTGTAAGGATGGGAGAAAAACAGATGTCTACCGCTGCCAAACCAGCAGTGCGCCCTGATCGCGCACACTTTTCTTCTGGCCCCTGCGCAAAGCGCCCCGGCTGGAGCCCCGACAATCTCAAGCTTGAATCACTGGGCCGGTCGCACCGTTCCAAGCTCGGCAAGTCGCGCCTGAAACTGGCGATCGACAAGACCCGCGCTGTCCTCAAGATCCCCGCTGACTACCGCATCGGCATCATGCCGGGCTCGGACACAGGCGCCATCGAGGCCGCCTTCTGGTCCATGCTCGGCGCCCGCCCGGTTGATGTGTTCGCCTTCGAATCCTTCGGCGAAGACTGGGTCACCGACATCACCAAACAACTGAAAGTCGACGCCACAACGCACAAGGCCGGCTACGGCCAGCTGCCGGACCTGTCCAAGGCCCGCAAGGACGCCGACATCGTCTTCACCTGGAACGGCACCACCTCGGGCGTCAAAGTCCCGAACGGCGACTGGATCGCGGCTGATCGCGAAGGCCTCACCTTCTGCGACGCCACCTCCGCCGTCTTCGCCATGCCGATCCCGTGGGACAAGATCGATGTGCTCACCTACTCTTGGCAGAAAGTGCTGGGCGGCGAGGGCGCACACGGCATCCTCATCCTGAGCCCGCGCGCGATCGAGCGCCTGCAGACCTACACGCCGAAATGGCCGATGCCGAAACTCTTCCGCATGGCCAAGGGCGGCGCGGTCACCGAAGGCATCTTCGAAGGCGAGACGATCAACACCCCGTCCATGCTGGCCACCGAAGACTATCTCGATGCGCTGAACTGGGT
The DNA here is from genome assembly GCA_036733305.1 of Hyphomonadaceae bacterium. Taxonomy (GTDB): domain Bacteria; phylum Pseudomonadota; class Alphaproteobacteria; order Caulobacterales; family Hyphomonadaceae; genus UBA7672. The sequence continues at coordinate 7,739 of DAINAT010000061.1, forward strand.
CGAAGGTCTCGGCGGCGTTGAAGCTGCCTTCAAGCGTTCGGACGCCAACCTCGCCGTGCTCGACGCCTGGGTTGCGAAAACCCCTTGGGTCGAATTCCTCGCGGCTGACAAAGCCATCCGCTCGAACACCTCCGTCACGCTCTCGATCACCGATCCGCGCGTCGCCGGCCTCGATGATAAAGGCCAGCAGGACTTCGTGAAGAAGTTCGTCGCGCTGCTCGAGAAAGAGAACGCAGCCTACGACATCGGCGGTTACAAGGCAGCGCCTCCGGGCCTCCGCATCTGGTGCGGCGCAACGGTGGAAGCAGCCGATCTCGAAAAGCTGACGCCCTGGCTCGACTGGGCGTTCGCAACCACTGTGGCTGAACTCAACTAGCTGTCATCCCGGCCGAAGAGCCGGGACCCATTCCTCAACCCCCAAGTCGAAAGTTGGGTGGTTTGCGAAATGGGTCCCGGATAGCCCTTCGGGCTTCCGGGATGACAAGTGAGGAGGGCGAAATGCCCGTTGAAACCTCTCAAACAATCCGCGTGTGGGGCGATGCCACGTTCGGCGAGGTGAAAGACCTTGCTGCGCTGGTGTCGCGCGCACGCGGCGAGCTCGACGAGCTCGCAGAGGCTGTGCGCGCCGGCGACATGGCGGAAGCGGGCGGGGAGGCGGCTGATGTCGTCATCCTGCTCCACCGCCTCGTCGCGCTGGCGGGCATGGATTTGAACGAACAGGTCGACGCCAAGATGGCGATCAATCGCACGCGGACATGGAAATCCGCAGGCGATGGGACCGGCGGCCACATCTGACCTGATCAACATATTCGAAATCAACGCGCCAGACGGCGCAAGGAAATTCCAGGAGACTGACCCATGACCAACAAGGTGAAAGTTCTTATCGCTGACGACCTCGCGCCGGGCGCGGCAGATATCTTCAAGAATCGCGGCATCGAAGTGGATTTCAAGGTCGGTCTCAAGAAGGACGAGCTGATCGCGATCATCGGCCAGTATGACGGTCTCGCCGTCCGCTCGGCCTGCAAGCCGGACAAGGACGTGATCGCCGCCGGCTCGAAACTGAAAGTCATCGGCCGCGCCGGCATCGGCGTCGACAACGTCGATGTCAAAGCCGCAACCGCCAAGGGCGTCATCGTCATGAACACGCCGTTCGGCAACGCCATCACCACGGCGGAACACGCCATCGCAATGATGTTCTCCGCCGCCCGCCAGATCCCGTCCGCCAGCCAGCGCACCATCGCCGGCGAATGGCCGAAGAAGGATTACATCGGCATCGAGCTGTTCGCCAAAACGCTCGGCCTCATCGGCGCCGGCAATATCGGCTCGATCGTTGCCGACCGCGCACTGGGCCTCAAGATGAAGGTCGTCGCCTACGACCCCTTCCTCACGGCTGAACGCGCCACGCAGATCGGCGTCGAGAAAGTCGAACTCGAAGAGCTGCTGGCCCGCGCAGATGTCATCACGCTGCACACCCCGCTCACCGAGCAGACAAAAAACATCCTCTCGGCCGAGAACATCGCCAAGACCAAGAAGGGCGTGATCCTGATCAACTGCGCCCGTGGCGGTCTCGCTGACGAAGCCGCTGTTCGCGCCGGCCTCGAAAGCGGTCACATCGGCGCAGCAGCATTCGACGTCTTCCTCGAAGAGCCGGCCAAAACCAACGTCCTCTTCGGCGCGCCGAACTTCATCGCCACGCCGCACCTCGGCGCCTCGACCATCGAAGCGCAGGACAACGTCGCTTTCCAGGTCGCCGAACAAATGGCCGACTACCTCCTGACGGGCGCCGTCTCCAACGCCCTCAACACTCCGTCGGTCACGGCGGAAGAAGCGCCGAAGCTGAAGCCGTTCGTCGCCCTCGCTGAAAAGCTCGGCCTCTTCGCTGGCCAGGTTGCCGATGGCGGCCTGTCGGAAGTCGAGATCGAATACGAAGGCGCCGTCGCCCAGCTCAACCGCAAGCCGCTCACCTCGGCAGCCCTCGCCGGCATGCTGCGTCCCTTCCTCGCCGAAGTGAACATGGTCTCGGCCCCGGCGATCCTGCAGGAACGCGGTGGTTCGCTGAAAGAGTCGATCAACGAAGCCAGCCCGATCTATGACTCGCTGATCCGCATCAAGGTGAAGGTCGAGGGCAAGTGGCGCTCGGTTGCCGGCGCCATCGTCGGCGGCAAGCCGCGCATCGTCGAAGTGAAGGGCATGGCGCTCGAGGCTGACTTCCAGCCCTACATGCTGTTCGTCAACAACTCCGACAAGCCGGGTTTCATCGGCTCGATGGCCGGCCTGCTGGGCGAAGCCAAGATCAACATCGCCACCTTCAACCTCGGCCGCGAAGCCGCCGGCGGCGACGCCATCGCGATCGTCGGCGTCGACCAGGACGTGCCCGCCGCCACCCTCGAAGCCATCGAGAAGCTGCCGCAAGTCCGCTACGTTAAAGTGCTGAAGTTCTAACAACTCCAGCAGTTGCTTTGAGAGAGCCGCCGGTTAGGCTTTGGCCATGAACCGGCGGCTTTTTTCATTGATGCTCGTCGCGACCGCCTTCGCGGCGGAGGCGCAGACGCCGCCACAACCCAAGGCGCTGATATACTATGCGGGCCAACCGGGAAGGCTGACGCAGGATCGGGACAAGCTCGGCGGCAATCCCTTCGCCAGCGCGCTCGTCGAAGTTCTGGCGAAGCACCCGGAAAATCTGGAACAGTTCACGCAAAGCCTCGCCGCCTCCAACGCCCGCCACAGCGGCGGCTGGCAGCAACTGCAATTCCCCCGGAAGCTCCCGAAATGGAAGATGGACCAGCCCGCCGGCAAGCGCGTCGCGCTGGTCCTGATCAACGCCGACTATTCGAAAACCAACGGCGTCTATTCACTTCCCGGCGCCGCCTTCGATGCAAAGCGCATCCCCGCCGCCCTGAAAGAAGCCGGCTTTGAAACGACCCTCGTGCTCGATGCCAACGCCGACACCGCGCGCGAGGCAATGGCCGCCTTCTCGAAACTCTCCGAGAGCGCAGAGGCGTCCGTCATCTATGTCGGCGGCCATGGCATGCAGCACAAGCGAACGGTCTACTGGATGGCGGGCGACTATCCCGAACAGAATCCGAAATGGCTGGATAGTCACGCGATCAGGCTGGACGAGATCAGCCGCGTAGGTCATGCGCGTGACGTGAATCTGGTGCTCTATGCCAGCTGCAGGGATGATCCGTTCTCATGATCGACGCCGACAAAGCCCAGGCCTTCGCACGCGAATGGGTGAAGGCATGGAACGACCATGATCTCGAAGCGATCCTCTCGCACTATGCCGAGGACGTAGTGTTCCATTCCCCGCGCATCCGCATCGTGACGGGCCGCGACGTCGATAGCGTCTTCGGCAAGGCAGCTCTGCGCGACTATTGGGGCGCAGCGCTGGCAAAGCTGCGCAATCTCTATTTCGAGATCGATTCTGTGATGACCGGCTCGGATGCGCTCACCATCCTCTACACCAACGACCGCTCGCAACAGGTGGCCGAGACATTCATCTTCGGCGAGAACGGCAAGGTCGCGCGCTCGATCGCGGCCTACGCTGGCTAGCGCTTCACGCGCCGCGCCGCCCTCGGCGTATTCGCGGCGGCGAGACGCAGCTGAGCTTTCTTCGCCGGCTTCTTTTTCGCGACCGGCTTGGCCGCCGCTTTCGTCTTTGCTTTGGCCTTCGGCTTGGCCACCGGCCACCGCCCCGTTTCTTCCTCCCAATGCGCGCGGCACAGCGACAGGTACATCGACTTCTCGATGCCCACCTGCGCGCCGGATGTCAGCGCTTTCCCGTCCGCCGTGCGCCGCACGACCATCGTTGCCTTGCGGCCGCAATGGCAAATGGTGCGGATCTCACGCAGCGAATCTGCAATCGCGAGAAGCTCTGCCGAACCGGGAAACAACTCGCCCCGGAAGTCGGTGCGCAGGCCGTAGCAGAGCACGGGGATACCGAGCCGGTCGCTGACGCGCGCCAGCTGCCACACCTGCTCCTTGGTCAGGAACTGCGCCTCATCGACAAACACGCAATCGACGCGCTTCTTCTTGTGCTCGCGCGTGATGCGGGCCTGCAGATCGTCCGTCTGATTGTAGAGCGTCGCGTCGGCGGCGATGCCGATGCGCGAGGTGATCCGGCCATCATCCTGTGTCGCATACAGCGCCGACGTGAACAGCAGCGTGCGCATGCCGCGTTCCTGATAGTTCCACGACGCCTGCAGCAGCACGGTGGATTTGCCAGCGTTCATGGCGGCGTAGGAAAAATACAGCTTCGACATCTGCCAACCCTGCGATTGCAGGGCGTGTTGTGCAGGTCAAAGCGCCCCGCGCCAACCCGTCAGCTGTGGGGCAGGGACGGGGTTTCTGGGGAAAGCCTTTCGGCGCCCTGACGCGGCACGGAAAATTCCCGTGTTGCGTGTTTAAGCGGCGGCAATGGTAGGCGTCGCAGGCCGACGGCGACCACTGATGAAGGCCAGCGCCGCGATGATGCAGAGAATGCCCGCGCCCTGGAAGGCCAGCGCGTAAGAGCCAAGCTCCGTCCGCACGAAACCGGCGCCAAACGCCGCAAACCCCGCACCAAGCTGGTGCGCCGCAAAGATCCACCCGAACACCAGCGTCGCCCGCGCCGGACCGAACGCATCCGCTGTCAGCTTCACGGTCGGCGGCACCGTCGCGATCCAGTCGAGGCCATAGAAGATCGCGAACAGGAACAGCGAAGTGGAGTCGAAATTGGTGGATGTCAGATAGAACAGCGAGAGCCCGCGCAGGCCGTAATAGATCATCAGCAGCACGCGCGGATTGAACCTGTCGGTCAGCCAGCCGGACGCGACCGTGCCAACAAAGTTGAACCCGCCCATCAGCGCCAGCGTGCCAGCCGCCGCTGTCGCGGGGATCAGATAGTCGCCGCACATCGGGATCAGGTGCATCTGCACCAACCCGTTGGTCGATGCGCCACACACGAAGAACGACCCGGCAAGAATCCAGAACATCGGAACGCGCGCAGCAACGGCAAGCGCTTCGAACGGCGCAAGGAACAGATTGCCCTGAGCAGACGAGGAAGCGGCCGCAGGCGCCGCCGCAACCGGCGCGTCAGCCGCAGCCCCAAAGGGACGCAGGCCGACATCCGACGGACGGTTGCGGATGAAGATCACCACCAGCACGACAGCCGCCGCATAGAAGATGCAAAGCGCCAGCGTCGCCGTGCGCCAGCCTTCCGCCTTCACCAGCCACGCCATGAACGGCAGGAACACCAGCTGCCCCATGGCCGTCGCCGACGACAGCAAGCCAATCACAAGCCCACGCCGCGCCTCGAACCAGCGTGTCGAAACAGTCGCCGACATGACCAGCGCCGTCAGTCCCGCCGCAATGCCAACCACGACGCCCCACAGCGCCACGAGCTGCCACAGCTGCGTCATGTAGATCGAAACGCCCGTTCCCAATGCGATCAGCGCCAGCGAGACGACGATGATCGGGCGCAGGCCGAAGCGCATGAACAGCGCCGCCGCAAACGGCGCCACCAGGCCGAGCAGGGCAAGCCGGATGCCAAGCGCGGAAGAAATCTCCGCCTGCGTCCAGCCAAACTCCATCTGCAGCGGCAACAGCATCACGCCGACTGAACCAACCGCGCCAGCTGCCACCAACGCCGCAAGGAAGGTCACGAACGCAACCACCCACGCGTAATGGATGCCAAGCCGCGTGAAGAAGCGGACGATCGGGTCTTTAGGGGCGTCGGGTGCGGCAATGCTGGTCATATTGCGTGCTTTTCCGGTCGAAGATCCCACCCATATGACTAGTGTCATATAAAAGAGCAACCACTGCGCGGAGTGGATTGCCGGTTTGTGGTGCAGGAAATATGATGAGTGTCATGAGAAGCGCTTGGCGTCTCATGGGGATTGGCTGAACCGATGGCTCGCTATTCGACGGATCACAAGGAAAAGACGCGCGCAGCCATCGTGGATGCGGCGGCGGAGCGGATACGTGCGGGCGGCTTCGATGCGTTGGGTGTCGCCAGCATCATGGCCGAAGCCGGCCTCACGCATGGCGGTTTCTACGCGCACTTTACCTCGCGCGATGCTCTGCTCGCCGCGGCGGTCACGCGCCTGTTCGATAAGGCGTGCGAGACGGTCGGCCGCTTCGAGGAGAAGCATGGCGAGGCGGCTCTCGAAAAGTACATCGACTTCTACCTGTCGCCGCGCCACCGCGACGACATCGAACACGGTTGCCCCATCCCGTCCCTGGCCGGCGACGCACAACGCGCCGCGCCGCAAGTGAAAGCAGCGTTCGAAGCAGGCATGGACAAGCTGGCCGAACGTCTCGGTCAGTTGATCCCCGCGACGAAGGGCAATCCCGGCGGCAAGAAAGCCGCGCTGGCGCTTTATAGCGAAATGGTCGGCGTGCTCAGCGTCTCCCGCACGATCGGCGACGCAAAACAGTCGGGTGAATTGCTAGCAGCCAAGCGCAAGACGATTTCAGTTTAAGCCCACAATCGCTCGGCACACGTAGGGTGCATTGAAGCGAAGCGTAAATGCACCGCCGGCGCCCAACGCCCAAACGGTGCATCAAGCGCACCCCACAGATAGCCAACTAGCCCTCATCCTGAGCAGGCCCGAAGGGCCGCCCGTCGAAGGACGAGGGCGTAAGCTCGAACCCAGCCCTACGTCGGCGGCAGGCCAGCCTCGATGTAATGCGCCACATCGCTGAGGTCGTCGGCGGACATCGCGGCGGCCAGCGGGGGCATCTTGTCGCCCGGATTGATCGGGCCCTTGGTGACCTTCTCCTTGATCACTGCGTACTCGTGGCCAGCGGTCAGGCCGACGCCCATCTGTGTGCCAGCCCCCGTCGGGCCGTGGCACATGGCGCAGGTGCGCGCGTAAACGGCGGCGCCGTTGGCAAGCTGCAGCTTGGTCGGGCCAGCAGCAGCAGCCGGTGCTGCGGGAGCAGCCGGAGGCGCAGCGGCGGTGGTCGGCGTTGCGGTAGCAGCAGGGGCAGTCGCTGCGGTTGCATCGGTCGGAGCAGACGCGAGCGTGTCCGTGGTGTTCTCGGCGGCGGGGCCGCTTTCCGGCGCAGCAGCGGCGATGTCGGCCGGGGCGGGCGCGACAGGCGCGGGCGTCTCGGCTGCAGGGGTGCATGCGGCGAGCGCAGCGAAGGCGGCGGCGGACATAAGTATGGTTTGCAGGTTCACGGAAACGCCCTCTTGAAGCTCGTCATAAATCAGTCGGCCAACCAGCTTGGCCCAATTAATTTGGCATGGTCGGATAACCCGGCTCTGTCTGGATGCCGAGTGAATTGATGGCAAGCCCCGTCATCGTGTAACCGCCGACCGTATAAACGATCTCGATCCGCTCCTTGACGCTGTAATGTTTGGCAAGCTCGGCCCACGTCGCATCGCTGAGAAAGGCCTCGCGGCGCAGCTCGTCGGCGGCTGCAAGCACGGCAGCCTGTTTGGCGTCCCACACTTTTGCGGATGGTCCGATAGCAATTGCGGCAATTTGCTCCGGCGATAGCCCGGCAGAGCGGGCGCTCTGTTCGTGATGGGCCCACTCATAGGAAGCACGGATATTCCAGGCCGTTCGCATGATCGCCAGCTCGCGCGTCACGGGATCAAGCAATGAGTCACGCTGCAGGTAGGAGCCGAAGCGGGCGCGCGGCCCATATAGCTTGGGGTGGTTCAGCAGCGTCGTGTAGAGGTTCAGCGCCTCGCCATCCGGGCGCAACTGCGGGGTGATCATGGCGCGTTGGGCTGGCGTCCAGCTGGGCTCCAAAATCGGCGCGACGCGTGGCGTGGTCAGGCGCGGGCCGGCAGGGCGGGTGGCCGCGTGCGGAACGGGCAGGTCCGTCGGCATGAAGTCGACAGCTTCCGGCTCGATCTGGATGCCCAACGTGTTCAGCGCCATCGACACCAGCTGGTACTGCGCCGAGGTATAGAACAGCTCCATGATCTGCTGGTCGGAATAGGTCTTCTTCAGCTCGGCCCACGTCGCGTCCGAAATCATCGCGTCATAGCGCAGCTCATCCGCCATCTTCAGAACGGCGCGATCCGTCTCCGACCACAGCGGTGACTTGGGATCAGCCGCAATCGCCCGGATCTCCGCCTCGGTCATCCCCGCCGACGCCTTGGCGATCCGCGCATGTTGCGACCACTCATACGGCGACTGGCACAGCCACCCCATCCGCAGCATCGCCATTTCCCTGTGACGCGCCGAGATGCTCGACCCGTTCAGCAGGAACTGCCCCAGCGGCGACCAGCGGTTGTACAGATCCACATGGTTCGCCAGCGTGCGGTAGATATTGAGGTTCGCCCGGCTCGCCAGCATGTCACGCTGGGCTTCCGTGAGATCCGCCTCGTTCACGACAGCAAGGCGTGGTTCCGAGAGACGCGGCGTAAACGCAGGCGACGTCGCGCAGCCAGCAAGAGCCCCGGCAAGAATCCAAGCTGCCGCAGTCACTGCGAAGCGCATGTCGTCCTCCCCCTGACGTTTCTTGTCAGGTCAGACTGACATGCCCCGGCCTGTTTCTCCAATGGCGTCATTGATCGAGGCGACCCTGATGCCCGTGCGGCGGCTGCTTTCCTTGATGATCCCGCCAATCGTCGTGGACCCTGCGGCAAGCCGCGTCGTCGCCCCGCGGAAATCCTGCTTGGCCGCCGGATCGCTCAGCGTCTGCAGCGGCGGCACATCCTCCACCAGCACCAGCTTCGGCCCGTTCTCGTGACACGCCAGCAGGCACGACAGCAGCGCGACATGGTCGAACGCCGCCACATACACGGTCTCGCCGCGCCAGCTGTAGAGCAGGTCCGCCAATCCCGTGCTTCCCGCGATCGAGCGATCGTCATGGAAGAAGACCTGTTCGGTCATCATCGGGTTCAGCCCCGCCTGCGCGCCATTGCGGGCGCGGATCACCACCTGGCTGCGGCGGCGGGCGTGCGCGATGGTCCAGCCCAGCCTGCGGCCCAGCGTCAGCAGCTGACGCGCGCCGAAGATCGAGGACGGGTCAGGCACGCAGCCGGGGACCGCATCGACCTGAAGGTCGATGCAGAGAAGTCGGTTCGCTTGTACTTGCATGGATCTATGCCACCGCCGGGCGCTGCGCCGACCTGTCGAGAACGTTCTCATGGTCCCATTCGCCCTCGGGGCGCATGACGACATAAGGATCGCTGTCGACCGTGATTGCGTCCGGCCGTGCGGCCAGCGTCCGCTCGCACTCGACATAGTCGTAGTCCGAGAAGCGGAAGCCTTCGCGACCTTCGCGCGGCAGGAAGCCGAGCTGCTTCCAGAACGGCACAAGCCGCTTCTGGATATAGCCGATCGCGAGGGAATAACCCTTACGCGCGATGATATCGACCGCAGTCTCGATCATCAGCTTCACAAGAGCGCCGCCGCGCACGTGTTTCATCACGCACACACGTTCGATCTTGGCGAAACCCGCAAAGAAGCGGATGCGCAAGGTCGCCACCGGCTCACCACGCAGGTAGGCGATAAGATGCAGCGAGGAGAGATCGTTATTGTCGAACTCCTCGTCATACGGGCAGTCCTGCTCGGCCAGGAAGACAGACGAGCGGATGGCGACGACCTTCATGTAGTCAGAGAGGTCGCGCACGATTTCGACGCAGAGGTCGTTGCGCTGGTGGTTGTTCCGAACGGACATCATGCTGCGTCATCCATCACAGTGCGGCAACGCCAGTACAGGTGGTCGACGCCATCGAAGGGGAAGAAGCCAAGATGGCGCATGATTTTCGCGCCGGCTTCGGTGGTGTCCTTTCCGAAGAAGGGAAGGTCAGGGAAGTGCTTGTCGATCAGGGTGCGCAGGGCGAGCACAAGCGCGCCGCGGCTCACCTGATCCTTGCCCGCGTAGCACCAGCAATAGAAGCCAGCGAGCGGCTCGCCCATGCGGGCCACCCACTTCTGGTCGATGTTGGCGGCGTCAAACGCGCCATCCGTCAGCGCGGCGACGCCCTCGGCGGTAAGCGCCAGCGGGGCCAGGAAGCCTGTGACAGTTTCGTTGCGGCGAACCACCCAGATCGCGGCGTCGGTCAGCCTGTCGACGCGCTTGATTTCGGCCAGCGAGGCAAGATCCGGCCCCAGCTCGGCCGTCGCCAGCGCGTGCACATCGGCAAAGTCCTGATCGGTCACGGCATGATGCAGCTTGACCGAGGCCATCATAAGTTCAGATGCGCCATGCGTGTAACGGGGGTGAAGGCGGTTGCCTCCAAGCCTCCGCAACGCGGCGCGCGCGTCTTCCAGTACCATCACCATCACCCAACCACCGATCTCGGATTTTGTTTTTTAATCTCTTGCTAACCTTTCACCACAAACTGGAGCATGGCGCTTCAGCCATTTAGGCACAACGGATATGACGACCCGGGAAGGGACAGAGCGGCTGGGCCGCGAGCTCGTCGATTGGTCCGATTTGCGCACGTTTTATGCGGTCGCAACTGCGGGCTCGATGAACGCTGCGGCCGAGCAGATGGGCGTCACCCAATCGGCCATTTCCAAGCGTCTCGGACAGCTCGAATTGCGCCTCGGCGCGCGTCTTCTCGATCGTTCGCCGGCAGGTATCCAGTTGACCGAGGCAGGTGCAGAAGCGCTCGATCACGTGACGACAATGATGCGCGCCAGCCAGTCACTTGAGAACACGCTAAGGGGACTTGAGACGAAGACCCAGGGCGAGGTGAAGATCTGGTCCAATGACGGCGTCCTTGCTTACTGCATTACACCGAACATGGGCGCGTTCCTTTCGGAGAACCCCGGTCTTCGCTTGTCATTACTTTCCGATCGCAACCTGCCGAAGCAGGGGCAGGGCTATGCCGATGTGGTCGTCGGCTTCGATCAACCCAAGCAGGCGGAGGTCATTTCCTTCCCCGTTGCGACGCTCCACTACTGTGCGTTTTCGAGCCGCGAATACATCGCCACTTACGGCGCTCCGCAGGCCCTTCTGGACGTCGGACAGCACCGTGTCCTGAATCACACGCATTACACGGAAAATTCAGGCTGGAAGGACAAGACCGCCCAGATCGCCGGTCTGGTCGAGCCTGCGATCCTCACCGATTGCTCGGCTTCCCTGCTCAACGCGACGGCGGCTGGGGCGGGAATAGCTGTTATGCCGAGTTATGCGAGTAGATTGGATAGCCGCCTCGTGGCGCTTCCGATTCCGCCGCTCGCCTCGGTCAAGATCTGGCTGAGCTTCCACGAAAGCGCACGCCGCGTCCCGCGCATCCGCACGGTCGTGACCTGGATGCGCGAAATCTTCGACCGCCGCAAAAACCCCTGGTTCCGCGAAGAGTTCGTCCCCCCAAGCCTCTTCGACGCCCCCTCAACGCAAACCTGGGTCGAAGACAAGGTCGCGTAACGCCCCTCCGTAGGGTGCATCAACGATGCACCGCGCTCCGCGCACCAATCTCTCCACCGTCATTCCCGCGAAAGCGGGAACCCAGTGGCCAAACATACCGCTCAACCCGACCCCCACCTGTCCTCCCCCTGAAAGGGGGAGGTCAGGTGGGGGTCGGCCAACACCAACCACCCATGCACATTCATTGTCCCGCTCCTCCCGGCGAAAGCCGGGACCCAGAGCCACACCCACTGCTTGTCATCCCGGCCGTACACCGGAAGCGATCAGATTCCGCAGAACTCTGTGCGCGTTCCAAACAAACATCCCAACGATCTCAAGCCGCTGCAAAATAGTTGGGGGATAGCCGTCCTACACCCCCTCAACCTGGCTGATACTACCCCCGCACCAACACGAGGGAGGTCCGGGAGACGTCCTTGCACCTGGATGTTGTTGCAAAGGTCCGGCGTGGCGGCACGGGCCTCGGGAGAGCCTCTGATCTGGTCCCATGTGGACACCCAAGGGTCACGCCGTCTTCCGGGGAGCAAGCTGATC
>DAINAT010000062.1:0-19238 GCA_036733305.1 Hyphomonadaceae bacterium
TTGGCGCGCCCGAAAGGATTCGAACCTCTGACCCCCAGATTCGTAGTCTGGTGCTCTATCCAGCTGAGCTACGGGCGCGGCCTGTAAGGAGGGCGGGTTGTAACGTCGAGCTTCGCCATACGCAAGAGCGCTTTGAGTGGGCATTTTCGTCGCGTTTTCAGCGATGTTCGCCGGGCGTGTGACGTGTTCGGGCGCTACGAGAGCCCAAATTGCAAACCTTGGGGAATCCCCTGTTGCTACAACACAGGAAATTTGTTTGATTGCAAATTAGTTTGTTGGGGGGACGGGATGCCTGCCACGGCGTCGGCGAAAACGGCGAAAACCGCTCGTCACAAGACGGCCCGCAAGCTTCTAGGGGCGCGCTCCACGCGCGCCCCTATGTCCTCCGAAAGCCAGCGCACATCCATGGCCGAACAGACACGCCCCACGCAGGCAGAGCGACGTGAGAAAGCCGAGCTAGCCATTCTCGCAGCCGCTCTCGGCATCATCGCGGATCGCGGCATCGATGAACTGACGCTAGCGGAGGCAGGGGTCGCTGCAGGATACAGCCGCGCGTTGCCCGCCCACTATTTCGAGTCCAAGGACGCAGCGCTCGTCGCGCTAAGCAATTTCGTGGTCGATCGCTACCTGAATTGTGTGCAGCGGCAGGAGCCCGGCCGCGAAGGTCTCGAAGGCTTCCTCGAACGGCTCGAGCATTACTTTGACGATGGCGCCAAGAATTCGCGCGTCCTGCGCGCCTTCCACGCAATCATGGGTGCCGCCCCCGGCAAGCCCGAACTCGCCAAGTCGCTCTCCCGTCTGGCGGAAGAGAGCAAGGCGACCTTCGCCGGCTTCATGCGGCAGGGCATTGAGCGCGGAGAGATCAGGACAGACATCGTCCCGGAGATCGAGGCCGTGTGGATATTGGCATCGCTGCGCGGGATCATGGGGCAGTGGCTGTACGATGAAGCCAAGACGCCGCTCCCGCAGGTGCGCGATGCGTTTGTCAGCTCCGTTCGACGCGCCCTTCAGGCCTGATCGCTCAAGACAATCATATCGCTCTTCCCCGATCTCGTCCGCAACGTGACCTGACAAAATGTGACCTGACTACTCGCCATCCGACACATCCACGCCGGCGAAGATCGGCTACTGGATCGGATGTGGCCGCTCTTCACCCTCAAACTTGCACGCACCGGCAAGGATGGAGCTCCCTGACATTTTCGAACTATTCGATTGTGGGCAGGGTTGATCGATCCTGATCATGGGCGCACGCTCTCCTTGCCCGGGCCGTGGGTACGGCCCTCCTAGGCGTTGTCTACTTTCCGCGTCCTTCAGAGGACCGGCCCGCGGCCCTTCACCCCAGGCGTGAAGGAGATAGGCCATGAACGGAGGAAAGGCGGCGACCGTGCGTGCGGTCGCCTTAAGCGGACCCTGCGGGGCTGGGAAAACCAGCCTGCTCGAATCGATGCTCCATGTTGCAGAACGCATCCCGCGAAAGGGATCTGTCTCGCAAGGCACATCGGTCGGAGATGCGAGTGAGGAAGCGCGAGCGCGCGGCCTCTCGACGGATCTCAACGTCGCCGGTTTCGATTATCTCGGCGATCGTTACGTCGTTCTCGATTGTCCCGGTTCGGTTGATTTCGCCAGCGAAGCGGACACGGCCCTTCCGGCAGTCGATCTCACCATCGTCGTTGCCGATCCCGATCCCGAACGCGCCCACTTGCTGCAGCCATTGTTGCGAAGGCTGGATCAGCTGCAGGCCCCGCACTGCATCTTCGTCAACAAGATGGACAAGGCGCGCGGCCGCCTCCGCGAGCTGATCGCGGCGATCCAGCCTTTCAGTCTTGAGCCGCTTGTCGCGCGGCAGATACCGATCTGGAATGGCTCAGGGGCGCTGGGTTATATCGATCTCGCTCTGGAGCGGGCCTATCGCTACGAGTCCGGCAAGCCGTCCAAGCTGATCCAGATCCCAGAGCAGGAAAAGGCGCGCGAGATCGAAGCGCGCTATCACATGCTCGAGCAGATGGCTGATTTCGATGACACGCTCATGGAAGACCTGATCAATGATGCCGAACCCGGCCGGGATCACGTCATGTCGGATCTCGCCGACGAACTCGGCCGCGTTCAGATCGTGCCTGTTTTCCTGGGCGCAGCAGAAAACAGCGCTGGCGTACGCCGGTTACTGAAAGCGCTACGCCACGAACTGCCGAAGCTTGATGCCGTCGCGCACCGCACGGGCGCGAAAGGCAAGTCAGCGCTGGTGCTGAAAACAAAGCATGTCGGGCAGGCCGGACGCCAGACGATGGTGCGCGTCATGTCTGGCGAGATCGCGGATGGCGACGAGATCACCCTGCCGGATGGCACGACGGAACGCGTGGCTGGCGTCTTCTCGCTGCACGGCGAAAGCCAGCAGAAGATAGACAAGGCCGTTGCAGGCGACATTGTCTGTCTTGGTCGTCTGGACAATGCCAGGCGCGGTGATCTGATCAGCGCAGATGGCGTCAAACGGAAGTCGCAGGCGCCTGCCGTGGAACGTGTCCCGGTCTATGCGCTCGCCATCGAAACGCAGAACCGGGCCGACGATGTGAAGCTTGCAACCGCCATGTCGCGCCTCGTCGACGAAGACGGCGCGCTGGAATTCGGTCCGGACGCAGCCACGCGCGAGTTTCGCCTCAAGGGACAGGGCGAAATGCACCTGCGCACAGCGCTTGAACGCCTCAAGCGCAAATACGGCGTCAGCGTTGCATCCAGTCGGCCGCAAACGGCTTATCGCGAAACCATCCGCGGAAGCTCAACCCAACGCGGCAAGCACAGGAAGCAATCCGGCGGTCATGGCCAGTTTGGCGATGTGGTGCTGGAGGTGCGCCCCGGCGAACGCGGAATGGGACTGGTCTTCGATCAGAAGATCCACGGTGGCGTCGTGCCGAAGCAGTATTTCGGCGCGGTGGAAGAAGGCGCACGTGACGCTCTGATGAAGGGCCCGTTCGGCTACCCTGTGGTCGACGTGGAAGTGACCTTGCTCGATGGCTCCTACCATGCCGTCGATTCATCCGAGATCGCGTTCCGGACCGCAGCCCGCATGGCAGTCAATCAGGCTCTGGAGGAATGCGGTCCGGTCCTGCTTGAACCGATCCACACCGTAACGATCCATACGCCCTCCGATCAAATGGCGCGGATCACAGCCCTTGTGCCCATGCGTCGCGGACAGATTCTTGGCTTCGAGCCTCGCGACAGCTGGTTCGGATGGGATTCGATCCGCGCCTATCTGCCGGAAGACGAGCTTCACGATCTTATCATCGAGATCCGCTCGGCCACCCAAGGTCTGGGTGAGCTGGAGTTCGCCTTCGATCATATGGCGGAAGTCACGGGCCGGGCTGCGGGAAAGGCTGTTGAGGCGCGGCAGACCATGACTGCAAAGTAGGTTTAAGCCGGTTGCCTTGTTGCTCCATCCGCTCGAAGACTACGACCGGGTGGGGCGCAAGGAGTTGCACATGAACAGGCGCGAATGGCTGGCTGGCGCTGGGGCAATGGCCTTGACCGCCTGCAATCAGGAAGCGCCCGCCGCGGCGCCTCCGGTAGCGACCGCATCCGTCGTTCCCTCAGGTGATCCATTCGCTGGCGCTAAGCTCATGGCCGATGTCGAGGCCTATGCCGGCTTCGGCACGCACCGCACCGGAAGCCCCGGCGACGTCTCGACATCCGACTGGTTCGCCAAACGCTGGAAGGAGCTCGGTTACGAGATCGAGCAGACGGAATTCTCAGCCCCTAACGCCGACACCACCGTCGCCAAGCTGCGTATCGGCAGCGAAGCCTTCGATGGCTTTGCCCAGCCGCCACTCTCCCTCACGCCCGAAGGCGGCGTGAATGCACCGCTCGCATGGTGGAATGACAAATCGGTTGCGGACGTCGCCGGCAAGATCGCACTCGTGCACATCCCCCGCGAAACTGGCGCGCCCACACCTAGCGCCGCCTACCGCGCCATCTTCGAGAAGTGCAGCCTCGCAGGCGCCCTCGGCGTGGTCGCCGTTATGTCCGGCCCCACGGGTGAGGTAGTCGCCATCAATACACCGGTCGAAATGCTGCTCGAATTGCCCGTCCTGCAGATCGGCGAAAAGGACAAGCCGCGCCTCGACGCTGCCATCGCCACCAAGCAGCTCGGCAACCTTACCATCGAAGGCCCGGGCGGCTTCCGGAATGGCAAGAACACGATCGCGCGCCATGGAACCACGGGTCCGTGGGTCATCATCTCCACCCCGCAGAGCGGCTGGTTCACCTGCGGCGGTGAGCGCGGCCCCGGCATCGCGATGTCCCGCGCCCTCTCCGAATGGGCTGTCACCACGAAGTTCCCCGTGCGCTGGCTGTTCATTGCTACCTCCGGCCACGAATGGACCGACTTCGGCGCCCACATGTTCCACAAGAACCAGGCGCCCGATCCCAAGGACACAGCTCTCTGGTGGCACCTCGGCGCCAGCTTCGGCGCGCGCGCCTACAGCGAAACGCCAACCGGCCTCGTCGCCCAGGACACGCCCAACCAGCTGCGCACCCTGATGGCGACGCCCGATCTCCTGCCGCTGATCGAAGCCGCATTCGCCGGCCAGTCGCCCATCGACAAGCCACTCGCGTCCGATGTCACGAAAGCGCTGGGCGAATACCGTCTCGTTGCGGAGGAGGGCTATCCCACCGCAGCCGGCTTCTGGGGCGGCAACGCGCACTTCCACACGCCGATCGACACGGCGGCGTCAACGACACCGGAAATCATGGAGCCGATCGCCCGCGCCATCGCGAAGGTGATCGAAACGCGCCTCGCAGCGATCAAATAGGCCGGCGCTTTAGTCGTTGCAGCGTTCCCACGCATACGCGGCCGGGCGCGAGCCATCGAGCAGTGAGATGTTCGCCGCCAGACCCTTGTCCGTCGCGCGATAAGTGATGCGCTGCGGATAGTCATGGTCGCCATTCTCGAACGTCACCACGTTCGGCGCGACCAGCGCCGCCGGGTCGCGCTTCTCGGTGAACACCACCGGACGCTGACCTTCCGGCGAAGCGACATACTGCGCAAGCGATGGGCGCGTATCGATGCGCGACTGCTCGAACGTCGCCAGCACGCCCGCGCGGGTCGTGGTGGCATAGCCGAACATGATCCCGCCCTCTGGCGGCGACCACACTTCGAGGTTCACGCCGTCAGCCGATTTCCAGCATCCGACCATAAAAGCCATGCGGCCGAGATCGCGCTTCGGGCCGCTGGCGCAAGCCGACAGGGCGACCAGGCCGACAACCGCGGCGGAGACAAGCTTGAGCGACATCGCAAACCCCGTGTGTAGCAAACCAGTCGAATGAATACTCACGAGAGGTAACCCGCCGGGCAGGGCAGACACAAGCACAATGGACCACCCCGAGGCGGCCCAGTTCTATGCTGCCCTCAGGCTGTTACGGATTCGACACGCCGTCGCGCGTCTCAAGCGTCGCCGTAGCGGGCGTCGGCGCAGAAACCAGCGTCGGTCCAGCAGGCGCCTGCGTGTTCGAGGCCACCAGCTGTTCCGAAAGCTCTGCATCGCGCAGACCCTCGATGCGGGTCTTCTCGATCTTGAACGCTTCCAGTTGCGCGCCCGACAGCGTCCGCCCCGTGGGGAGCTTCAGCGACATCGCATTCACAGCCGTGCCGTTGATGTACACTTCATAATGCAGGTGCGGACCGGTCGAACGACCCGTCGTGCCGACATAGCCGATCACCTGACCTTGTCTCACCGTGCTGCCATTGCTGACGCCTTTGGCGAAGCGGCTCATGTGCGCGTACGCGGTCTGATAGCCATTGGCGTGTTCGATCTTGGCAAAGTTTCCGTACGTGCCGTTCGGTCCATACTTCACCAGCTTGCCGTTGCCGGCTGCATAGATCGGCGTGCCCGTCGGCGCGGCGAAGTCCGTGCCCTTGTGCAGCTTGGTATAGCCAAGCACCGGGTGCGTGCGGTTGCCGAAGCTCGAGGAAAGACGTGCGCCGTTGATCGGCGTCTTCATCAGGAACTTCTTCACGCTCTGTCCCGTCGCGTCGAAGTAGTCGACCTGGCCATCGTCAGACGGCGTATAGCGATAGAAGGTCTTGGTCAGCGCGGCGCCATCCATGGTCGCCATCAGGATACGGCCGGTCTTCACCTGCTGCCCGCGTTCGTCCTCGAACGTTTCGTACAGCATGCCGAAGTGATCGCCGGTCTGCACTTCGCGCTGGAAGTCGATGTCGTAGCCGAAGATGTCAGCGTAATCGACGATCTGCTGGTCAGTCGCGCCAAGTTGCGTCGCCGTCTGATAGATCGACTGGTCAACGTCGCCCGAAATGTAGCTGATGCCCGGCGAGAGTTTCGCCATCAGCTCATGCGAGGTCCACGTGCCATCAACGCCGCGCGAAACCAGAACCTGCTTGTCCGCTGCGGGGCGCAACGACACGCCCATCAGGCGCGCCGCGCCGTCAGCGCCGGTCTCGAGCCACGCAGTCACATCGTCGCCCGGGCGCATGCCGCGAAGATCGACGAACTGGCTAGCGGCATACACCGCGCCGTTCGCTTCTTCGCGCGAAGCGCCGATGCGATCGAGCACGCTCGACAGTGTTTCGTTGCGCAGAACCGAAACGCGTTTCATCTCGCTTGAAAGATCAGAGATGTCGTCCGCGCTCGTAAATGATGCCGCGACCAGTCGCGGATCGGGAGTTGTGTCGATCACTTTTGCTTCGACCGGGCGTGCATTCACACCCACAACAACCAGCCCAGTCCCCATCAGTACGGCCGCAGCCGCACCCATCCCCCAATCAAACCGACCGTTTTTCATGGGTGCTCCGAATAGTTCCTTGCGGAACGGATATTTGGCCCGCCACTAATCCCCGTTTTGAAATATCAAAGCGGCGGCACGAGAACGCCAAATAAAAACGCTAAGCTGTCTTTCTTCAAGAACGAATGCATATTTTGAACCCGAATGACTGAAGAAAAACTTGATCCGAAAGGTCCAAAAGCTTCGAAACGTCGCATAATAGGCCTAGTTCTCGCCTTATTAGCGATTTTTGTCGCAGGCCTCCTGCTGTTTCGGCAGTCCATTGCCGAGGCAATAGCGCACGGCGTTTGTGCTGAGCAGAAGCTTGCCTGCAAGCTCTCCATCACCCGGCTCGACCTCGGTGGCATTACATTAACTGCTTTGGACGCCCGCGCGCCCAATGCTCCGGCTGCGGCAATCAGCGCCCGCGAAATCCTGATCGATCTTGCCTGGGACAATCCCTTCACGCCGCGTCCGAAACTTGTTGGTGGCGATGATTTCGTCATGCGCCTTGATCTCACCGGCAAGCGGCCGTTGCTCGGAGATCTTGATACAGCGGTCACCAACTTCACGAAGCCTAGCGACGCGAAGCCCGGTCCGCTGCCGCAATTCGACTTCAAGAAAATCACCATCATCGGCGAGACTTTGTCTGGCCCGGTGCAGGCTGTCGGTACGATCAAGGCGACGGGCCCGGATGCTTTCGTTGTCGATCTGAATGCGCCGGCTGCAACGCTCGGCCTGTCGGGCGCCACGCTGCAACTCGCCGGCGGTCAATTGAAGGCGACCGTCGCCAATCAACAGATCTCCGCCAACGCCAAGCTCGATCTCGCAAAGTTTGAAGCAACCGACACCAGCGTCTCTGACGTCAAGATTGATGCAACGCTGGAACAGAATGCCGGTGTGTTGAAGGGCGAAGGTTCCGCAACACTGGGCGCTGTCGCTGTGAAAGACACGAAGCTCTCCGGCGCTCAAGCATCCGCCATCATCGAGTCTGCAGCCATCGATCCTGCGGCGCTCGATGTCGCCAAGCTGCTCGCAGGTCTGCGCAAACTGCAGCTATCGGCCAGCACAGGCGAGGGCGCCGTGGGCGCCATTGGCTGGCGCAAAGCTGAACTTAACGCTCTGGTCGAGCCCAAGGGTGGCGGCAAATCGGGTGGCACAATCTCACTTGCAGTCGACGACATGAAGTCGCCGCAAGCCGGCGCGGGCCGCGTCGAGCTAGCTGGCGTCGTCGAGATTGTCGAAGGTGTCGCTGGCGTCGCACAAGGCACGGCAACCGTGAAGGCCGGTCTCGTCACTGCCACGCAACGCAAGCAGATCGTCGATGCGATCTCGTTGCCGCTTGAAGCGGCTCTCCCGGTTTTCGGCGGCGCGGCGGCGCGTGCAGTCGATAAAGCCGCGACCAATTTCGACGCAGTCGTTCCGTGGTCCGCGTCATTCGCCCCGACCAGCGGCATAGAAGTCGCGGTGATGACGGGCAGCGAGATCAAGGCGGCGAGCGGTCTCTCACTGAGTCTCACGCCTCCGGCGGGACAACAGAAAGTGGCGTCCCTCAAGTTTGCGGATGGCGGAAGCTGGAATGCAGCGGGCACTCTGGACCTTGCAGGCGGTGGCTCCCCCACGGCTTCACTCAACGTCGCAAGCGCTGCAGGTGCCGGGAAAAAGGTCGCGATCGCGGGCGGGCTCTCGTTGAAGCCTTGGAAGGTCGGCTCCGACATACTCGCAGCGGAATTTGCGGATCTCAGCTTCAGCTCCGATGAGGCTTCCGGCAAAGCCCATGGCCAGCTCACCGTTCATCTTGATGGTTCGTTGGGTGGCGGTGTCTGGAAAGGCGCAAAAGCCACGGGTGAAGTCGATGCCGTCTGGGATCGCCAGACGTTCACGGCCGACGCGCCGAACGGCATGATCATCCAGTGGGCCGGCGCCAGCTATGGCGACACGAAGTTCGGTGGCGCGGCGCTCCGCTACGCACCGCAAGGCCGTCTGGCTGAGCGCGTCGATGACGGCATCGTTGGTCGCGGCAACCTTCAAGCTATCAGCATTCCGGTCAACGGCGGCGCGTGGACTGCGCAAGCAAACCTCGGCGCAGTCGGCATCAACTGGCGCGCGGAAAATGGGTTCCGCGCTAATTTCGACATGGCGCCTTCCCGGGTCGATATGACGATCGAAGAGCGCAAGGTTCCGATCAGCGTTGGCGACATCGCCGGCACGCTCGATCTTCGCGATGGCTGGAAAGTCGCTGGCGCGTTCAAGGATGCAAACGCGAAGGCCGATGAAGCCACGGTCGCGGGTCTCCACGGTAAATTCAATCTTGGCGGCAAGGGCGACAAGCTTGATGGCTCGCTGTCTGAAATCGCCATGCGCATCATCGACCCGAAGTCGGAAGAAGATGGCAGGCGCTTCGAGGAGTTGAAGTTCGAAGGCGACGCTACGCTCCGCAACAGCGTGGCCAACTTCCACGGCGCATTCGCGCTGGCAAAGTCCGGCATTCAGATCGCAGACGTCACTGGCAAGCACAGCCTCGAGAACAATGAAGGCTCGCTCACTTTCGCGCCCACGCCGTTGATCTTCGTGCCGCGCCAGTTCCAGCCCTACGATCTCTCACCGCTGCTGCGCGGTCCCGCCGCCGTCACGGGCCGTGGCGACATCGCCGGCGCAGCCTCGTGGACCAGCACAGGCTTCAAGGCGAGCGCCAGCATCGACCTGCGCAAGCTCGGCTTCACGCTCGCATCCGCCGGTGTGTTCGAAGGCGTATCGGGCAAGGTCGAGATCGCGGATCTCGTGAACATGAAGTCCGCGCCCAATCAGCAGATCACGCTCGACAAGGTCACGCTCGGCCTGCCGATCGAGAAGGGGACGATCAAGTTCCAGCTCATCGGCTTCAGCGCCATCCGCCTGCAGAGCGCGGAGTGGCCCTTCGGCGGCGGCTTCATCCGCATCAAGCCCGTCGACTTCGCTTTTACCGAAGGCACGGAAAACCGCATCGTCGCCCAGGCCGTGAATTGGGATCTCGCAAAGCTGGTTGAGCAATTCAAACTGCCCGACGTCAAACTTGTCGGAATTGTGGGAGGTGATTTCCCCGTCGTGTTCAGAACGGGTTCAGCCACGATCGACCATGCTACCCTGGAAGCTACGAAAGACGGCGGCGTTATCCAGTATTCAGGTTCGCCCGGCGACGCAGCCGCCCAGGCGGATGCAAATTCGAAGATGGTCTTCGATGCGCTGAAGGACTTCCGCTACCAGGTGCTGAAAGTGGGACTTAACGGTGATCTTGCAGGACGGATGGTCATGAGCCTGAGTGTACTGGGGGCCAACTCCAAAGTACTCGGTGGGCAGCCATTCCAATTGAACATCGACATCGATAGCGAGTTAGTCAGACTACTGACATCGACCACCAGCCAGCCCGATATCCGGACAGCGATTGGTCAAGTGACCGGAGACCAGCAGTGACCGCCAGATTGACGAACCCCTCAGGAGAGGCAAGGCTGCACGGGATAAGCATGGAGCAACCAATGCAAAACCGCGATCTCCCAATCGCAAGGGCGCTGGCGCCAGCCCTGGTGGCCGCCGTCGCGCTGGGAACGGTTGCCTGCACCCCGACCGTGAGGATCGAGGCGTCTGACAAGCCGATCACCATCAACCTGAACGTCAAGATCGACCAGGAGGTCCGCTATCGTCTCGACAAGGACCTCGAGGACGCGATCGCCAAAAATCCCGATCTGTTCTGAGGCAGGGATATAAGGAGCCTGTCATGAGCATGCTGAAGAAAATCACCACCTGGTTCGCCGCCTTCTTCGCCGCGACCGTCCTGATGACGGCCTACGCCGCCGATCCCGCGATCGAGCAGGCGAAAGCTCAGGGCATCGTCGGCGAACAGTTCGACGGCTATCTGGGCATCGCCGACAACGGCAAGGCCTCGGCCGATCTCAAACGCCGCGTATCGGAAACCAATGCCGGCCGCCTGCAGGTCTATTCGGACATCTCGAAGAAGACCGGCGACAGCGTCCAGGTCGTCGCCGCCGCAATGGCCGAGAAGAACATCGCCCGCGCCGCCTCCGGCGAAGTCGTGAAGCCGGGCGCAAGCGAGCCGTGGACCAAAAAGCCGTAGCGGCCTCCGGTTCACACTGGCGTCCACATCTGTGTTAAACTTGGCGGCCCCGGATCACCTCCGGGGCCGCTCTGCATCATGAGGCTGGTCGTCCGAGGTTCCGATGTCCGCCAAGACCATCATCACCCTCGCGCTCGTCCTCGTGCCTGTCGCCATCATGGTGATCCTCGCCTGGACCGGCTGGCTTGGCGGACAATTTCCCAACGCCCATTTCGTCTTCGCATTTGCCTTGGGCGCCACGGCCACAGTCCTGTTGTCCGTGGGCTTGTTTGCCTTGTCATTTTATTCGTCCCGCTCCGGCCACGACGAAAAAATTGGCAATGAACAGGACTCGGATGAGGCCTAATTCCCGCTTGGGCAGTTGAGTCGAAACCGCTAGCTTCCGATTCGTTTTCAGGGCGGGAGCTGAGGCACCATGGAATCCTCCAAACTTGCGGCATACGTCGCGTCGCGCATCTGTCACGATGTGGCGTCCCCGCTCACCTCTCTGCTCCAGAGCTGCGAACTCCTGTTCGATGACAGCATGGGCCCCGCCATGAAGGTCGAAGGCGAGAAGTCCCTCCGCGCCGGCCTCGCCACGCTCGAGGCCAAGCTGCGCTTCATGCGCTATGCGCTGGGCAGCCAGGCCCTCAACGACAACCTCTGCAATATCGGCGAGGCGAAGGATCTCTTCGTGAAGCTGTTCGCCACCAACTCGCGCACCCAGCTCGACTGGCAGGTTGAAACCAACCGTATCTCCAACCGCCAGATGCGCCTGCTCATGAACATCACTCTGATCATGATCGACCCCGCCGCCCGCGGCACCTGCAAGGTCGGCGCGCGAGAGCAGGGCGGCAAGCTTGTGTTTGACGTAGAGGCGTTGGGCCAGTTCTCGAACTTCAAGTCCGAAGTCCTCGACGCCCTGAAGGGCAACGAGCCCGGCGGCGGCTGGGGCGGCGGCGCCGTCCAGCCCTATTTCACCAGCGTTCTGGCCCACGAAAGCGGCTTTACGCTTGAGCCGCGCATGGTTCCGCAAGCCGCCGCTCTGGTGGCGGTGGGTGAACTCCCGGCTTACTAGGCCCGGACCCGACCTCCCTCCAAAGACCCCACAGCGTTCACCGAATGTTTAATGCTCCAGCATTTATTTGCTAGATGCACGTAATTTCCGGCGTGCGGGATCGCGGATAGATGCCCATGGACGACCTGCTCAGTGAATTCCTGACAGAAACCGGCGAAAGCCTTGATGTTGTGGACGTCGAACTGGTCCGCTTCGAAAGCTGTCCGGGCGATAAAGCCACCCTGAACAATATCTTCCGTCTGGTTCACACCATTAAGGGCACTTGCGGTTTCATCGGCCTCCCGCGTCTGGAATCGTTGGCGCATGCCGGCGAGACCCTGCTGGGCAAATTCCGCGACGGTGCGCTGGATGTGACGCCTGCGGCCGTCACCCTCATCCTCGCCTCGATTGACCGCATCAAGACGATCCTCGGTCACCTCGCAGACACCCAGACCGAGCCTGCAGGCGACGACCGCGATCTGATCTCTCAGCTGGAAGACGCCGCCGAAGGCAGCCTGCAATCCAGCCTGCCGCCGCCAGTCGTCGTCAAACTCGAGTCGACGAAGGGGGCTCCCGCCGCTGCTGCCGCAGACGGGCAAGGCGAAGACAATGGCCTCTGGGATGCGGATCAGGGCCGTTATCTGCGCCCCGGCGAAGTCTCCCTCGCCGAACTCGAAGCCGCCTTCCGCTCCGCCGATGGCCCTGAAACTCAGGCCAAACCCGCGACTTCCAGCGCACCCGTCGTCGAACACGATGAAGACCGCAAGGCAGGCATCGGCGCCAGCACCATCCGCGTGAATGTCGACGTTCTCGAATCCATGATGACCATGGTCTCGGAACTCGTCCTCACGCGTAACCAGCTCATGCAGATGCTGCGCGCCACCAGCGACAGCGAATTCAAGACGCCGCTCCAGCGCCTCTCCGGCATCACCGCCGAGCTGCAGGATTGCGTGATGAAAACACGCATGCAGCCCATCGGCTCGGCCTGGAAGAAGCTCCCCCGCATCGTCCGCGACGCAGGCCAGGATCTCGCCAAGAAGCTCGAACTCGTCATGGAAGGCGAGGAGACCGAACTCGATCGTCAGGTCCTCGAACTCATCAAGGACCCGCTCACCCACATGATCCGCAATTCCTGCGATCACGGCGTTGAAACGCCCGCCGAGCGTGTCGCCGCTGGCAAGAGCGAGACAGGCACGATCAAGCTGCGCGCCTATCACGAAGGCGGCCACATCATCATCGAACTCAGCGACGACGGCGCAGGCCTCAAGACAGATCGCATCCGCGCAAAAGCCCTTGAAAAAGGCATCATCGACGCGGCCGAAGCCATGTCGATGACCGACGCGCAGATACACCGTCTGATCTTCGCGCCGGGTTTCTCGACGGCTGCCAAAGTCACGAATATCTCGGGCCGCGGCGTCGGCATGGATGTCGTCAAAACCAATGTCGAACTGATCGGTGGGGCCGTCGATCTCAAGTCGCGCCAGGGCAATGGAACCACATTCTCGATCAAGATCCCGCTCACGCTCGCCATCATCAAGGCGCTGATCGTTGGCGTTGGCGAGCATCGCTTCGCCATGCCGCAACTCTCGGTGCTCGAACTTGTCCGCACGGGCAAGCGTTGCGAGCACAAGATCGAGCAGATCAATGCAACGCGTATCCTGCGCCTGCGCGATCGCCTCCTGCCGCTGGTGGCTCTGTCGGATATCCTTGGCCTCGAAGAGGTCGACGAGAATGATCACGCCTGCATTGTTGTCATGCAGGTGGGCGATACTCGCTTTGGCCTCATCGTGGACGAAGTCTTCGATACGGAAGAGATCGTCGTGAAACCGCTATCGAAGCGCCTTGGCTCGATGTCCGAATATTCGGGCGCAACTATTCTGGGCGATGGCGCTGTCATCATGATCCTCGATCCAAACGGCGTCGCCAAATCCGTCTCCGGGGCCGATCGCGCCGCCAGCCGCGCACTGGAAGACGCCGCTCGCGCCACCGCCACAGCGGCGCTCAAAGGCTCGGGAGAATGCACCAGCCTGCTTCTCTTCACTGCCGGTACTACGGAACCACGCGCTTGCCCGCTGGCGCTGGTCACGCGGCTCGAGGAGTTCGACGCCTCCACCTTCGAAATGACGGCTCGTGGCCATGTCGTGCAGTATCGTGGCCGTCTCATGCCGATCGCTGCTGCCGGCGGCACGATCCGCAGCGAGGGCAGGCAACCGGTGCTCGTCTTCAGCCAGGGCGATATCGTCATCGGTCTTGCGGTCGATGCCATCCTCGACATCGTGGAAGAACATCTCGATATCCAGCTCAGCGACAGCGCTCCAGGCGTGCTCGGCACTGCCGTTCTGAAAGGCAAATCGACCGAAGTCATCGATATCAGCCACTATCTCAGCATGGCCGAGCCCGGCTGGGCTGCGGCGGTCGCCCAGGTCGATGCCACCCGCACGAAGAAGCGCGTGCTGCTGGTCGACGCCCACCCGTTCTTCCGCAACATGCTCGCGCCAATGGTCTCGGCTGCGGGGTATGATGTCACCGTCGCCTCCGACCTTCAGGAAGCCCGTGGCCGCCTTACCCAGGATGAGGCCTATGACGTGGTTCTGGCCGATGCCGATGGAACCGCGCCCGACGCACTCGCCGAAGCGACCTCCGCCCGGATCGTTGCGCTGTCGAGCCGTCGCGACACGTCGACCGTGCTCAAGTCAGACCGCAACGCACTCCTGGATGCAATCGAACGGGCCATCCGTGTCGGGGAAGCCGCATGACCACCTGTGAATTCGTGACCTTCCGAATCTGCGACCAGATGTTCGGGGTCAGCGTCTCCGAGATCCATGACGTGTTCCGGCCCGCCGCGATGACGCCGGTGCCTCTTTCGGGGCCGGAAATCGCTGGCGTTCTTAATCTTCGTGGACGCATCGTTACGGCGATTGATGCTAGGTCACGCCTCGGCCTCCCTTCTTCAACGAAATCAAAGGGTTCGCAGCGTCTGGCCATCGGCGTGGAGCGCCATGGCGAGAGCTTTGGACTGATAATCGACGAGATCGGAGACGTCGTTCGGCTCGAAGAAAACGCGATGGAGCAAAACCCCGTTAACCTTGACGCGACATGGTCAGGCGTATCTCGCGGGGTCTACCGCCTTGAGGACCGCCTCCTGGTCATAATGGACATTGACCGGATGTTGGCTGGCGCAGGCTCCGAGGATGCTGCTGCCGCGGCGTGACCACGGCTTTTGGAAGAGGGCGAGCATGAAACGCTGTCTGATCGTGGACGATAGCCGCGTGGTGCGCAAAGTTGCGCGTCGCATCGTCGAAGACCTTAGCTTTGAAGCCGACGAAGCGGCCGATGGCCAGCAGGCGTTGGAGAATTGCCGCAAGACCATGCCGGATGCGATCCTGCTCGACTGGAACATGCCGGTCATGAACGGGATCGACTTCCTTCGCGCGCTCCGCCGCGAGCCGGGCGGCGATCGTCCGACCGTCGTGTTCTGCACCACCGAGAACGACATGAGCCACATCGCCGAAGCGATGCGCTCGGGCGCCAACGAATACATCATGAAGCCGTTCGACTCCGAGATTATCGAAAGCAAGTTCTCGGAAGTCGGCCTCGTCTGATTGGATGCAGTGACAGCCGCGCTCCGCCAGCCCGCTACGAACCGCCCCGTCCGCGTCATGCTCGTGGACGACAGCGCCATCGTACGCGGCTTCATGCGCCGCTGGATCGACGAAGACGCCCGCGTCGAGCTGGTGAAAGCCTGCTCTGACGGCGCGCAAGCCGTGAAGGACGCCGCCAGCGTTCACCCTGATGTCATCGTCCTCGACATCGAGATGCCGAACATGGACGGCCTCACAGCTCTGCCCCAGCTCCGCAAGGCCGCCCCCGATGCCCGCATCATCATGGCGTCCACACTCACCGCCGCCGGCGCCGCGCAGACCGTGAAGGCCCTCGCCCTCGGCGCCTCCGATTTCATCGCCAAGCCGCAAGCCAGCGCCATGGGCAGCGTCGACAGCTACCGCAACGACCTGCTCGACAAGATCGTGGCCCTCGGCGAACGGGCAGAGCAGCGCCTAGCCACGACGCCATCCGCCCCCATCAAGCTGCGTCCCGGCCAGCTTCACGCCTCGCCACCCGCCGCCATGCTGGTCGCAGCCTCCACCGGCGGCCCCACCGCGCTGCCCGCCTTCCTCGCCCCCATCGCCCGCCGCATCGACGCGCCGATCCTCATCGTGCAGCACATGCCCGCCGCCTTCACGCCTGTCTTCGCCGAGAAGCTTGAAGCCGCCATCGGCAAGCACTGCCGCGAAGCCCGCGAAGGCGACGTCCTCTCCAGCGGCACGGTCCTCCTCGCCCCCGGCGACCACCACATGCGCGTCGCCCGTGTCCCCGCCGGCCGCATGATCCACCTCGACCAGGGCGAGCCCGTGAACTACTGCCGCCCCGCCGCCGACCCGCTCTTCGAATCCGCCGCAGCCGCCTACGGCTCGCGCCTCCTCTGCGTCGTCCTCACCGGCATGGGCCATGACGGCCGCGCCGGCGCCGGCAAAGTCGTTGAAGCCGGCGGCCGTGTCATCGTCCAGGACGAAGCCACCAGCATCGTCTGGGGAATGCCAGGCTCTGTCGCACAGGCAGGCCACGCCGAGGCTGTGAAGCCTCTCAAGGAACTGAGCCAGCTCGCGCTGCGCATGATGATGGGAGAAGCTGCGTGAACAGCCAGGATTTCGAGTTTGTCTCTCAGCTTCTCAGAAAGCGCGCCGGCATCGTCCTCACCGGCGACAAGATGTACCTGCTCGAAAGCCGCCTCGCGCCGCTCGCGCGCAAGGAAGGTCTTCCCTCCATCGACGACCTGATCCACGTCATCCGCGCCCGTCGCGATGAACGCCTCATCGGCCAGCTCGTCGACGTGATGACCACGAACGAGACCTTCTTCTTCCGCGACAAGACCCCGTTCGACCACCTCAAGGAAGCGATCCTCCCGCTCCTCGGCCAGGCCCGCCAGGGCAACCGCATCCGCATCTGGTGCGCCGCCTCATCGACAGGGCAGGAGCCGTACTCCATCGCCATGATGCTCGATCAGAACCCCGCACTCACGCAGGGCGTCCCCGTCGAGATCGTCGCCACCGACATCTCGGACCGCTGCCTCGAGCGCGCCCGCCAGGGCCTCTTCACGCAGTTCGAAGTGCAGCGCGGCCTGCCGATCCAGATGCTGATGCATTACTTTACCCAGCAGGACGATCACTGGCGCATCTCCGAACGCCTCCGCCAGCAGGTCACCTTCAAGAAGCTCAACCTGATCGACGCCAACTACGGCATGGGCAAGTTCGACATCGTCTTCTGCCGCAACGTGCTCATCTATTTCGACGCGCCGACCAAGGCCGCCGTGCTCGATCGCATCGCAGCCTCCGTGAACCCGGGCGGCTTCCTCATGCTCGGCGCCGCCGAAACCCTCGTCGGCTCCTCGCAAGCCTTCGAGCCGACGCAGGATCGCCGCGGCCTCTACAAGCTCGTCGGCCAGGCCGCCCAAGCCCAGTCCTCCCAAGCCCCGTCTTCAAAGGCCGCGAGCGCCGCGTAGGCGGGAGCAATCGGCCGGCGATTGCCCAATCGCCACCGTGAATTCCACCGACAGGACAACCCCCGTTTCTGGGGTGTGACATAACGAACGTGACGTTACGGCGCGCGTCATCATGCGCCCCTCCTGCGCCATCCTGTGTCATCGGACTGACTTGGAACTCCGCCTAAATCTCATGGCGTCCGCATGAGGTCCGACCATGAAGCGCACTGCCGTCGCCATCTGGGTTCCCGCTTTCGCAATCCTCGCGATCGCCCTCGTCATGGCCGCCTCCTGCACGCCAGATACGCCCGCCAATGAGACGGCCGCCGCGACATGCGATCTGAAAGCCGTCTCCGCCAGCGCCGCCGAAGCCGCCCTCCCGGGCTGCGCAACCAAATGGATCGACGCCAACGTCGCCATCAACCAGCTTCAGTCGATGGGCACGCACAACTCCTACAAGGAGGCGATCCCGGACGTGGAAATGGCGCTCATTAAGGAGCGCAACCCGGACGCCGCCATCACACTCGATTACGCGCACCGCTCGCTTGCCGAACAGCTCGACAAAGGCGCCCGCCAGATCGAACTCGATCCTTCGGACGATCCGCAAGGCGGCCTCTTCGCCACGCCGCTCGCGCGCAAGCTGCTGGCAGAGAAGGGCGTCACGCCGCCCGACTATGATCTCACCGTCATGTCCCAGCCAGGCATCAAGGTCATCCACGTCAGCGACATCGACTATCGCTCGCACTGCCTGCTGTTCACCGACTGCCTGAAGCAGGTGAAGGCATGGTCGGATGCACATCCGACCCACACGCCGATCCTGATGATGATCAATCCGAAGTCGTCCGGCATCTCATGGCCCGGCGCCGCTAAAGTCCTGCCCTGGGGCAAGGAAGCCTTCGATCGCATGGACGCTGAAATCCGCTCGGTCTTCTCCGACGATCAGCTCATCACGCCGGACAAGGTCCGCGGCACGCATGCAACGCTTCGCGAAGCCGTCACTACCACCGGCTGGCCCAAGCTCGGCGAAGCGCGCGGAAAAATCATCTTCACCATCGATCTCTCGCCCGAAGCCAACAAACCCTATGCCGAAGGTCACCCCAACCTTGAAGGCCGCGTCGCCTTCATGACGACATTCCCGGATGCGCCCGAAGCCGCCTACTTCACCATGAACGAGCCGGAACAGCAGCAAGCCGAAATCCAGGCCCTCGTGAAACAAGGCTTCCTCATTCGCACCCGCGCCGACGCCGACACGAAAGAAGCAAGAACCAACACCACCACCCGCCGCGACACCGCGCTAGCCACCGGCGCCCAATACATCTCCACCGACTACCTCTGGCCCGACCCCCGCTTCGAAGGCGGCTACACCGCCACACTGCCCGAAGGCGCCATCACCCGCTGCAACCCCGTCACCACCGCCCCCGGCTGCGACGCAAAAGCAGAGTAGGGCGCAAGCGCTGCCCCGTAGGGTGCATCAACGATGCACCATGCACCCCCCCCACCACCGCCAGTTCCTCGCCCCGCTCCTCCCGACGAAAGTCGGGACCCAGGGGCGGCTTGTCCCGCTGTCCAAGACCAACCCTAAACCCGTAGGGTGCATCAACGATGCACCGTGGCAGGCCGCCGGCGGTGCGGTGCATCGTTGATGCACCCTACGACGCCGGAACTGGGGGATAGTGGTGATGCAGAACTGCAGGACAATGAAACGTCGTCCCGTCTGATTTCAACACGTTGCCCGCGCAAGTTGGGGGATACTCCACCCCAAATCCCGCACCCCCATGGCCCGGGGTTAT
>DAINAT010000063.1:0-19175 GCA_036733305.1 Hyphomonadaceae bacterium
ATCCTGAGCAGCACGCGAAGCGTGCGCCCGTCGAAGGACGAGGGCGTGCTC
This sequence comes from Hyphomonadaceae bacterium, assembly GCA_036733305.1. Classification (GTDB taxonomy): domain Bacteria; phylum Pseudomonadota; class Alphaproteobacteria; order Caulobacterales; family Hyphomonadaceae; genus UBA7672. The sequence goes on from DAINAT010000063.1 coordinate 52, forward strand.
ACCGCTTGTCATCCCGGAAACGCGAAGCGTTATCCGGGACCCATTCATCAGGTGGGACTCACATCGCAATGGTTCCCGGCTCTCCGCTTCGCTGCGGCCGGGATGACAACCGTTGAAACCTCTGAGGCCGAGCAACACGCTCGCTCTCTCCATCTCGCACCACCCTCACTCCGCTCATCCCGACGCAAGTCGGGACCTAGAGCGCCCCGGGTGATGCTCGCAGCAGGCCTGCACCAGCAGCCCTGCACCCCGGCTCGCACCCGGACGAGCAGCATAACGCCCGCTCAAATCGCGCCAACCAACTAACGGCGCGCCAAAACCCAACCCCACCCCACCTCGCACCTGCGAGAACGCAGCTGCACGCCAGCCCCAAACCGGCTAACATCGCGGCGCAATGCGCGACCCCGTCCTCTATCCCTTCTACAACGACCTATCGAGCCTTCCCGGCGTCGGCCCGAAATCACGTCCTGTACTTGCCCGCCTGATCGGCGGCGAAACCTGGCTCGACCTCCTCTTCCACCTCCCCACCAGCTGGATCGACCGCCGCAACCGCGCCTCGATCGAAGCCCTGCAGATCGGCGAAATCGCCACCGTCACCGCCACCGTCGACCAGCTCACCCTCAGCCGCGGCAAGTGGCCAACCCGCGTCCGGCTCCGCGACGAAACGGGCTTCCTCACCCTCATCTATTTCCGCGCCAACAACCAATGGCTCGAACGCACCTTCAAGGTCGGCGAAGACGTCATGGTCTCCGGCACGATCGACGACTATCAGGGCGGCCGCCAGATCACCCACCCCGACCACGTCATCAGCCCCGACAAGGACGACGAACTCCCCGAAGTCGAACCCGTCTATCCCATGACGGCGAACCTCACCGCGAAAGCCCTCCGCAAATACATCGCTGCAGCGCTCGAAGGCATCCCCGATCTCGACGAGTGGATCGACCCCCACCTGATGAAGCGCAACAACTGGCCCGCCTTCAAGCAGGCCCTGCTCCGCCTTCATCAACCAAAGGTCTACGATCCCGAAGGCTTCGAAGTCGCCCGCCAGCGCCTCGCCTACGACGAAGCCCTAGCCCGCGAGATGGCCATGGGCCAGGCGCGACTAGCCCGCGAACGCCGCTTCTCCCGCGCCATCCCGCGCGCCATCGGCGTCGAACGTAACATCATCGAAGCCCTGCCCTTCAAGCCCACCCGCGCCCAGCTCGACGCCTACTCCGAAATCGCCATCGACATGGGCCGCCCCGTCCCCATGCGAAGAATGATTCAAGGCGACGTAGGCTCCGGCAAAACCCTCGTGGCCGCACTGGCGGCAGCACAAGTCGCAGCCGACGGCGGCGTCACCGCCCTCATGTCCCCCACCGAAGTCCTCGCGCGCCAGCAAGCCGAAGCCATCGGCCGCTTCCTCGCCCCCATCGGCATCAAGGTCGCCGCCCTCACCGGCCGCGACAAAGGCGCAGCGCGCGAAGCGATCCTCAACGATGTCCGCACCGGAAAAGTCCAGGTCCTTTCCGGCACACAAGCTCTCTACCAATCCGATGTCGATCTCCCCGAGCTCTCTCTCGTCGTGATCGACGAGCAACACCGCTTCGGTGTTGCAGACCGCATGAAGTTGAACGCCAAGGGCGCCAGCCCCCATATGCTGGTGATGAGCGCAACACCCATCCCTCGCACCATGGCCCTCGCCGTCCACGGCGACCTCGACATCTCCGTCATCCGCGAGAAGCCCGCCAACCGTCAGGAAGTCACCACCGCAGCCGTGCCCGACACGCGCATCGACGAAGTCATGGCTGCCGTCGCCCGCGCCGTTGATCGCGGGGAGCGCGCCTTCTGGATCTGCCCCGCCGTCGATAGCGAAGACGCAGGCGACGCCTCCGCCGTCGCCCGCCGCGATGTCCTCGCCGGCATCGTCAACGCGCCCGTCGCCATGGTCCACGGCCGCATGCAGGCGCAGGATCGCGACGCAGCCCTCGACAAGCTCCGCACCGGCGAAGCGGGCGTGCTCGTCGCCACCACCGTCATCGAAGTTGGCGTCGACGTTCCCGAAGCCACCATTATCGTCATCGAACACGCCGAGAAGTTCGGCCTCGCCCAGCTCCACCAGCTCCGTGGCCGTGTCGGCCGTGGTGAGAAGGCTTCCAGTTGCCTCCTGCTCTATCAGGCCCCGCTAACCGAAGGCGGCAAGGAACGCCTCGATATTCTGCGCAAGACGACCGACGGCTTCGAGATCGCGGAAGCAGACTTCAAGCTGCGCGGCCCCGGCGACCTCCTCGGCCTGCGCCAGTCCGGCATGCCGACCTTCCGCGTGCTCAACATCGCTGAGGACGCCAACCTGATCGAAACCGCGCGCACGGACGCGAAGTCCGTCCTCGCCGCCGATCCACGCCTCGAAGGTGCACGCGGCGCCGCCGTCCGCCGCGTGCGCGATCTCTTCGCGCCACGTCTCTCGTCGACGATTGCGGAGGGCGAGTAGTTACTTGGCCGAAGCCTCAGGCGAAGGCTCGTTCAGAATGCCGAACGAGATGATCAGCTTCGCAGCCTTCTCGACCGGCATCTCGAGCTTCCGCAGTCGCTCAGGCGAAACATACACCAACTGCCCCATCGCGGGGTTCGGCGATGCCGGCACAAGAACGGCGACAGCATCCGGCACAGTCCTCAAAATCTCCGGGTCCGGCGTCCGGCTCGTCACGAACCCGATCACCCAGAGCCCCTTGCCCGGATACTCGACCAGCACCGCTTCCTTGAACGAAGACGCATCGCTCGAAGCAAAGGTCTCGATCACCTGCTTCAGCACGGCATAGATCGACCGCACCAGCGGCACCCGCGCGACCAGCCGCTCGCCCAACCGAAGCGCCCACCGGCCAATCAGGTTCGCCGCCAGCGCGCCCAGCACGACCAGCCCCACCACGGCCACGACAATGCCGAGGCCCGGCAACGCGAAATTCAGATAGGTCTCGGGGTTCAGCTGACGCGGGATCAGCGGCTTGATGTGCATGTCCACGAAGGACACGAAGCTCCAGATCAGCCAGATCGTGATCCCGATCGGCGCAGCCACGACCACGCCCGCGAAGAACCAGTTGCGCAGGGTCGTGAGTGGTCCAGCCTTCTCAGACGGACCTGGCTGTGACGGCTTGCCTATCGGCATCCCTGATCCTCCGTTAGCCTTCTCGCCTGATTCCAGTCGCGTGTGGCGTGAATAAGGTCTCCCGCCCACGCGGTTTCCTGCCTCGCCGGGGGAATGGGCGCCCTATGACCGCCATAGACGCGTCAGAAGGTGAGACTTATCCATTCGGATAAAGCTGTGGGGCTCTAGTTACCGGCCATGTTCAAGGACCCGAAAATCCGCCGCATACTGCTTATGGCAGGCGCCGCCGTGGTCGTGGCGGGCATAGCCGGGTTCGTGTTCTTCCAGGACGCCCTCTTCCGGATGTCGATTACGCCCTCCGGCCGCTTCAATGCCGAGGCCGCCCCGACGCGGCTCGACTACGCGAAGAAGGAAAGCTGGGCCCTCCGCCCCGCCCAACCGCCGCCAGGGGGATGGGAGAAACCGTGGGGCATCGACACCTTCTTTGTTTCCCCTGCCAGCGCTTATTCCAACGCAGGCTGGAACGTCGCGACAGACAATGCCGAAGCGCTCGAACGATTGAAGGAGCGTATCCTTCCGAACCATGCCGGCCCCTTCATGCAGGCTGGCCCCGTCTACGCTCCGCTCTATCGCCAGGCCGCGCTACACTCCGAACTGAATGTAGGCGGCGAAGGCGACGGCGCGTTCGAGCTTGCTTATAGCGACGTCCTCCGCGCCTTCGACGCGTATATGGCAAACGACAACCGTTATCGCGGTGTGGTTCTCGCGGGCGTCGGCCAGGGCGGGCTATATGTGCAGCGCCTGCTCGCTGATCGCTTCCAGACCGATCCGTTGAAGAGCCGCCTGGCCGCCGCCTATGTAATCGACGCGGCTCTTCCCGCAGATTTTCCGGGCAAGGCTGTCAGGCAACCGCTGTGCGCCCAGTACGACCAGGTCCAATGCATTGTGGGATGGAAGACGATCCTCGCGGGCGATGATGCGACCCGCTTCCGCGAGCAGTCGCCGGTATGGACCGCCGACTGGAAGATCACTTCGTCAAAGGGCAAGCCACTCGCCTGCGTGAACCCACTGCGCTGGACGCTGGATGACGAGCTCTCAGCGCGCGGCGATCATCGCGGCGCGGCTCGCGCGAAGGATGCATCAGATCTCGAACCAGCCATCATCGCGAAGGCTGTCACAGCGCGCTGCAATGATGGCGTACTCGAAGTCGAACGCCCATCCGCCCCCGAACTGCAGGCTGAGGGTGGAGCTGGCGCGCAATACAAGACGCCCGAACTCAATCTCTTCTATGCCGACATCGTGCCCAACCTGACCGGTCGCATGACGCACGAAACCGCGTGGCTGGATGACGGAAATGTTCGCAAACCGGCTGAACCGCTGCCGCCCCCGATCGCATTCGAAGAGGCGCCGATCTATCGCCCGAATGGCCAGCCCGAGACCGCCCACTAACGCAAACGAAAAGGGCGACCCCGAAGGGCCGCCCTGAACATATTGCTTGTCTGGAAGATCAGGCGTCCGCCGCGACTTTAGCAGAGACGATCTTGCCCGGCTTGCTCGGCGGCTCGCCTTTCGGCAGCGCGTCAACCGCTTCCATGCCGCTCACAACCTTGCCCCAGACCGTGTACTTGCGATCAAGGAAGGAAGCGTCGTCGAGGCAGATGAAGAACTGGCTGTTGGCCGAGTTCGGGTCGCTGGAGCGCGCCATCGAGCAGACGCCGCGCTGGTGGCTGACGTCATTGAACTCGGCGCGCAGGTTCGGCTTCTTGGAGCCGCCCATTCCGCTCCCTGTCGGATCGCCGCCTTGAGCCATGAAACCGTCGATCACGCGGTGGAACACCACGCCATCGTAGAAGCCTTCACGCACCAGTTCCTTGATACGCTCGACATGGCCAAAGGCCTTCGACGGCAGCAACTCGATCGTCACCGTTCCGGTGTCGAGAGTGAGGATCAGGGTGTTCTCTTTGTCAGCTGCGCTCACGGGGTAGGCCTTTCAACGATGACTTCGACGGGGGGTAGTTTGCAGGCCTCATATGGGTCAGCCGCCGTCAGGGTGGCAAGGGTCGCAGCGAATTCAGGTCCGTTCGTACGGCGTACATAGACCGTCGGACGTTTCTTTTCCGGAATATCGGCCACAACCATGGCCTTGGTCAGCTTGTCCGCCTGGTTGGCGTTCGCGAAACGTCCGTCCGTCTCGGTCGGGCCGACCTTGATGGCCTGGATCGTCTCGACGCCTGTGAGCGCGCGACCCCAGACGGTGTACTTCTGATCCAGCCCTTCCGGACCGACGCGCGGATGGCGCATCAGGAAGAACTGCGTGTCTGCACTGTCCGGATCATTCGCACGCGCCATCGACGTGACGCCAGCGCAATGCACCCCCCAGGTCTTCGCGACCGGCGGATCGGAAATCGCTGCGATCTCGTCTGGCTGCCCCTGAACCACGAAACCTTCCAGGTAGCCGAGCTTGTCGCCGCCCGGCGTCTGGCCGAACCACTGGACCTTCTGCTTGGAAGGATTGCGCTGCCAGGTGAACTCCTGCTTCAGCATCGGGTAGCGCGGGTAGACCTGATAGATCGCGTAGACCTCGCCGCCCTGCGCCATGAAGTCATCGATCACGCGATGGAACGGCAGCTTGTCGTAGTTGGTGTCGCGGGTGATCTTCTTCACCTGCTCGACGTGCTTGGGCGCCATGTCGGGGCGAAGCTCGATCAGCACTTCCTGCTTGTTGATCATGAACTGCAGAAGGTTCTCGGGATCGACCTTGCGCCAGTTTGCAGGATCATCAGCCGGTCCAGCCCAAGCCGCACCGGTACAGGCGAGCGCGGCCGCGCCAACGGCCGCCATCACAACATTACGGAACATGCTTACTTGCCCTTTTTCGGCCCATACTTGGCGAGCAGTTTCTCATGCACTGCTTCTGGGACGAATAGATCGGCTCTTCCGCCGAGCCGCGCAATCTCTTTCACCAGTCGCGAAGACACGGCCTGGTGATGGGGATCAGCCATCAGGAACACGGTTTCGATCTCGTCATTCATCCGCTGGTTCATCGCAACCATCTGGAATTCATACTCGAAATCCGAAACGGCCCGCAGCCCGCGGATGATCATCTGGGCGTTGCACTGCTCTGCGAAATGCATCAGCAGATTGTCGAAAGGACGAGCCTCGATCTCGACGCCGTTGGCCAGTTTCCGAGCCTCATCGAGCACCATCTTGGTGCGCTCTTCCAGCGTGAAGAGGGGGCCTTTGCCTTCGTTGATGGCGACGCCGATGATCAGCTTGTCGACCAGCTTCACAGCCCGGCCGATGATATCGAGATGACCGTTGGTGATGGGGTCGAACGTACCGGGATAAAGCCCAATTCGTTTGACGCTTCGCCCGCTCAGGTTTGCCCTGCTGGTCGCGCTACCCCGAACCGGACGCGGTTCACCCGCCGCCCGTCTTTCCGGCCGTCTCGTCGCCACTCTGGTCCTCCAGCCTTTCGACGGAGACCACCCGTTCACCTGCTGCAACGCGCAGCACGCGAACCCCCTGAGTCGCCCGTCCCGCAATGCGGATCTGATCCACGGCGCAACGTATCAGCTGCCCCGCATCTGTCACCACCATGATCTCGTCCGAGCCCCCGATCGGGAAGGACGCGACCAGTTTACCATTCTTGGGCAGACGGTGGGCGATGAGTCCCTTCCCGCCTCTTCCCGTGCGGCGATAGTCGAAGGCCGATGCGCGCTTGCCCATGCCCTCTTCCGTGAGGGTCAGGATGAACTGTTCAGCCGCCGACAGAAGCTCGAAGCGCTCGTCCGTCAGCTCGACCTCGCCATTGGCTTCCGCCGAACCGCCGCCATCTTCGCCGTCAGATGCGGTATCCTCTTCCGCCTCCTCGACAGCTTCGTCGCCTTCGGCGCGGCGAGCTGCGTTCGCGCGCTTGAGGTATGCGCGGGCTTCCGCCGGCGTAACGTCGATCTGGCCAAGCACGCTCATCGCGATCAACGCATCGCCTGCGCCGAGCTTGATGCCACGCACGCCGGTTGAGGTGCGCCCCGTGAAGACGCGAACATCTTCGACCGAGAAGCGGATGCATTGGCCGAGGGCCGTCGTCAGCAGGACGTCGTCTTCAGGCGCGCAGAGCTGCACGTCGACGATGGCGTCGCTGTCATCGTCCAGCTTCATGGCGATCTTGCCGGCACGGTTCACCGACAGGAAGTCCGTCAGCAGGTTACGTCGCACGCCGCCAGACTTGGTGGCGAACAGGATGTTCAGCTTGGCGCGCTCTTCCTCATCCTGCGGCAACGGCATGACGGAGGTGATACGCTCGCCCTGCTTCAGAGGCAGGATGTTGATCAGTGCTTTGCCACGAGCATTCGGCGCGCCCAGCGGCAGACGCCAGACCTTCTGCTTGTAAGCCATGCCGGTCGAAGAGAAGAACAGGATCTCGGTATGCGTATCGGCAGAGAACAGGCGGATGACGAAATCGTCTTCCTTGGTTTCCATACCGCCGCGGCCTTTGCCGCCACGGTTCTGCGTACGGTAAGCCGATAGAGCTGTGCGCTTCACATAGCCGCCATGGGTGACCATGACGACCATGTCTTCCTTCTCGATGAAGGCTTCATCTTCGAGATCGAGATCGGCCTCAACGAACTCCGAGCGGCGCGGAACGCCGAACTTGTCGCGAATGCCCGTCAGCTCGCCCTTGATGATCTCCATCACGCGCGCACGCGATGACAGGATATCGAGAAGGTCCTTGATCTGCTCGGCGAGCCCGGAGGCTTCCTTGCCGATTTCGTCACGACCGAGATTGGTGAGACGCGAGAGTTGCAGCGCGAGGATGGCGCGCGCCTGCTCGTCCGAAAGACGGATCTCGCCCTGCTCGTTGAACGTGGTGCGGCGGTCGGCGATCAGGCCGATCAGCGGCGCCATATCCATTGCAGGCCACGGCTTCTCAAGCAGCGCGATGCGAGCGGCATCCGGATCGCTTGAATACCGGATGATGCGGATGATCTCGTCGATGTTGGCGACAGCGAGCGCAAGACCGATCAACAGGTGCGCGCGGTTGCGAGCCTTGTTGAGCTCGAACTTGGTGCGGCGTGCGACCACATCTTCGCGGAAACGGATAAAGGCCTGCAGCATGACGCGCAGCGTCATCAGTTCCGGCCGACCGTTGTTCAGCGCCAGCATGTTGACGCCAAACGATGTCTGCATGGGCGTCAGCCGGAACAGGTTGTTCAGGACGATGTCGGCGGAGCTGTCGCGCTTGATCTCGATCACGACGCGGATGCCGTTGCGGTCGGATTCGTCACGAAGATCGGAAATGCCTTCGATCTTCTTGTCGCGCACAAGCTCGGCGATTTTTTCGACCATCGAGGCCTTGTTCACCTGATAGGGAACCTCGGTGACGATAATCGCTTCGCGACCGCCCTTCAGCGTCTCGATATCCGTCTTGGCGCGCATGATGACGGAGCCACGCCCGGTCATCAGACCGTTGCGCGAGCCAGCCCGACCAATGATCAGTCCACCCGTTGGGAAGTCTGGGCCTGGCACGATGTCGAGCAGCGCCATGTCTTCGATGGCCGGGTTCTCGATCAGCGCGATTGTGGCGTCGATAATCTCGGTGAGGTTGTGCGGGGGGATGTTGGTCGCCATGCCGACGGCGATGCCGCCTGCACCGTTGACCAGCAGGTTCGGGAATTTGGACGGGAGGACGGTCGGCTCCTGGCGCGAGCCGTCATAGTTGTCCTCGAAGTTGACGGTATCCTTGTCGATATCGTCCAGCATGTTCGCAGTGACGCGCGCCATGCGGCTTTCCGTGTACCGCATGGCGGCCGGCGGATCGCCGTCGATCGAGCCGAAGTTCCCCTGCCCCTCGATCAGCGGCAGCGACATGGAGAATGGCTGCGCCATACGAACGAGCGCGTCATAGATCGATTGGTCGCCGTGCGGGTGCCAGCGACCGATCACGTCGCCGACGATGTTGGCGGACTTTCGGAACGCCTTGTCATGCGTGTAGCCGCCTTCGTAGGCGGCAAACAGGATACGGCGGTGAACAGGCTTAAGGCCGTCGCGGACATCCGGAAGCGCACGCGAGACGATGACGCTCATCGCGTAATCGAGGTACGACTTCTTCAGCTCGGTGGTGATGGAAATCGGTGCGATTTCGCCCGCGCCATTGGCCTCGGGAGAAGCCGGTTTTTCAGGTGTATCGCTCAAGCAGAAAACGTCCGGATAAGGGGCGGCGGCGCCGCCGGGATTCGACGCTTTCTTCTAGCCCATTTGTGCGCCGCCACACAAACGATTCAAACGGTTGATCCACAGGCCTGAGGCTCTGATTTAGCGGTATTTTTTGATACAATTGTCGGGTTTTGGCCTGAGCCGCCCAACGGAGGTCAGGGAGGAGTGCGAATCCCCTTCCTGACCATCCGTCAAACAAGCTCTAATTGAACGTCCAGCGGGCGCTCAGAAGACCCAGGACCTGCGAGTTGCGACGCTCGGTCTCGATGTAGCTGAGCGGGTTTACATCGCGCGGGCCGCCATAGACGCGACGCTCGATGTCGAAGCTGTAGGCATCGAAATTGTTCAGCTCGGCGCGGAGCGTGAAGCCCGGCTCCGGTTTCCACTCGACGAACGAGTTGAAGAAATCACGCAGCTTCAGGTTCTCGATTGCCGTACCCTGATAGTAGCTCTCGCGCCAACCGCCGAACCAGCCAAGACCAAATGTCAGGTTCAGTTCGGGCAGATCCTGGCGGAAGTTTACATTGATCTTCTCGGGGCGCTGCTCGGAGAAGCGGCGCTTATCGCCCGTCAGCGGATCGGTGACCTCGCTGTTCTGCCACATCGTATCGACCTTCAGCTCCCCGCCCTCAAGGCCCAGCTTGGCCAACGGGAGCGTCAGGGTGAACTGGACGAGATCGTTGGTGCCATCGCCAATGTTACCCGGACCTTCGACGAAAATCGTCTCCAGCACGCCGTCATTGTCTGTGTCGACCTGCACGCGTCGCGGATAGAGATCCGAAACATCGGACACATCTTCATGGCGGAGGGTAAGAACCGCAGCGGCGCCTTCCCAGAAGCGCTTCTCATAGGCGGCCTCGTAGACCCAGGATTTGCTCGGCTCGAGATCCGAGTTGCCACTGCTTTGCAGACCCGAGTTCAGATCGACTTCGGATGCAAACTGCTGGAAGTCGAGTTGGCCGACTTCCCGCTCTATGCGGATGCGCAGTTGGTCGGATTCATTGGGCGACCACGAGGCCAGCAGGCGAGGCTTGGGGTATGTGAACGAGCGCGACTTCTGGATGTCTCCGGATTGTTCGATCTTCGAACGTTCGACGCGAATGCCGGCCTCGAACGACCATTCCTTGGAAGGCCGCCAGGAAGCCTGCCCAAAGACTTCTCCGCGCAATTCTTCAACCAGCACGTCTGACGAATCCAGCGCGATCGGCGCGCCATTGATCGTCAGTGCGACGTCTTGATCGCGATAGTTGTAAGCAATCTCCCCGCCGCCCTCAAAGGACAGTTCGGGGGACATCTTGTAACGCAGGACCGAGCGACCGATACGCTCCCCGGCTTCGGCATCGACCTGGAAGAGCTGCGACGAGGCCGGATTGCCGCCAGATAGATCCGCCACGCGCCCCGTAGAGTCGAGCGTGCCGCTGGACAACTTGAACAGGCCGAGCGTTTCCCATTCCAGGTCGGACATCAGGGTCGTGACGTAGTTCACGCCCAGCTCACCGCGCTTGTTGGCGGAGCGACGGACATAGTTCTTGTCACTGACAATCGGCGCGATGAAGCGTTGTTCGTTCTTGAATTCGTCCGCCGAAACGAGCGCGTTGAGCGAGAGCGTGCCGCCGAACTGCGGACCTTTGTAGTTGCCGCGGATGCCGTGCGAGAAGCCATCCCCCTCTGTGCGGGAGTTCTCATACAGATCGAGATTTCCCGTCGTTGGATCGATCGTGGTCCGCCAGCCTGCGCCGACAGAGTCATCCATTGAGACGCCGCGGTTGAGCCCGAACTCGAACTGGTGCTCACCCACGCGGCGCGTAGCCGTGTAGTTCCAGCCGGGGATCGTTTTGCCGGTCTTGGCAAAAAGGAAGCTGCGCACGCCTAGCACTTGCTGGAAGGTGTCAGCCTTCTTGCGGATGACGTTCGCAACAACCGTACGGCCCTGCATGTCGATGCCCGGGACGCTACCGCGAATGACTTCGATCCGCTCGACCTGACTGATCGTGATACGGCTGAGCGTGTCGCTCAGTGAGTCTGTTTTGATGGTCGGACGCTGGCCGTCGATCAGGACGTTGCCGGCAGCGCCCGCAAAGCCACGAACCTGCTCGCCACCGTCGAAGGTGAAGCCCGGGAGACGCTGGATCATGTCCAGCGCGGTGTTGGGGCGCGCGGCTGCGAAATCAGCTGGCGTGTAGGCGATCACCCCTTCCCGATCGGCCACGGTGGCAGGCGCCGGCGACTCTTGCGCCAGCGCAGGCGATGCCAACGCAATCGCGATGATTGACGCCAAACTAAATGAATAGTAGTTCCGCACAGACCATCTCCGCCACTTTAGGGCGGAATCAACCGCCTGACCTTGATTTATCGATAATCGATATGACCGGTCAGCGCAAGCAGCTCAATTGGGGTCTTTTCTGGGCAGCCTAGTCGAGGTCCTCGACGACGGTCTCGGGGCCCAGCTTCTGCGATAGCGACGCTGCGAGAAACTCGTCCAGGTCCCCGTCCAGCACGCCCTGCGTATCTGACGTTTGAACGCCGGTGCGCAGGTCTTTGACCATCTGATAGGGCTGCAGAACGTAGGAGCGGATCTGCCTACCCCAGCCGATCTCGGTCTTGGAGTCGGCTTCGGCTTGCGCCACAGCCTCGCGCTTTTTCAACTCCATCTCGTAGATCCGGGCGCGCAACATGTCCCACGCCTTGGCGCGGTTCTTGTGCTGTGAACGCTCAGCCTGCACAGCCACAACGATGCCAGTCGGCGCATGGGTCAGACGCACAGCCGAGTCCGTCTTGTTGATGTGCTGACCGCCGGCGCCCGAGGCGCGATAGGTGTCCGTCCGGACGTCGCTCTCCTTGATGTCGACGACGATCGTGTCGTCGATCACCGGATAGACCCAAACAGAGGCGAAGCTGGTGTGGCGGCGCGCGTTGGAGTCGTAAGGCGAAATCCGCACGAGACGGTGCACGCCGCTCTCGCTCTTCAGCCAGCCATAAGCGTTCTCGCCCTTGATCAGCATAGTCGCCGACTTGATACCGGCCGTGTCGCCGGAATGCTCGTCGATCTCTTCGATCTTGTAGTTGTGAGCGTTGGCGTAGCGGACATACATGCGTCGCAACATCGACGCCCAGTCCTGGCTCTCTGTTCCGCCTGCGCCAGAGTTCACCTCGATATAGCAGTCGTTCGCGTCGACTTCGCCGGACAGCAGGGCTTTCAGCTCGGCGTCTTTCGCCTTGCCCACCGCCGAGCGGATGCTTGCGCCGACTTCCGCCAGCGCTGACTGATCGCCCTCCGCCTCCGCCATCTCCCAAAGCTCGACAGCGTCATTCGCTTCGCGCTCGAGCATCCGAATATCGTCCATCGCAGACTCGATGCGGTTGCGTTCCCGCATCATCGGCTGGGCTTTGACGGGATCGTTCCAGAAGTCCGGACGCTCAGAGAGCGCGTTCAGTTCGGCCAGACGTTTCTCAGCGAAACCCCAGTCAAAGACGCCTCCGCAGCAAGCTGATCGACTGCCGGATCGTCTCGACCATGTTTTCGAGTTCAGGAGTCATAGGCTTGCTTTCAGCAGCGGCACGCGCTGCGCGGTAAAGGCCGGGAGGCATAAGCCGCCCGGTAAAGAACGCCAGCGTCTAGTAGTTGCCGTCCTGGAATGTCAATTCTTCCTTGGGCTTCTCAGGCGGCTGGCTCGGATCAGCCGGGTTGCTGGTGGTGACCGCATCCGGGGCGGGCTGGCCAACAACCTGACCATCGCGCGTGGACGTCGCGGATTCATCGCCAGCGCCCATCTTGGAGTAATCGACGCGGTAACCATCCGCGCCCACCGGCACAGAGCAACGATCGGTCGGAGCCGAACCTGGGCGGAACGCTTCCGTGATAATGAGGCGCGTATCCGGCGCCGGTTGACAGCCGCTGTCCGCATCGACTTCGACCAGCTCGACACCATCCGGGATACGGAAGGTAACGGCAGGGCGATCTTTCAGAGCCGCCAGCATGAAGTCGCGGAAGATAGGCGCTGCCACGCGGCCACCGCTCTCACCCTCGCCCATGTTGCGCGGGCTATCGAAACCGACCCACACGCCAACCACGAGGTCCGGGCTGAAGCCCATTGTCCACGCATCGAACTGGTCGTTGGTCGTACCCGTCTTAGCTGCGACCGGCTTGCCCACGGCGCGAATGATCGTACCCGTGCCGCGTTGAACGACGCCTTCCAGAATGGAGACGACCTGGTAGGCCGTGATCGGGTCCATCACCTGCTTGCGCTCGTCGGGAAGCTCAGGCGGTTGCATGCCGGATTTCCATTCACCCACGCACGTCGCACATGCCCGTTGGTCGGTGCGGTAGACCGTCTCGCCATAGCGGTTCTGAATGCGATCGAACATGACCGGGGCAACTTGCTTGCCCCCGTTGACGACTTCCGCATAAGCGACAGCCATGCGCATCACGGTGGTGTCGCCGGCGCCGAGCGCCATCGACTCGTAAGGCGGCAGCTTGTCGTAGATGCCCATCTTCTCGCCCATGGCCGACACCTTGTCGAAACCGATCTCGGACGCGAGGCGCACCGTCATTGCGTTCCGCGATTTCTCAACGCCGACACGCAGCGTGGTCAGGCCGTAAAACTGTTCCGAGTAGTTGGTCGGCTTGTAGCATTTCGCCTGGTTCGGATCGCACGACACGTAGGGGATATCCGGCACGCGATAGGATGGCGTCCACTTGTAGGTGTTCGTGGCTGGATCGACCTGCTCCATCGCCGCCGCATAGACGAATGGCTTGAACGACGAACCCGGCTGGCGCTTGGCCTGGATAGCGCGATTGAACTGGCTGCGTTCGAAGGAGTAGCCGCCAGCCATCGCATAGACACGACCCGTGTGCGGGTCCATCGCCACCAGCGCACCCTGCAGCGCGGGAACCTGACGCAGACGCCAGGGCGCATTCGCCGCGGCCTTCTTCGGAACGCCGTAGTCGGTGATCAGCTGCGTCGAAACATCAGGCGTTGCATCGCGCGAAACCTGAATGACGTCGCCGACTTTGAGGCCCGTGCCACCACCATCACGCTTCAGCGGATTGGACCACTTCACGTCGTCGGGGCTGAGCGTGCCTGCTTCACCGCTGGCGAGACCGAGGCGCACGCCATCCTTGGCGACCGTGCGTACAACTGCGATCTGCCAGGTGTTTCCACCGCCAGCGATCTTGGCTTTGTTGTCCTTGTTGTTCGCAAACGATTTGAGTTGCGCTTCAAAATCGTCGGTCGCATCAAGCTTGCCGACCGGACCGCGCCAGCCGTGGCGACGATCGTACGTTTCGAGGCCGGCGCGGAGAGCGGTCTGGGCAATCAGCTGCAGGTTGGAATCGAGCGTCGAGCGGATCGAGAGACCGCCTTCGAGGAAGGCTTTCTCAGCAGCACCGCGGCTGTCGATGCCAGTCAGCTTCTTCTGATCGCCAAGCGCGAGGATCTCCTTGCGAAGTTCTTCGACGTAATAGGCAGCGGCTTGGTTCTCGTCCGTATCGAGACGGTTCACTACTTTAAGCGGCTCAGCGAGCGCCTGATCACCCGCGGCCTTGTCGACATAGCCGTTGGCAACCATGCGGCCGATGACGTAGTTGCGGCGCTCGATTGCGGCTTCCGGGTTTGTGTACGGATTCACTTTGCCCGGAGCTTGCGGAAGACCTGCGAGCATTGCGCATTCGGCTAGGGTCAGCTGGCCAAGCGACTTGCCGAAATAGTTCAGTGCGGCCGCACCGACGCCGTAAGAGCGTCCGCCGAGATAAATCTCGTTCATGTAGAGCTCTAGGATCTGCTCCTTCGAGAGCTTCTTCTCGATGCGCATCGCCAGAACGGCTTCGCGGACCTTGCGGTCAACCGACCGCTCATCGCCGACAAGCATGTTCTTCACGACCTGCTGCGTGATCGTCGAACCGCCTGTGATGCGCTTGCCCTGCAGCGCGTTGATCACCGTGCCGCGGAACATGCCCCAAAGATCGATGCCGGAGTGTTCGAAGAAGGTCTTGTCTTCAGCCGAAATGAAGGCCTGCACGAGCTGGTCGGGAAGCTCCTCGGACGGAACGTAGACGCGGTGCTGGGTCGCAAACTCGGCGACGAGCTTTCCATCGCCTGCGTGTACGCGGCTCATGATCGGTGGTTCGTAGTTCGCCAGTTCGTCTTCGGACGGCAGGTTCTGCGTCACAACAAAGAACCAGCCGACCGCGCCGAGGAAGAGCGCACCCAAGGTGACGCCAGTCCCGATGAGGATCGCTCTCCAATTCCACGTAGACATCTGCAGCTGCTATCTCACCGCTATGCGCCTGTTCTGGCGCCGACTGCGCAACGGCAAAGCCGTCGCAAACGCATGACCCGGGAATCACCGCTCTTTGAGGTGACTTTATGGCGCGGAATCCGCCGGTAACAGGGCTATTACGGGTTAAACTCAGCCCATCTTCGTGAAGGCTTTGTATTCGGCTGCGGCCCGCCGTCGCGGTTGCAGCGCCGGCATAGGTTCAGCACCAGCCGGTACACACCTACGCGATCATTTCGCCGCGACCAGCCGCGTCTGGTTGTCGAAAAACTGGTCGATCGCGTGCGCAACGCCCTGAACCAGCTTCTTGCGCTTGGTGGGCGATGCCATCGCTTCGGCGTCGAGATCGTTCGTTATGAACCCCATTTCCAGCAACGCAGCGGGCACATCGGGGCTTAGCAGCACGTACAGCCCCTTCTTACGGTGCGTATTCTGAAGTGTAGGCCAACCGGTTTCGGCGATGTAATGCGCCAGCATCTGAGCAAAGCGAGCCGACTGGTTTTTTGTTTCCCGCTGCACCAGGTCGGCAAGGATCTGATTGACCATTTCGGGCCGGGAAGAGTCGATTTCCACATCAAGTATCCAGTCATTCTTCCGTCGCGCGCCGTCCACCCGCTTTTCGCCTTCAGGCGACAGCGTGTAGACGGAAGCGCCGCTGGTGGTCGCCTTGGAGCCGGCGTCAGCGTGGAGCGCAATAAAGAGATCCGCACCCAGATTGCGGGCCTTGGTGACGCGATCCTCCAACTCGATGAACACATCGGTCGAGCGCGTCAGGGCAACGTCGTAGCGGCCTGATTTGAGCAACTCCTCCCGCAGTGCGATCGCTGCATCGAGGACAATGT
Source organism: Hyphomonadaceae bacterium (assembly GCA_036733305.1). Taxonomy (GTDB): domain Bacteria; phylum Pseudomonadota; class Alphaproteobacteria; order Caulobacterales; family Hyphomonadaceae; genus UBA7672. Next base: position 16,468 of record DAINAT010000063.1, read on the forward strand.
CCTTCTCGCGCATACCCGATTTGGAAAGAGCGCCCGGGTCCTTTCCGCCATGACCCGGATCGATGACGATCAGGGGCTTGCGGACTGACTGTTGCGCAACGGGTTGCGGACCCGAATTATCGCCGGTTGCAGCCTCTGCGAACGCTGCGTTTGACGCAATATCCAGATCCAGAACGATGCGGTGGTTCTCATTCTTGTTCTTCGGGGCCAGAACAAACTCCCGCGTCACCAGCGCAGGTTTTGCGAGGTCAAGAACAAGGCGAGACGTCGTTGCGGTGTTCTGGGCGTAACGATAACCGGCGACAACGCCGTGGCCCTTGCCCGTGCCTGACTCGGACGTCAGACCATTGATTGACCAGCGCACGCGCGGAAGGTCGATCACGACCCGCTGCGTGCCAGCTGCAAGCATAAAGACGTGGTATTTGAGGGGAGTGTCGGTCTCGACAACAACCCGGGTGGCCTCCCCCTCACCGCCAAGCTTCACAGAAAGCACGCGACCGATCGGGGGCTCCGCCAAGGCGGAGTTCGCCAGGACACAAAGCCCCAGCACCGACAATACTGTCAGCAACCACGCGCGCAACTCTGACTGCCCCTTCAGGCTTCGTAATGGGGGCTTCTGCCCTTTACTAACGCATAGTCCACGCTCGTTAACTGTTCGTTGGGATCGCTGACAACGCTCAACTTCCGACGATTTTTCGGCTGACCTGTCATTCACACCGCTGGCGGGGCGAGTGATGAGAGTTTGTCTGCCATGCTTGCTGCGCACGTCGTCCCCGCCCTGCTCGCCCTTACGACAATTGCATTGAGTGCTTGTGCGACAGGGCCCCTGACGCTGGATGACGATCTAGTTGTGCCCGGAGAGCGCATCGGTGAAATCCAGATCGGCATGCCGCTTGCCACCCTGCTTTACGTTAAGGGAAACCCGACCAGCACGACTCCCATTCCCAGTACGGACGCCACGACGTACACCTTCGAGGACGGCCTGACGGTAGGGGCACAGGACGAAGTTTACTGGATTATCGCGGAAGATGCCCGCTTCCACACAGGCTCAGGCGTTCGGCCGGGCGTGGAGCAAATCTTTGCCCGCGCCAGCTTCGGGAAACCCCGCTGCGTCGAAACGCGGGGAGAAACGACGCTCTACGACTACGGAAAGATCTATTTCGACGTCGACAACACGGCCGGGAAGGTCAAACGCCTCGGCGTGGTCGGGCAAAACCGGCCGTGCACCAATTAAAACTTAACAAAACAATTGCCTAGCTTAACCCGCGCCATGAACAGCCTGTGGATAACCGAGGGTATGGGGCAGAGCCCTTCCCCTGCAGCCCCAATAGGTGCATAGGTGAGTCCAAGCCGGGCCCCAGTGTCCGTCTTTCGCGCCCCTCGCGATGCAATTCCGAAATACTTATATCGTAGAGGGCGTTAGTCGGTTTCGTGCGTATTCGGAGGTCCGCGTTATCGCTGCCTCCATGGCTAGGGCAATTATGAACGCGAATTCGCGAGATTCAGTCAGCCCGACCGGACGCACGGCCCCACCGTCACCTGACCATGTCAACATTTCGCAGGCTGGAGCCGCGCTTTCGCGCGCCGCCTGCATTTCCCAAGAGGTTTCCCCACATGAGCAAGCTCATGCTGATCGACGCGACCCACCAGGAGGAGACCCGGGTGGCCGTCGTAGCGAATGGCCAAATCGAAGACTTTGACTTCGAAGCGCGGAACAAGAGACAGCTCCGCGGCAACATCTACCTCGCCAAGGTTACGCGCGTAGAACCGTCGCTGCAGGCGGCGTTCGTCGATTACGGCGGCAATCGCCACGGCTTCCTGGCATTCTCCGAGATCCATCCGGACTACTACCAGATCCCCAAAGAGGATCGCGAAGCGCTGATCGCTGAGGCGGACGGCGAAGACAGCGATGGCTCGGCCGACGAAGAGGCCGAGGAGCAGGACGACGAAGAGGCGGAAGAAGAAGCAGAGCGCAAGCAGAACCGCCGCAACGCCCTCTTCCAGCGCAAGTACAAGATCCAGGAAGTGATCCGCCGCCGGCAGGTGATGCTGGTGCAGGTCGTGAAAGAAGAGCGCGGCAACAAGGGCGCGGCGCTTACCACCTATCTCTCGCTGGCCGGCCGTTATTGCGTCCTGATGCCGAACACGTCGCGCGGCGGCGGCATCTCCCGCAAGATCACCAACGCTTCGGATCGCAAGCGCCTGAAAGCCATTACGTCGGAGTTCGACGTTCCGCGTGGCGCTGGCCTGATCGTTCGTACCGCGGGCGCCAAGCGTACCAAGAACGAGGTTCGCCGCGACTTCGAATATCTGACCAAGCTCTGGCAGCAGATCGTCGGGAAGACGATGGAGTCGATGGCCCCCGCCCTCATCCACGAGGAAGGCCACCTGGTTCTGCGCGCTGTCCGCGACCTCTACGACAAGGACGTCGAGCGCATCATCGTTGAAGGCGACGAGGCCTACGCCGAGGCCCGTACCTTCGTGAAAATGCTGATGCCGTCGCACACGCGCAAAGTGGTGCAGCACGAGGACAACGGTCCTCTGTTCGTCATGACGGGCGTAGAAGATCAACTCGAAGGCATCTATTCGCCAACCGTCCAGCTGCCGTCAGGCGGTTACATCGTGATCAACCAGACCGAAGCGCTGGTCGCGATCGACGTGAACTCCGGCAAGGCGACGCGCGAGCGGAACGTCGAAGCCACGGCCCT
>DAINAT010000064.1:0-18539 GCA_036733305.1 Hyphomonadaceae bacterium
CAGGGCCGGCGGCGGAAGCGCCGGCGACCCTCGTCCCGACCAGCTCTCTCCGCCCTGAACTGCCGAAGACCGAAGGGACGAGTGGAGAGACTGAGATGACCACCGAGGCACTGCCGCCAGCGAACACTGTCGATCACGAAGCCCGCAACCGCGCCATCGGCGTCGGCCTTGCAGCTCTCGGCGCAGCTCTCTTCTCGCTCAAGGGTGTCGTCATCAAGCTTGCCTTCGCTGAAGGCATCGGCGTCTCGCAGCTTCTCACCCTGCGCATGGCCTTCTCGCTGCCAGTCTATCTGGCGGTCGGGATCTTCGCGTACATGCGCCTGAAGAAGCAGCCCTCGCTCAAGACCTACGCGCTCGCTGCCGGCCTCGGCATCATGAGCTATTGCCTGTCGTCCTGGCTCAATTTTGAGGGGCTGAAATACGTCTCGGCGCAGCTCGAACGTCTGATCCTCTACATCTACCCGACGATGGTTGCGGGCCTTTCCTTCTTCTTCCTGAAGGACAAGATCACCACCCGCCACGTCATCGCGCTGATCCTCGCCTATGTCGGCGTCGCCGTCCTCTTCGGCGCGGAGATCAGCCATCAGGGCGCCAACGCCTGGCTCGGCGGCGGCCTCATCTTCGCCGGCGCGCTGATCTATGCGGTCTATGTCACGGCCTCGAAGCCGATCATCTCGCGCATGGGCTCCACGCTCTTCACTGCCTTCGGCATGAGCGCGGCTTCGATCGTCTTCCTCACGCAGAGCGGCATCGACATGGCGTTCCACTCACCGCCGCCGGTCACGGCGAACGGCTACTGGCTCGCCCTCGTACTCGCCATCTTCTGCACCGTAATTCCTAGCTTCATGATCGCCGAAGCGATCGGGCGCATCGGCCCCGGACGGATGAGCGCCATCGGCGGCGTCGGTCCGGTTGTTGCGGCATGGGCGGCGGTGATGATCCTGCACGAGCCCTTCGGCTGGCCGCACATCGTCTCGATGGCGCTGACCATCGCCGGTGTCTGGCTGCTCGCAAAGCCGAAGATCACGCGAACGGCTGGCGCCCGGACTTGGTAGTCAGAGCGCAATCGCTGGCGGCTCGATCTCATGGCCGACCATGCCAGCGAAAGCGATGGTTGTCTTGTCCTCCAGGAACGGCCCTATCGCCTGAATACCAATCGGCAGGCCATCCTTGCTAAGACCCAGCGGGATAGCGGTCGAGGGCAGGTTGGCCACGGTCGCGATCCCGGCCCAGCCGAGCTGCGATCCGAAATTGGCAGGTTCGCCATCCATCTCCAGCGGCCGCTTCCGCCAGTCTGGCTCGTCCGTGTGCGGGAATGCCGGTGTCCCGAAGGTGGGACAGAGCACGATGTCGAAATGCCGGAAGAAGTCCGCCCACTGTTTGCGGATCTTCAGCTGGTTATCGAGAAGATCGAACCATTGATGCGCCGAAATCGGCGGCCGCGCCGGGTTCGCCTCGCCCCGCGTGATGATCGTATGCAGCATCGACTGATAGGTTTTCCACTGCACATTCAGATCCGGCAGCAAGCTCGACTGCCGCGCCACCATCGCGCCTTCTTTGGTCAGTTGGTCGGCCAGCTTCTCCAGCGCGCCCAAGATATTGCTGTCCGCCCGCGCGGTGGGATGATGATCGAGAACGAAAACCCGGAAGCTCCCCAACCGCTCATGCCGCGGCAGAGGCATCGCCAGCTTGTTCGCCGGCGATTCAGCGTCCGGATCGGCCACTGCATCGAGCGCCAGGGCGAGGTCCGCAGCCGACCGCGCGATCGGCCCGATCACGCCGAGCAGAGGCGGGGCCAGCTGCGCCCCACCCGGGCTATGTCCACCCTGCGGGATCAGGTTGTAGCTCGTCTTGTGACCATACACGCCGCAGAACATCGCTGGCACCCGGATCGAGCCTCCGATATCGGAGCCCATCTCCAGCGCCGAAAAGCCCATCGCAATCGCTGCAGCGCTTCCGCCCGACGACCCGCCGGGCGAGCGCGTGAGGTCATAAGGATTGTTCGTGCGTCCGTAGATTGGATTGGCCGACTGCCAGTCGCCCAGCGCCGGCGGCACATTGGTCTTGCCCAGCACCAGCGCGCCAGCAGCCTTGAGTCTTTGTACCGTCAGCGAGTCCTCGCGGGCCACATGCTCGCTATGGTTTGTAAAGCCCCAGGTCGTCGGATGCCCGCGCAGGTCGAAGCTTTCCTTCACGGTCATCGGAATGCCGGTCAGCGCTCTTTGCTCGCCGCGAGCCAGCGCTTCATCTGCCATTCGTGCTTCATTCCGCGCGCGTTCGAAGTCTCTCACGACAACGGCATTGACTTGCGGATCCAGCGCCTCGATCCGCGCGATGGAGGCTCTGCACAACTCCTGCGCGCTAAAAGCCTTCTTTTTCAGCCCGGCAGCGAGCTGCGCAGCAGTCATCCGGAAGAAGCTATCGTCCAGACTCATGGCGCAAAGCCTAACACCAATCGCCGCCAAGATCAGCCCGGCAGCCATCGAGAAAGTGAAACACGCAACGGTTGACCATAGGCCGGGCGGAACTGAAGGTCTATCGCAGATAGGCGTCACATCAGAACGCCATCGAACCGGGAGAGACACATGAAGACGACGACATGGCTCAGGCGCTTCGCCGCCGCTGGTACGCTGGCCGCCATCAGCGCCAGCGCCTTCGCCCAGCAACCCACGGCCACCCCCAACACGCTGCTTGGCACGAACTGCAACGCGCCGCCGGTCTACCACTGCCCGGATGCGTCCTGCGAAGGGCCTGTGACGACCCAGCCGGGCAACACGGTCGAGATGAAGACACGCCGCACGTACTTTCTTGATTGCCCCGTGGGCTATCAACCGGGCGACAAGGTCACGCTGGTTCTGTCGCTGCATGGCGCAGGCTCCTACGCCAACTGGCAACGCAACTACGCGCCGTTCATGGACGTGAAGGACAAGTACAAGCTAGTCATCATGACACCCGGCTCGCCCACACGCGTGTGGAGTGATGCTGATGACCAGTATCTGCAGAACATCGTCGACTCGGTCGTTGGCGCTGTCGGCAAGTCGAATGTCGAACGCTTTGTCCTCGCAGGCCACAGCCAAGGCGGCATGACGTCGAACCGGATTATCTGCAGCGACTATTTCAAGGACAAGGTGGATGTCCGCATCTCGCTCTCGGGCGGACGCATCGGGCCGACCACGCCGGCCGGCCGCGGCTTCGCCAATGGCGGTCTGCCCATCTACCAGCAGGTTCCCGGCGTTCCGCAACCGCCGCCGCCAACGCGGGCCGCTGCGCCGGCTCCCGCCGGCCCGCCGGGAGGCGCGTGCGATTACTCTTTCATCTTCACCAATGGAGAATACGAAACCATTCCGGGTGAGACCTCGCCACTCGCCGACAAGTTCGGCTGCGGTCCGCGCGTGAAGGAAGAAGACGTGATCGACCCCAAGGCCGGCTATGTCTGGGATGCGACGCGCCAGGATCCGGGCACGGATGGTTGGGGCCACTATCCGCGCTCCGGCCGCGCGACCGTCTACAACTTCCCGAACTGCAAGGATGGCCGCGTCGTCGCTGACGTTGTCCGTCTTCAGAAAGGTCACACTGAAGGCCTCGAACCGAACGTGACCGAGAAGCTGATCAAGCTCGCGACCTCGGCCAAGGGTGGCAAAATAAAGAGCGGTGCATGGACGCCCCCGGCGCCGCCGGCCGCAGCTCGGGCAAATGTCTCACCGGGAACGCGCCCGAACTAGCGCTGTTTCCGGGCCGGCGGCAGGGCGACCTGCCGCCGGTTGCGTTTCGCCGCTTTGGACTTGGGCAGCGCTGCGCTAGATCAGGCAGATAAGGAGACGATCATGTTGAAACCCATCCTCGCATCCATCGCCCTCGTTGGTCTACTTGCGGCCTGTTCGCCCGGCGACGCGGAGCTTGATGGCGATATGGAGGTCAACGGCATGGAGCCGGCCTTCTGGGGAGTGAAAGTCGTCCGCGCCGAAAACAAGGCCACCATCAACGTTCTCGGTGAGCGCGATATCGTTGGCGAGGCCCCGGTGAAATCCACGGGCGAGAAGGCTACGATCCTCACATCCAAGACGCCAGAAGGCGACTTTGTCATGACCCTGACACGTGCAGATTGCAAGGATGGCTTGGGCGACCGTGAATACCACTGGTCGGTCTCCGCTTCCTGGAAGGGAGAGACGTTGAAAGGTTGTGCTGCGCCCGCGAAGCCCGCCGACCCAGCGGCGGGGTGATTTGGCGCTGATTGACTTGGATCAGGGGCAAGGCGCAGTCTGTTTCCGGACGAGGATACTCAGGGGACGTCACATGCGCCTGTCAATGATCGCTGCGTTTGCAGCAACCGCCGCTCTTTGCTCTGCCTGCAGCCCGCCCGTCGGTTCGGCCGAATGGTGCAAGCAGATGGAAGCGAAGATGAAAGGCCAGGACTCGCTAGAGCAAATCTCGAAGCTGACGCCCGAGGAGCAGCAGGGCATCGGTCAGTGCATGATGAATGCGCTCGATGGCGCATTGAAACAGCAATAGCCATTCAGGCCCGTGGGTGCGCCTCGGCATGCACCTTCATCAGCCGGGCTGCGTCGACGCCGGTGTAGATCTGCGTCGTCGACAGGCTGGCGTGGCCCAGCAGCGCCTGGATCGACCGCAGGTCGCCGCCGTTCGCGAGCAGGTGCGTCGCGAATGAGTGACGCATCGCGTGTGGCGTCGCCGTCTCCGGCAAGCCAAGCCGGTGGCGCAGCTTTTCCATCAAACGCTGCACCAGCCGTGGATTGAGCGGGCCACCCTTGGCCCCGCGGAAGATCGGCTCGTCCGGCGCAGCGGGAAACGGGCACAGCTTGGCGTACTCATTGATCGCCTCGCGCACCGTGCGGATCAGCGGCACGATCCGCACCTTGCGGCCCTTGCCATAGACCCGCAACGCTTCCGGCGCAGGCGTATCCTTGCCGGTTAGCGACAGCGCTTCGGACAGACGAAGGCCAGCGCCATAAAGCAGTGACAGGATCGCAGCGTCGCGCGCGAGGATCCATTCGGCGACGTCATCGCCGTCGCCATCTCCGGCAATGTCGATCGCTTCCGACGCAAGTTTCTCGGGTAGTGGGCGGGGCAGGCGATGCGGTCGCCGCGGGCTCTCGAACATCATCGCTTTCGCGTTCGCCGCATCGAGCCTGCGGTCGAGGAACTTGTAGAAGGCGCGCAGGCTGGACGCCGCGCGAGCACGCGAAGAGGCCGCTAGATTGTCTTCTGTCCGCCGGCGTGCAAGCCAGGCGACGACGTCGTGGCGCGACAGGCGCTTCAGGTCCGAGACGTGCGGCTCGCCGCCCAGATGTTCGACCAGGAAATTGATAAAATGGGTAACGTCGCGCTGATACGCCTCGATTGTCTTTTCAGACGACCGACGCTCGGTCTCCAGCCAGACCGTGAACTCCTGCAGGGCTTCCCGCGCTGTATTCGGCGTGCTCATGGGTCGAAACGATGCTTGCCGGGCGTTAAGACCGTGTTTCTGTAAACTCAGCCTTGAGCCCAGACGGCTGTTTCCCTGCATTTGAAGTCCTATTTTCAGGGCCTGACAGCAGGAAAAGCAGGAAACTGACCATGCCGCTTCGTATCGGAGACAAGGCCCCGGATTTCACCGCCGACACGACAAAGGGCCGGCTCGGCCTGCACGACTATCTCGGCGACTCGTGGGGCGTTCTGTTCTCGCACCCGAAGGACTTTACGCCCGTCTGCACCACCGAACTCGGCTCGCTGGCCCAACTCGAGCCTGAGTTTACGGAGCGCAACGCCAAGCTGATTGGCCTGTCGGTCGACCCGGTAACGGATCATTCGCGCTGGCTGCCGGACATCAAGGATGTGACGGGCTTTCTGCCCAACTATCCGTTGATCGGCGACGCCGACCTCAAGGTCGCAAAACTGTACGACATGCTGCCGGCCGATGCAGGCGATACGGCGGCGGGCCGCACGGCTGCGACCAACGCCACGGTGCGCACCGTGTACCTGATCGGACCGGACAAGCTGATCAAGGCTATGCTTGTCTATCCGATGACATCGGGGCGTAACTTCGATGAAGTACTGCGCCTGATCGACTCGCTGCAGCTCACCGCGAAGCACAAGGTGGCGACGCCCGCGAACTGGAAGCTGGGCGATGATGTCATCATTGCCGGTTCGATCAGCGACGAGGATGCGAAGAAGATTTATCCCGGCGGCTGGAAAGCGCCTAAGCCCTACCTGCGCATCGTCCCGCAGCCAAAGGGCTGAAGGAATGGAAATTTCACCCTGCGGTTGATAAAGCTGGCTGTGACAAGGTTGGTCCATCGCTGGCTTGTTTGGGGGCAGGGAGATCCGCATGAAGCCGAGGCACTGGAAATATTGGGCCGCTGGCGTGGTCGCGATCGCCGGGCTGACCGCCTGTACGCCTGCGGCCCCGCCGGTTGAAACCGCATCGTCGCCGGCGCTTGCGGCGGGGGCAGAACCTGCGCCGGCGGCTGGCGCGCCAACGCCGGTCGGTCCGCCGAGTGCGAACATCGATCCGGGCTACACCGGTGCGTGGGCCAGTATCGAAACCGACTGTGGCGATCTCGTGAAGGTCGTGAAGCTCAGCGGCAAAAACGTCACGCTGATGGCGGGCGAGGGCCAGTGCGCGATTACTTCGGTCGATGAGCAGCACCCGACTGGCCGCTCGATGACTTACACGATCAAGGCCAACTGCGTGTCGCCGAACCGGACCGGAGAAGACACCTTTCGCATCAATTTCGGCCCGTCGGACACGGTCGTGCAATTCCAGCAGAACGCGCGCGAGCCGGTGCGGTTGGTTCGCTGCCCGCCGGGCGTAACACCCTGAAATCAGCCGTTTGCCGCAGGGCGGTATCCCCTCGGTTGACAGGCTGCATGTGTCTCTGACCATGCAACCATGCTGTTCCCACCGCGAATCGTCTCGGTGCTGCTGCCGCAGCCCCTGCCGGAGCCATTTGACTACGAACTGCCTGAAGGCGTCGAAGCGCCGCCGGGAAGTTTTGTCGTGGTGCCGCTGGGTCCGCGCGAGATGATCGGCGTGGTCTGGGGCGAACGCACCGTCCCGACCAATCGCAAGCTGAAGCCGGTTCTGGAAGTCATTGCCACGGCTCCGCCTCTGCCGGCCCATATGCGCAGCTTCATCGAGCGTGCGGCGAAGTATATCTGCGCGCCTGTCGGCAATGTGCTGGCGATGGCGATGCGCTCGCGCGAGGCGCTGGACGAGCCACCGGTTGCGACATTGGTGATGACGTCCGGCCAGGCTATCGGCCGCATGACGCCCGCGCGCGAGAAGGTGCTGGCCGAAGCCGGCGCACCGATGACAAGCGCCGATCTTGCGCGCGCTGCGGGTGTTTCATCCGGCGTGGTGAAGGGGCTGTTGGATGCTGGCGCGCTAATGCATGTCGAGCGCTCGCTCGATCCGCCATTCCCGCTGCCCGATCCGGAACGCCCGCCACGTGATCTTACCGGCGAGCAGAAGGAAGCTGCCGGCTACTTGCGCAATATGGTGCGCGACAGCACTTATCGAGCGGCGTTGCTCGATGGCGTGACCGGATCGGGCAAGACGGAAGTCTATTTCGAAGCGATAGCAGAGGCGCTGCGCCGCGATCCGGACGCGCAGGTGCTGGTGCTGCTGCCCGAGATTGCACTGACGCAGGCGGTGACTTCTCGTTTCGAGGAACGCTTCGGCGTGGCGCCGGCCGAATGGCATTCAGCGGCGGGATCGTCCATGCGCCGACGCGTCTGGCGCGAAGTCGCAGCGGGGCGTGCGCGCATCGTGGTTGGCGCGCGGTCTGCGTTGTTCCTGCCCTACAAGAAGTTGAAGCTGATTGTCGTCGATGAGGAGCATGATCAGTCCTACAAGCAGGAGGAGGGCGTCATTTATCACGCTCGCGATCTTGCTGTGTTGCGTGCCTCAATCGAGCAGTGCGCCATCGTGCTCGCGTCCGCGACACCATCGCTGGAGACGGTGCAGAACGCGCAAGCCGGAAAGTATTCGCACTTGAAGCTTAGCGCCCGTCCCGGCGTGTCGCAGCTTCCCTCGATCTTGCTCTCAGATATGCGCGAGGCGCCGCCGGATACGGGCCGCTGGATCGGACCGGAACTTGCCGCTGCGATCGAACATACGCTGGCGGCGAAGGAGCAGGCGTTGCTCTTTCTCAACCGCCGGGGCTATGCGCCGCTTGTCCTGTGCCGCGCCTGTGGCGAGCGGTTGAAGGCGCCAGATTCGGATTCGTGGTTGGTCGAGCATCGCTATTCCGGCAAGTTGGTCTGTCATCTCACTGGCTTCACGATGACCAAGCCGCTGGAGTGCCCGAACTGCGGCGCAAAGGGATCGCTGACCGGCGTCGGGCCGGGCGTGGAGCGGTTGGCGGAGGAAGTGCATACTCGCTTCCATGGCGCGCGCGTCGAGGTGCTGTCGTCGGATACGGTGTCGTCTCCCGATGCTTTGCGCGAACTCATCCAGCGTATGGAAAGCGGCGCCATCGACATCCTCATCGGGACGCAGATCGTCGCCAAGGGGCACAACTTCCCGACGTTGACGCTCGTGGGCGTGATTGATGCAGACGCCGGCCTGCGCGGCGGTGATCTCCGCGCCGGCGAGCGTACCTTCCAGTTGCTGCTGCAGGTGGCCGGCCGCGCCGGCCGGGCCGACAAGCCGGGCCGTGCTATTGTCCAGACCTATGCGCCGGAAAGCCCAGCCATTGCGCTGCTCGCCGCAGGCGACCGCGATGCCTTCATTGCCTATGAGATGGACCAGCGCCGCCTGGTAGGCCTTCCGCCCTTCGGCCGCCTGGGCGCCGTCATCCTCTCTGCCAGTAGCGCGGAGGAGGCGAATGAAAGCGCCGCGGCGTTCAGCGCAGGTCAACCCAACGCAACGGGCATCGAGGTCTGGGGACCTGCGCCTGCGCCGATCACCATCCTGCGCGGCCGCCATCGCCGCCGCTTCCTGATCCGTTCGGATCGCAATGTCGATCTCTCGGCCTTCCTCGCGGCATGGAAAGAGCGCGTGAAACTCCCGTCCAACGTGCGCGTCGCACTAGACGTGGAGCCCTACAGCTTCACGTGAAGAAAGGCGCATTGCGCGGGGCGAGGCGATCCAGCCCGCCTGGCGGACGCGATCCGGAACTAGATCCAGCGATTTCATCGCTTCGCGGACAACCGCTCTCCGGCATATGATCCAAGGGAGAGACTGGAACAGATGAGGAGAATGCGGATGGGCTATCTTCGGCTGAGGCAGATCGCACTGGTGGCCAGCGACCTCGCGACCACCGAGCGGCAGATCGCCGATGTGCTGGGCCTCGAGATTTGTTACCGCGATCCAGGTGTCGGCAAGTATGGCTTGCACAATGCGTTGTTCGCGATGGGCGGCACCTTCCTCGAAATCGTCGCGCCGACCCAGCCGAACACAGCCGCCGGCCGCTATATCGAGCGCCGCAAGGGCGATGGCGGCTATATGTATATTGTCGACTGTGACGATCTCGAGCATCGCCGCGAACATCTGCTGAAGCATGGCGTGCGGCTGGTCGAGGATCTCAAATCCAGCGAAGGCGCACTGACCGGCGAGGCGCTGCATCTGCATCCACGCGACACGGGCGGGTGTCTGCTCTCAATCGACCGGCATTCGCCACAGGGCGAGGATATGGGCGGTTCATACAAATGGGCCGGTCCCGACTGGCGCAGCCGGGACCGCTCGCAGACGGTGCGGGCGGTCACGGGCGCGCGCATGCAGTGCAATGATCCGCAGGCGACAGCGCAGCGCTGGGGCGAGCTGCTGGAGCGGCCGGCGGTGCGCGATGGCAATGTCTGGACGATTGAGCTGGACAATGCGCGCGCGCGGTTCTCGGAGCTCGAGGATGATCGCGGCGAGGGGCTCTCTGCCGTGCGACTGGCCTGTCACGACAAGGCCGCGATTCTCGCTGCGGCTGCGCGCGCTAGCGCGCCGGTAGGTGAGGTTCCGACCGGGCCATATGTCGAACTGGTCGGCGTGCGCTTTGTTCTGACTTAAAGTGTCCACACCCGCGCGGTCTGGATCGGGTGGTTCTCGATCTCGGTCGTGGTCTGCACAGCATATTCGGCTGCCTGCTTGAAAGCGTCGCGCGGGAAATAGGTGCGGCCGGGATCGCCCGCAAAAATCGTAATGCCCGCCTCGTGCGACTTCTCGAGGAAGGCGCGGAACATCTGGGCTGGGCGCTGCTCGTAGAACACATCGGCCGCCGTGATCACATCGAAGGCAGGCGGATCGCCATCAAGCAGGCTGCCGGCGATGTAGCGGATGCTGATCTCATTCAGTTCGGCGTTGAGAGCGATGGCGGCTTCGCAAATCGGGTCGATATCGTTGGCCGCGACCTCGGCGGCCCCTGCAAACGCTGCGGCCACCGCGACCAGCCCCGAACCCGAAGCCAGGTCGAGTACGCGCTTGCCGCGCACGGTCTCCGGGTTCTCAATCAGATAGCGCGATAGCGCTTGCCCGCCGGCCCACGCGAAGGCCCAGAAGGGTGGGTCGACATTGGCGGCTGCGAGATCCTTTTCTGTCGCTTCCCAGATCGGGGTCAGCTCGTCCGCTTGATAGAGCCGGATCGGAAGGTCGCGCACTTGCGCCACCCGCGTATTGGTGCGGATGAAGGCTTTCGCATCTTCAAGCGTTGTAATGGCGCGCTTGCCTTGCACGTGATCCCTCTCCAGACTGCCAGCGAAATGCTGGCGCCGATATGGCTACTAGCTGATAAAGCTCCGGCTGACTTGCTTCTTCTTCAAACCCAGTAGGCCGCACATGACCGATTTCACGATGTTCGATTTCAAGGTGACCGACGGCGTCGCCGTGGCGACTTTCAACCGGCCGGACAAGATGAACACCTTCACCCCGGTGGTGATGCGCGAGATGATCCAGCTGTTCGACCTGACGGATGCGGATGACAGCATCCGGGCGGTGGTCGTCACCGGATCGGGCCGCGCCTTCTGCGCCGGGGCGGAACTGGGCGTCGCGGGCGGCGACACGTTCAACTATGCCAAGCGCGCCTCGGGCGACGAGATCATCCATGACGGCGTCCGCCGGGATGGCGGCGGCCGTGTGGTGCTGCGCATCTATCGCAGCCTCAAGCCGGTGATCGCGGCGGTGAACGGTGCGGCGGTGGGCGTGGGCGCCACCATGCAGTTGCCGATGGATTTCCGTCTCGCTTCGACGACGGCGAAGTTCGGCTTCGTGTTTGCGCGCCGGGGCATCACGCCGGAGGCCTGTTCGAGCTGGTTCCTGCCGCGCCTGGTCGGCGTGCCGACCGCGCTCGACTGGTGCTATTCGGGCCGCGTGTTCGATGCGGTCGAGGCGAAGGAGAAAGGTCTCGTCCAGTCGCTGCATGAGCCCGACGCCCTGCTGCCCGCCGCGATGGAGCTGGCGCATCGTGTCACCGAGAAGTCCGCGCCGGTTTCGATCGCTGTTTCGCGCCAGATGATCTGGCGCATGATGGGCGCCGAGCATCCGATGGAAGCGCACAAGATCGACAGTCGCGCGCTGCAGTCGCGCGGGCAATCTGCGGATGTGAAAGAAGGCATCGAGAGCTTCATGCAGAAGCGCGATGCGCACTTCCCGAACGGCGTCGGCAAGGATTTCCCCGGCGACCTGTTCTCGGGCGAACCCGACTTCGAATAAGCAGTTCCAATAGTGCGGCCTGATATGTTGCGTTGCGTTTACCTTACATTGCAACAAAACATTCAGGCCACCCGTGAACGCATGAGAATCGTTAGTCGCCATCTTGCCAGTTCGGAAATTTCGATCGCTGCATGATGGCGCGATCGATGAGCGCTCTGACAGTCGAGTCGATATTTGTAAGTCTGACCCGCGACATGAAAGCAAGCGGGCCCATCTCCACATAAAGTTTAGCAATGGCCTCGTCGGCGAACGAGCTTGTGACCAACGGCACGCCGGAAAAGTCGATCTCCAGTGTGTTGTTTGGTTCCGCACGAAGTAGGTTGGCTAGTTTAGTACGAACGACTCGCCCGCTATTGCGGCTGCCAAATCCCTCTTGTTGCGATCGAACCTCAAACTTGAAGATGTCGGCGTGGGGAGATTCATATCGAGACTCAAGGTAGTCGAGAGCAGGTTCGTAGGTTTGTCCTTTGAAGCGAAGCGCTTCTTCGATTAGCCTTTCATCATTGCAACTGATCTCGCAGATGACCGCGGTCCCAGCAAAGAGCCGCGGCTGATGATCGGTCATGTGCAGCCGATCCGAGCCTTTCCCTTGAAGGCTTGCTCGACCAGAATGAATCTCGAATTTCCCTCCCGAGAGGGTTGCAACTCGGAATGTTCCGTAAAGACCATTTCCTTGGTTTGTTTTCGGATCGCGGGTAACGCCCTCTTCGATGCAGCGTTCAAGCGCTGTTGCGTGATCTTTGACGACTAGGGAGCGAGCGATCCCGACACCCGCGTCGGCAACGACAAACTCAACTGAGTTTTTTTGCTGAAAACTGCTTGCTTGAACAACGCCGCCGAATCGCGATTCAGCATGATTCAACACGTTGTCGGTGATTTCGCTTATGCACCACTCTAGTGTTTTCAGTTGGCGTCGCTCTAATTTTAACGACCCTAGGACCACTTCCAGTATTTGATTTACGACGCGCCCTTGCTCCTCGGGGCCACGATAGGCCTGTGCTGGAAAGTGCTGCGCGCCAGCGAACGTTGTTGGTTCGTGGCGGTTTGGGTCGAGCAAGTGAGACCAGTTGGAGTTGTGAAACAAGCTTCTCAGCGGCTCGTGAGTCGGGACGTCGATATCAAAGTCAACGCCGTCTCCCTTGTGCCGTCTGCAGAGGGCGATCAAGGGCACCATAAACGACTCAAAAACCGCCTCGGTTCTCGAGAAGTCTAAATAGATATCACGGTATGCCTTTTTGGTGCTTGCGATATGCAGTAGTTGCGAAACCCGAGCCAAGTCTTCAGATCGCGGTGAGCCGGTAAATCTTATCGTTTGGCCGTCTAGATGCATGGCCATCGTTCGTCCCCCCTAAAAAATTCTACTTCCGCTCCACCACCTTGATCGTGTCGGTGGAGTTGTCGCTGGCGTAGGGATAGCCGGCGGTGATGACGAAGCGTTTGATGTTGCTGGCGGCTTCGTGGCGGTTCACGGCGCCGAGGATGTCGTCGAAGCTTTTGGGCTCTTCGGGTTCGAGGTCGGCGTTGACGCCCCATACGAGGGAGAGCTTGCGGGCTGTCGGCATTGACGGCGTGAGCGCGTGGATCGGCTGTCTTGGGCGCGTGGCCGAGACACGCTGCGCCGATGAGCCCGAGCGGGTAAAGACGACCAGCGGGCAATCGAGATCGTCGGCGAGTTTCGAGGCGGCGCGGGCGCAGGCGTCGGCGGTGGTGACGTGGGCCGGGTTGGGGGCGGCCTGCGTGGAGGGGTTCGCATCGCGGTCGGTTTCGATGGCGCGGATGATGCGGTCCATTATGGCGACGGCGGCGGTGGGGTGGCGGCCCACGGCTGACTCGGCCGAGAGCATCACGGCGTCCGCGCCCTGATAGACGGCGGTGGCCACGTCGTTGGCTTCGGCGCGCGTGGGCACGAGGGCTTCGACCATCGATTCCAGCATGTGGGTGGCGACGATCACCGGCTTGCCGTGGGCGCGGCTGACGCGGACGATGCGGCGCTGGGCGATCGGCACCTGTTCCGGCGAGAGTTCGACGCCGAGATCGCCGCGGGCGACCATGACGGCGTCGGAGAGTGCGACGATGTCTTCGAGCTCATCCAGCGCGGCGGGTTTTTCGATTTTGGCGACGAGGGGGACGTGCGCGCCGAAGATCTCGCGCGCCATGGTGAGGTCGGCGGCGCGCTGGACGAAGGAGAGGGCGAGATAATCGACGCCCTGGGAAAGTGCGAACTTGCCGTCGGCGAGATCTTTCTCGGTGAGGGCCGGGATCGGGATCGGGCGATTCGGGACGGCGATACCTTTGCGGCTCATGATGCGGCCGGGAGCGATCGGGCGGGCGATGCGGTCTGAGCCGTCGACCTTCACGATGACCAGCATCATCTTGCCATCGTCAATAAGGAGGCGGTCGCCGAGCTGGAGGGAGGCGACGAGTTCGGGATGGGGGATCGGGATTGTGTCGGGATCGTTGGAGGTCTGCGCCGGTACAAGGCGGAGCTCGGACGACATGCGGACGTCGCACTGGCCGCCGGCGATGTCGCCGACACGGAGCTTGGGGCCCTGAAGGTCTGCGAGCAGGGCGATCGGATGGCCGTGCGCCTTCTCGGCCTCGCGGGCGGCGGCGATGCGGGCGGCGTGCTGTTCGTGTGTGCCGTGGGAGAAGTTGACGCGGAAGAGGTCAACGCCGGCGCGGAGCAACTCCTCCATCTTGAGCGCGCCATCGCTGGCGGGGCCGAGCGTGGCGAGGATCTTGGTGCGGCGGGGGGTCGGCGTCATGGGCGTGCCTCTTGATTCGGGCGGACCATAACAGGTGTCGGGACGAGCTCTATCGGTGAGTTCGTCATGGAGGCGCAAACCTCTCCGCCGCGTCCCCGCGCAGATGGGGGCCAGTGGGTGGGCGGGCTGTCAAACATCGTGCGCTGTCGCGCGCTTGCTTTGTGGGGCTGGATCCCCGCCTGCGCGGGGAACGCGGACCCAAGAGGTCCGCTTCCAGACATGATCTCTCAGCGGGACCAGCGCTGCTGTCCGGGATGCCTGTCGTCTCTCCTCGTGGGAGGAGCGGGGCGCATGCAGTCACGCCGTGGATAGTGCCAGTGCCTGCTTGCGCAGGCGGATGCGCGTCTGCACGCGCCCCGTGGACTGACCGTTTGTCCCGGTGTGGCGATTGGAGTTGCTTAATCGACGCACCAAGGGGGAAGCCCCAGGGGCCTTAGCTCCATTGCCAGTGACCGGTTCAGCGTGTCGAGACCTGTCACGTCAGGCCCCGGACCCTCCGATTTCACTTCGGAGGCAGTGCCCATGAAGTTCGTTTCACCGCGCCAACCGGGAGGGGTCGCATACGCCCTCTCCCCGTCGAGACGATTTGCTTGCGGGGGCGCTGTCTCGTCCCCCACACCTCATGCGCCACGCCAGCCAGCGCCCCTGACATCTTGAGCTCGGACGCGTTCCAAGACCTCCCGTCGTCAGGGGCGTTCGCATTATACGGCGGGTTGGGGCCCCGTAAGTTCTGCGAGGCGCTGTCCCCCATTTGAGTTGGGCAGAGGTTTGAAATCAGACGGGATCTGATTTCGCCATCCTACGAATTCGGAACAGCTTATCCCCCGTTCTCGCCATCCACCGCCTGCGCGGGGAACGTGGATCTACGATCCGCTTCCAGAGGTGCATCTTCGATGCGCCCTCGGGACCGGATCTTCGCGCCTCGATTTCGCAAAATCGCCTACACCGCTTGCCATCGTTTTCCCTATGCGCTACATACTGTGTGGCGCACACTGTACGGGACATGGGATGCCGGTTGGTTCGGACATATTGGAGGCGCTGCGGCTGGAGTTGCGGCGGGGGACTTTGATCCTGGCTGTGCTGGGGACGCTGCGGGCCGAGAAGTATGGCTACACGCTGAAGACGGAGCTGGGCGTTGCCGGGATCGAGATCGATGAGGGCGCGCTTTATCCGATGCTGCGCCGGCTCGAGACGCAGGGGCTGCTGACGTCGGAGTGGCGTGAGGACGCCAAGCGGCAGAAGCGGTTCTACCGGCTCTCGGACGATGGCGCGGCGGCGCTGGAATATCTCACCGGAGAGTGGCGCGCGATGAATGGCGCGCTGGATTCAATTCTCACCGGTTCGAACTTGACCAAATCCAGCCCGAAGGAGGGGGGACGATGAACGACCTTCTGCAACGCTATCTCGCGGCTGTGGAGCGGCGGCTGCCATCGGGCGATGGCAAGGCCAAAGCAAAGTCTGCGGACATTGTAGCCGAGCTGCGCGAGGTCCTGCTCTCGAAGATCGAGGCGAAGGAAGAAGCGCTGGGGCGCGTTGCGACGAATGATGAAGTCGCCGAGGTGCTGAAGACATTCGGGCATCCGGTGGTGGTGGCCTCGCGCTATGGCGGGCAGGATTACGTGATCGGGCCGAACTATTATCCGTGGTTCTGGCATGTGCAGCGGATCGCGGTGGGCGCGGCGCTGGTGATCGGCTTTGGCATTGCGACGGTGCGCGGGCTGGGATCTGACGAGCCGATGCGGGTGGCCTGGCGCGGCGTGGGCTCTGCGATCGAGATCGGCCTTGTTGTGTTTGCGGTAGTGACGGCGCTGTTCATTGCAGCCGAGCGCTGCAAGCTCGACATGAAATGGGCGTCCAAATGGAATCCCAAGGATCTGCCGCGCGATAATATCCGCCAGCCCAAGACGCTGTTCGAGTCGGCGGTCACGCTGGCGCTCGATGTGATCTTCCTGCTGTGGTGGGTGAAGGTGGTGTCGTTCCCGGCGGAAATTCCGGCGCAGGACGGGCGGTCGGTGGCGTTTGCGTTCTCGCCGGCGTGGGAGGTGGTCTACTGGCCGATCCTTGCGCTGATCGTGCTGGCGACGGTGACCCATGCGGCAGACATGATCCATCCGGCGTGGACGCGGGTGCGCTCGCTGGCCAGCATTGCCGGACATGTGGCGGGCCTTGCGATCCTGTGGGTGCTGTACTCCTCGCAGCCGCTGGTGACGATGACCGTGCTGAACGGGCCGGGTACGGAGAATACCGACCGCGTGCTGGCGATCGCTGACAGCGTTGTGCAGGTGTGGCTGGCCGTGACGGCGGTGATCTGGGTGGTGGCGATCGGGCTGGAGGTGCGTCGGCTCTGGCGCACGCGTGGAAGCTCGACGGGAGGCTCTAACGGAGGCTCACTGGGTTCTCAGCAAGTCGTTATCTGAGCTTCCGCGCCGCGTGTGCGGAAAAGACCAGCAAACGCAGGCAAAGCCTCGAATTACACGGGATTTATGCTTCGGGTGACGTAAGGGACACCCCTTTTTGACAGTGTCATAAACGAGTAAGTTCCGAGCCGGTTTCGGACAATTCGAATACCTGAGGGAGTTACGTCCAATGAAAAGGATCGCGTCAGCTGTCCTGCTGGCGAGCGCATCCGTGCTCGGCCTGACAGCGTGCTCGAACGAGGCGCCGGCTGCAAAGCTGGTCGGGAATACGGTCGACAACTACATGCTCGCCGATGGGTCGGGCATGGGCCACATCCTTCGCTACGACACGCATACGCCGGCCGTCGTGCTGGCCTCGTATGTGAACGGCGATGAGGCGTCGCGTGCGACAGCCAAGGCGCTGATGGCGCTGAAGGAAAAGAACCCGGATCTTGTGATCCAGCTGATCAACTCGAACCCGGCCGATACGCGCGACGCGATCCAGGCGGAAGTAAAAGAGCAGGGCATCACCCTGCCGATCCTCAATGACGAATTCCAGCTGATCGGTTCCTCGCTCGGCAAGGACAAGAGCGGCAAGTCGGTCGGCTTCACTTACACGGGCGAGACCGTGGTGGTGAGCCCGAAGGACTGGAAAGTCGTTTATCACGGTCCGGTGGAATCGGCTGAAGCTGCTGTGACGGAGTTCGTCGCGGGCAAGCCGATCACGCAGGCGGAACTGCCGGTGAAGGGCACGAAGATCGCGTATGCCGACAACTCGGCTTACTCGAAAGTGTCGTACACCAATGATGTGGCGCCGATCTTCCAGGCCAAGTGCGTGGAATGCCACCAGCCGAACGGCATCGCGCCGCAGATGCTGTACTGGAACAGCTATGAGCAGGTGAAGAACTTCTCGCCGATGATCCGCGAGGCGATCCGCACCGACCGCATGCCTCCCTTTGATGCCGATAGCCATTACCGTGCTTTCGCGAACAACGAGAACCTGACCGAGAAGGAAGTCAAAACCCTGATCGGCTGGATCGACGCTGGTTCGCCGAGCGATCTCGCCGGCAAGGAAGATCCGCTGGCCAAGGCCGCTGCAGGCCGTGAAGATTGGCCGCTGGGCAAGCCCGACCTCGTCGTCGACATTCCGGCTTATGACGTGCCGGCGGCTGGCGTCGTCGATTACCAGATCCCGGCGGTCGCAAGCCCGCTGACGGAAGGCAAATGGCTGAAGGCGACGACCTTCAAGGCCGGCAACCGCCAAGGTGTGCACCACATCCTCGCGGGCTGGCTGCCGAAGATGCCGGAGAATGGCCGCGGCTTCGACTGGAACATCTCGATGGGCGGCTATGCTGTCGGGTCGGAATCGAACCTCGCGCCGGACAAGTGGGCGACGTGGATCCCGGCTGGCGGCGCCATCTCGTTCCAGATGCACTACACGCCGATCGGCAAGGCCTTCACCGACAACTCGAAGATCGCCTTCTACTTCGCGAAGGAAGACCCCGAGCTGGTGAAACGTCAGATCGTGATCTCGGATCCGTCGATCACCATCCAGCCGAACCAGGCGCGTTGGCATGAAACCGCCTATGTGCAGTTCCCGGCCGACGTGCAGATCACGGCGTCGCTCGTGCATGCGCACTATCGCGGCTACGCCTCGAAGCTGACCGCGATCTATCCGGACGGCAAAGAGGAAGTGATCCTCAACATGCCGCACTACGACTTCAACTGGCAGCGCGAGTA
>DAINAT010000065.1:0-18520 GCA_036733305.1 Hyphomonadaceae bacterium
TGCCGCACTTCCGCGACGACCGGATCGAGCAGGACATGTGGGGCCTTACCCCGCTGGATCAGCTGCACTGCCGGATCGAGTTCAAGAAGATGCGGTATGATGGCCACTTCACGCCTCCCATGGAAGGCGGCGGCGGCTATGGCATGGCGGAAGACACCTGGGGCGGCACGTTCCAGTATCCGGGCAATGCCGGCGGCTTCAACTGGGGCTCTGTGTCGGTTGATCCGGACAATGGCCTGCTGATCGGCGCACCGATGCTGATGGGCAACCGTATCGTCCTGCGCAGCCTTGAGAACCGCGCTGCTGATACAGCTCTCACCGCCAAGCGCCGTGCGGAGCAGGCAGCCAAGAAGGGCGAGCCGGCTGGCGCGCCTGCTGGCGGTGGTCCGGCTGCGGCGACGCGTCCGGGCGCAGGCCAGGGAGGCTCTGTGGCTCCGGGCGCGCGTGGCACGCCGGGCGGTGGTCAGGTCTACGACCAGAACAAGGTGCTCTACCGTGGCGACACGGCACCGTTCATGTCGGCCTGGCGTCTGCCTCTGCCGTTCTTCAACGCGCCGACGGAGCTGCCTTGCTTCGAGCCGCCGTTCTCGGTGATCGGGGTGATGGACCTCAACACCAACAAGCTGATGTGGAAGCGCGCCATTGGCTCGCTGAAAGAGTCTGGTCCGTTCGGTATCCCGCTCGGCCTGACGACTCAGGTGGGCACGCCGGTGCAGGCTGGCGTTCTGTCGACCCGTGGCGGCCTCATCTTCGATGGCGGCGCGATGGATTCGACGTTCCGCGCCTTCGACCTGCGCACCGGCGCCGTGAAGTGGGAGAGCCCGCTGCCGGGCAGCGCCCATGCGACGCCGATGAGCTATGTCGGCAAGAACGGCAAACAGTACGTCGTCATCACCATCCCGAACCCCAGCTGGCGCTATCCGCGTTCGAGCGGGGAGCAGCCGACGGATGACCAGGGCGGCTATGTGATCGCCTACGCACTTCCGGATCAGCCGGCCCAATAGAGAGCCGGTAACCGGGGGCGGGAAGCCGCCCCCGGGCTTCTGGAAGCTGCAGAGACCGCGCGTAACGAGACCAAAAGCAAAAGGCCCGGAGCGACAACGCTCCGGGCCTTTTCAATTCCTGCGAGAGGCGGGAGATCCTACTTGATCTTGCCTTCTTTGAACTCGACGTGCTTGCGCACGACCGGGTCGTACTTCTTCAGAACGAGCTTTTCGGTCTGCGTGCGCGGGTTCTTCTTGGTGACATAGAAGAAGCCGGTGTCAGCCGACGAGTTCAGGCGGATCTTGATGGTCGCTGGTTTGGCCATTTGGGCTCTCGGACGTGTTCTTGAAAATCGGAAGCGTGCTTGGACACGATGGCGGCCTCCAAGTCAAGCAGAACCACCGAAGCTTGCAGCAAGTCCTTGGAAATCCTAGCTTTCCCATGCATTTCGGGCGGGGATTATGCGGGTATTGGTGGTCGGGGCATACGGGCTGATCGGGCTGGAGGTGATCCAGGCCCTTTTGCGCGCCGGCCATCAGGTGGTGGGGTTCGGGCGCTCGCCTGAGACGGGAAGGCGGATCGCGCCGCACATCCCCTGGAATCACGGCGACATGCGGCGGATGCAGGCGGCGGCGGACTGGCTGCCCAGCCTGTCGGGGATTGATGCCGTGGTGAACGCTGCGGGGGCCCTGCAGGACGGCGCGAAGGACGACCTGAAGCTGGTGCAGGATGGCGCGATACGCGCCCTGGTGGCGGCGTGTGAGGCGGCAGGTGTGAAGCGCTTCGTGCAGATATCTGCGCCGGGCGCTGAGGCAGGGGCGCGGACGGCCTTTCTGTCGACCAAGGCGGCTGGCGATGCGGCTGTGCGGGGCAGCAAGCTCGACTGGACGATCCTGAAGCCGGGGCTGGTGATCTCCGCGGGCGCATATGGCGCGACGGCTCTGCTGCGGATGCTGGCGGCTGCGCCTGTCGTGCAGCCGATCGCGCTGGCTGATGCGAGCGTGCAGACAGTGGCGGGCAGCGATGTCGGCGAGGCAGTGCGCGCCGTGCTGGCGGGCGAAGTGGCGTCGCGGCGGGATTACGAGCTGGTCGAGGATGAGGTCCACACGCTGGAGGGCATGCTCAAGGCAGTCCGGCGTTGGGTGGGGCGGGACGATGCGCTGGCGGTGTGGCGGTTGCCGCGATGGATGGCGTTCGGAGTTGGATCGTTCGCCGACATCGGCGGGCGGATGGGGTGGCGCTCGCCCTTGCGGACAACAGCGCTGCGGTCGCTGGCGGATGGCGTGACCGGCGATGCGGGGCCCTGGCGTGAGGCGGGCGGGTTCCAGCTAAAGTCGCTGGAAGAGACGCTGCGTGCTCTGCCGTCGACGATGCAGGAGCGGGTGTTCGGGCGGACGCAGCTGGTGTTTCCGGTTCTGCTGCTGATCCTGTCGGCGTTCTGGCTGGCCAGTGGGGTGATCGGAATCGTGCAGCGGGGGCAGGCAGAAGCCGTGATCGCGGCGCGTGTCGGCAGCGATGTTGCGACCTGGCTTGTTGTCAGTGGCATCGTGCTGGATCTGGCGATTGGCTGGGGGCTGCTGTGGCGGAAGTGGACGCGGCGTGCGGCGTGGGGATCGGTCCTCGTCTCGCTCGGCTATCTCGCGGCAGGAACGGTCGTGACGCCTGAGCTGTGGGCTGATCCGCTGGGGCCGTTTGTGAAGGTGTTTCCGGCGATCGCGCTGGCGCTGGCGGTGGCGGCACTGGTGGAGGAGCGGTGATGGAGTGGGTGCATGTCCTGCGCTGGGCGCACATAATCGGCGCGTGCGTGTTGCTGGGGACCGGCGCCGGCATCGCCTTCTTCATGGTGATGGCGCAGCGCGTGAAGGATGCGCGGATTGTTGCGCATGTGGCGGGCACGGTGGTGATCGCGGACTGGCTGTTCACGGCGAGCGCGGTGGTGATGCAGCCGGTGACGGGCGCGCTGCTGGCGATGGCGATCGGCTGGCCGATGAGCGAGGGGTGGATCTTGCTGTCGCTTGGGCTTTACGTGTTTGTCGGGGTGTTGTGGCTGCCCGTGGTGTGGATACAACATCGGTTGCGTGATCTGGCGCGTGCTGCTGCCGCGTCTGGCGCAGATCTGCCGGAGGAGTATCACAGGCTTTACCGGATCTGGTTCGTGATGGGGTTGCCGGCGTTCGCAGCCGTGCTTGCGATACTCTGGCTCATGGTGACGCGACCGGTGGGTTTGTTTGGCTAGGGAGACGACGTGGCGTTTGCCAAGGAGATACGTGAGGCCAAGGCTTCGGGCGCGATGGTGCGGATCGAGCGGGATGCGTTCGAGACGGGCTGGCTGACCGGCTATGTCGTGGCGACGGGGCCGAAGTATTTTGCGCTGGAGCTGGTGACGGCGTCAGCGAGGTTCGATGGCATTGCGTGCATCCGCTACACCGACGTGACGACGTTCGGGCCGGAAGAGCGTGCAGGCTTCATGGCCAAGGCGCTGAAGGTGCGGGGTGAGGCGCGTGCGACGCAGGTTCCGGTGTCGCTGGTGTCGCTGCCCAAGCTGCTGGAGAGCGCGTCGAAGGCGTTCCCGATCATCACGCTGCACGTGCCGGACGACGAGATGGACGGCTATGCCTGCTATATCGGGCGGGTCGTGGCGCTGAACGCGGCGTCGGTCGACTTTCATCACATCACGCCGGACGGCGAATGGGAGAAGCGGCTGTCGGAAATACCGTTCAGCGAGATCGTGCGCGTGGATGTCGGCGGCGACTATGAGGACGCGTTGTTCCTCGTCGCCGGAAAGCCGCGTCAGATCCGTTCGCGGACGTGACCTGTCTGCGTCCAGTAGAGGTGGAAGGGGCTTAGCGCCTCCCGCTTCACGAGACGGGTTTCAACTTCAGAGATCACGAAGCGGGTGACGTTCGGCAGGTCGAGGCCGGCGACTTCGGCCAGCGTGAACCAGCGCAGGTCGCCGAGTTCGCGGCCATCGATCGGGGCGCGGTCGTCGATCAGCGCATCGGACGCATCGGCCATGAAGAAGCGCGCGTCGAAACGCTTGTGGCGCATCGGCGGTGTGATGGCGCGGCCGAGGAAATGGAAGTTGGCGAGGTAGGGGGCTGCGCCCTGCGCGTAGTAGTCAGACCATGAGGGCGGCACGTCGCCCATTCTGTTGGCTTTGCGGCCCACGATGAGGCCGGTCTCCTCGAAGACTTCGCGAACGGCGGTAAGCGGGAAGGCGCGCGTGGGGCGCGTTGCGCCGATGACGAGTTTATCGTGCTCAAGTGGCGCGAGTTCGGTGAGCGCAGGCACGAGCACGTCCTCATCATCCACCCGGCCGCCCGGGAAGACGTATTTGTTCGGCATGAAGTCGTGGCCCTCGGAGCGGCATCCCATGAGAATGCGCGGACCATCGGGCGTGTTGCGGTAAAGGATAAGCGTGGCGGCGTCGCGGGGTGTTGCCGGATTGGCGATGAGGTTCGCGGGGTCTTCGCGCAGCAGATCGTCCTCGGACAAGCTCTTGGCGGCGGCGGCTTTTGCGGCCGCCACCTGGGCGGGATCATTGTCCGGGTCGAAGATGTTGGTCATGTGATTGAGGTGGACCCGCGGCAAGGCGCAGTCAACGGGCGGGGTCAGCAAGCACGCCCTCGTCCTTCGAGACTGCCTTACAGGCCTCCTCAGGATGAGGGCTGATACTCAATTGCGGAAAGTTTAGGCCTCATCCCGAGGAGCTGCATAGCGGCGTCTCGAAGGACGAGGGCCTAAGCGCTACCGCTTTTTCTTCTTGTTCTTGCCGTAGCTCGCCGGCCCCTTCTTCTTCGAATGCGGGATACCCGGAGGGCGTCCGCCGCCGTCCGAGGGGCGTTTGCGGCCGGGGTTGCCGCCGCCGCCACGCTCACGGAAGTTGCTACGCTCGCGCTCGGGCATCTTGAGATCGCGGCGGCGCGGGCGGGGCGGAGACTGCATGGAGAAGAGCAGGCCGCCGGTGAGCGGCGTTGCTTCCATCAGCTTCACCTGCACGTTCATGCCGAGTTCGTAACGCTGGCCGGATCTTTGAGCGACGAGCGCGGCGCTCGTCTCGTCATGAATCCAGTATTCGTCCGACAGGCGGCTGGCGGGGATGAAGCCATCCGCGCCGTTCTCGAACAGGCGCACGAACAGGCCAGCGCGCGTGACGCCGGCGATGCGGGCGTCGAAGACTGCGCCGACGCGATCCGCCATGTAGATGGCGAGGTAGCGATCGGTGGCTTCACGCTCGGCCGCCATGGAGCGGCGCTCGGTCATGGTGACGTGTTCGGCCATCTCTTCGAGGCGCACGCGATCCTGATCCGTCATGCCATCCGGCCCGAGGCCCAGCGCACGGATGAGGGCGCGGTGAACGATCAGGTCGGAGTAGCGGCGGATGGGCGAGGTGAAGTGCGCGTACTTCAGGAGGTTGAGGCCGAAGTGGCCGAGGTTCTCGTGCGCATAGCGGGCCTGCGCCTGTGTGCGCAGCACCATCTCGTTGACGAGGTGCTCGTTCTCCGAGGCTTTCACATCGGAGAGCAGCTTGTTGAAGCGGTGGCCGGTGATCTTCTCGCCCTTTGTCCACTTCAGGCCGATGGTCGGCAGGAAGTTCGACAGCGAGTTGACCTTCTCCTCGCTCGGCTCCTCGTGGACGCGGTAGACGAGCGGTGAGCGCTTGTCTTCCAGCGTCTCGGCGGCGCAGACGTTGGCCTGGATCATGAACTCCTCGATCAGACGGTGCGCGTCGAAACGCTCACGCATCGAGATGGAGGCGATCTTGCCGTCTTCGCCGATGCGCACGCGGCGCTCGGGCAGGTCGAGGTCCAGCGGGGCGCGGCCTTTGCGAGCCTTGTCCACGCACCAGTAGGAATCCCACAGCGGTTTCAGCACGCTTTCGAGAAGCGGCTGGGTCTTGTCGTCGGGCTTGCCGTCGATGGCGTCTTGCGCCTGGCGATAGGACAGCTTGGCGGCCGAGCGCATCTTGCCGCGGATGAAGCGGTGCTTGGTCTTGATGCCGCTGGAGTTGAAGAACATCTCGACGGCGAAGGTCTCGCGCAGTTCGCCTTCGCGCAGCGAGCACAGATCGGCCGAGAGGTGTTCCGGCAGCATCGGCGAGACGCGGTCGGGGAAGTAGGTCGAGTTGCCTCGGCGATAGGCTTCGCGGTCGAGGAGCGTGCCGACGCGGACATAGGCAGCAACGTCTGCGATCGCGACGATCACGCGGAAGCCGCCATGGCCATCGGGCTCGGCATAGACGGCGTCGTCATGGTCGCGCGCGTCTTCCGGGTCGATGGTGATGAGCGGGATGCGCGTGAGGTCCTCGCGCGGGGCAGGAGCGGCGGTGGCTTTCGCGGCTTCCTCGATCACGGCTTCGGGGAATTCATCCGGCACGCCATGCGTGTGCATCGCGATGATGGAGGCCGAACGCGGATCGTCGAGGCGGCCGATGACTTCCACGACAGCCGCGCGACGCGGGCCATAGCCACGCATCGGGCGTGCATTGATGCGTACGAGGTCGCCATCCTTCGCATCACGCGCGTCGGATTTCTCGATGATGAAGTTGCTCTTTTCCTTGCGCGAGGTCGGCTCGACCGTGCCGCCATAACGGTTGGCGCGGTAGACACCGATAAGCGAGGTCTCTGGCGTTGCGTCGATCTTCTTGATCGCACGGGCGCGCCAGATGCCATCGCCGCCTTTGTCGATGCGGCAGAGCGCTCGCTCGCCCGGGCCGACCGCAATTTCGCGGCCTTTTCCGAGGGAGCCCTGGTAGTAGATGTCCGGTCCGAACGGGCCGTCGCGGCCCATGGCGCGGCCGATCAGTTCGCCCTCATTGTCGATGCGTTCGAACTTCACGATGCCGGTTGGCGGTGGTTGCTCGGCGGGCTGGAAGGCGCGCTTGGCCGTGCGCACGAGTGCGCCTTCGGCTTCGAGTTCGTTCAATATGCGGCGCAGCTCGGGCTTGTGTTCGGTTGGAACATCAAGGCCGCGTGCGATGTCGCGCTTGGCGCCGTGGCTGGGATGCTTCTCGAGATAGTCGAGAACCATCTGGCGGGTTGGTGCTCCCCGCTCCTGGTTTTCACGAGGGGGGCGGGGAGGTCGGCTCATGCCTCTGCTTTTGACGCCTTCTTGGCGGTCTTGGCTTTTGCCGCGGCCTTTTTGGCGGCGGGCTTCTTGGTCGTCGTTGATGTCTTGTCTCCAGTAGACTTGGCTGCAGCTTTCTTCGCTGCTTTCGGGGCTGGCGTCTTTGCCGCCTTCTTGGCCGGCTTGCGGCCCTTCATTTTGGTGGACGGGGCTGCGGCCGCGCGGGCGTCAACCAGCTCGATCGCCTGTTCCAGCGTAATCGTGGCCGGGTCGGCGCCGCGCGGAATGTTCGCGTTGATCGTCCCGTGCTTGATGTAGGGACCGAAACGGCCGTTGAAAAGGTTGATGGGTTCGCCATCGGGGTGATTGCCGAGTTCCTTGAGCGGGGCGATGGCCGTGCGGCCACGGCCCGCGCCCTTGCCGGCGCGCTTTTCGGCGATCAGCGTGACGGCGCGGTTGAGGCCGATTTCGAACAGCTCGTTGACGTCCGGAACGTTGGCGTAGGTCTTGATGTGCTGCACGTAGGGGCCGTAGCGGCCAAGGTTGGCGACGATCGGCTCGCCATCCTCGGGGTGCTTGCCCACTTCGCGCGGCAGCGAGAGCAGCTTCAGGCCTTGCTCAAGGTCGAGATCCGGCACTGACCATCCGTTGGGGATGGACGAACGACGGGGCTTCTCGCCCTTCTCGACCGGGTCGGGCCCGAGCTGCACGTAAGGTCCAAAGCGGCCGTTCTTGAGGAAGACCGGAATGCCTTCCGGGTTGTTGCCGAGCACCTTGCCGTCCGGCGGGATGTCGGTCTGGCCTTTTTGCTCGGCGCCGAAGGGGCGCGTGAAGCGGCATTCGGGATAGTTCGAGCAACCGACGAACGCGCCGAACTTGCCGAGCTTCAGCGAGAGCTGGCCGGTGCCGCAGGTCGGGCAGACGCGCGGGGCGAGCTCGTTGCCGTCCGCATCGATCTTCTTCGGGAACAGATACGGTTCAAGCACTTCGTTGAGCGCGTCGATGACGTTGGTGACGCGCAGCTCAGCCGTTGCGCCGATAGCGCCGTTGAACTCTTTCCAGAAGTCGCGGAGGAAATCCTTCCACGCCAGCTTGCCGTCGGACACCAAGTCCAGCTTCTCTTCGAGGCTGGCGGTGAAATCGTATTCGACGTAACGCGCGAAGAATTTCTCGAGGAAGATGGTGACGAGGCGTCCCTTGTCTTCCGGGATGAAGCGCTTCTGTTCGAGCTTGACGTAGTCGCGGTCGATCAGGGTCGAGAGCGTCGAGGCGTAGGTGGAAGGACGGCCGATGCCGAGTTCTTCCAGCTTCTTGACCAGCGAGGCTTCCGAATAACGCGGTGGCGGCTCGGTGAAGTGCTGCGTGTGCGTGGCTTCGACCAGCTTGGGCGTGTCGCCCTGGTTGATCGTCGGCAGGCGGCCACCGTCTTCGTCGTCGCTATCGTCCTTGCCTTCCTGATACAGCGTCAGGAAGCCGTCGAATTTCACGACCTGGCCGGTGGCGCGCAGCACGGCCTTGCCATCGGTGGACGGGATTTCGACCGTGGTGCGCTCCAGCGAGGCGGCTTCCATCTGCGAGGCGACGGCGCGCTTCCAGACGAGTTCGTAGAGGCGCGCCATGTCGGGCTCGAGGCTGATCGAGCCGGGCTTGCGGTCGAAGTCGGTGGGGCGCACGGCCTCGTGGGCTTCCTGCGCGTTCTTGGCTTTCGACGTGTAGCGGCGCGGACCATCGGGCAAGTATTCCTTGCCGTAGTTGCGGCCGATGGCGGAACGGGCGGCAGCGTAGGCTTCCTCGGCCATCTGCACGCCGTCGGTACGCATATAGGTGATGAGGCCGACCTGTTCGCCGCCGATCTGCACGCCTTCGTAAAGGCGCTGGGCGACCTGCATGGTGCGGCTGGCGGAGAAGCCGAGCTTGCGGGCGGCTTCCTGCTGCAGTGTGGAGGTGGTGAAAGGCGGCGGCGGGTTGCGCTTGACCGGCTTGGCTTCGACTGAGGCGACGCGATAGCTGCCGGCTTTCACGGCGGCGAGGGCGCGGGCGGCGGCTTCGGCGTTCGGCAGAGAGAATTTCTGCAGCTTCTGGCCGTCGAGTTCCGTCAGGCGCGCTTCAAACTCGCTGCCATTCACGGCGAGGCGGGTTTGCACCTGCCAGTATTCCTGTGTGACGAACTTTTCGATTTCGAGTTCGCGGTCGACGATGATGCGCAACGCAACCGACTGCACGCGACCGGCCGAGCGGGTGCCCGGCAGCTTGCGCCAGAGAACCGGCGAGAGCGAGAAGCCGACGAGATAGTCGAGCGCGCGGCGGGCGAGATAGGCGTCGACCAGCTGCTGGTCGATCTCGCGCGGATTTTCGATCGCTTCGGTGACGGCTTTCTTGGTGATGGCGTTGAACGTGACGCGCTGGACTTTCTTGCCCTTCAGCACCTTGCGGGCGTTGAGGGCTTCGAGAACATGCCACGAGATCGCTTCGCCTTCGCGATCAGGGTCGGTTGCGAGGATCAGGCCGTCGGCATTCTTCACCGCGTCGGCGATTTCCTTGACGTGTTTGATCGACTTCCCGTCGATGTCCCAGGTCATCGCAAAGTCCTCATCGGGCTTCACGGAACCGTCCTTTGAGGGCAGGTCGCGGATGTGCCCGTAGGACGCCATCACCTTGTACCCGGGGCCCAGGTACTTGTTGATGGATTTGACCTTGCCGGGTGACTCGACGACGACGACCTGCATTTTTCCTCAATAATTCAGTGTATTTGGGGGAGGTTGCGGCGGGAAGTTGGGGGCCATGGCCCCGATTGTCAATTCGGGGGACCGTGCAGGCCCGCCCCTCCCCCGTAGGGGGAGATATATTTCAGAAGTGTGTCAGACCGCCCGGGAAGCCGTCCCGCCGACATGGGTGACGGCGTGGCCGGCGAGTTCCAGCTCGGCCAGTGCGGCCAGCACGAGGCGGTGGGGAGCATCGGCCGCGCGGGCGATTTCCTCGATCCGCATGGGCGTTGGCGAGAGGGCTTCGCGCACCGCGCGGACGAGAGCGGGCGGCAGGTCCGCGTCGCGGCTGTCGAAGCGATCGGCGAAGGGTTCGGAGAAGCTTGGCGGTGAAATTCCATCCAGCGCGGCGAGCACATCTTCGGCGCTTTCGATCAGCGCCGCGCCCTGTTTGATCAGTCGGTTGGCGCCGCGCGCACGTGGATCGAGCGGCGAGCCGGGGACAGCGAGGACTTCGCGGCCTTGCTCCAGCGCGAAGCGGGCGGTGATGAGACTGCCGGATCGCTCGGCGGCCTCCACCACGATGGTGGCGAGGGACAGACCGGAGATCACGCGGTTGCGTTTGGGGAAGTCGCGCGCTTGCGCGACGTAGCTGAGTGGGCTTTCCGAGACGATGCAGCCGCGCTGGGTCAGCAACTCGTAAAGCTGGTCGTGTTGCGGCGGATAGATCTGGTCGATGCCTCCCGCGATGGCTGCGACTGTGCCGGTCTCCAGCGATGCCGCATGTGCTTCGCCATCCACGCCGCGCGCCATGCCCGAGACGATGACGTAGCCGGCCTGTCCGAGATCGCGGGCGAGGTCGCGCGCCATTCGGCGGCCGGCTGCGGAGGCATCACGCGCGCCGACCATGGCGATGGCTGGCTTGTTGAGCAGGGTGCGGTTGCCGCGAATGGCGATGACAGGGGGCGGGGCGTCGATGGCGGCGAGGCAGGCGGAGTAGTCCGGCTCGCACGCCGCGAGGTGGGCCGCACCGAGCTGCGCCGTAGCCTCGATCTCGCGCTGGATGTCGGAAAGGTCCGGCGCACGGACATCGGATTTCCCGCCCGCCTTCTTCGCCAGCGCGGGCAGGTCGTCGAGCACGGCTGCGGCAGAGCCGTAGCGTTCGAGCAGATGAAAAAATGTGATGGGGCCGATGCCGCGTGTCCGCGACAATCTCAGCCAGTCCGTACGCTCTCCCCCCGTAAGCGTCCGTCTTTTCATCCGCTACCTTCCGGTGGGCCAGCGGCCGCCTCGGCCGCCTTTTTCTTCGAGCCGATCTTCGGCTCTGTCCCTGCGAGGATGCGCTGGATGTTGGCGCGGTGGCGCCAGTAGATGAGTATGGCGAGCGCGCCGAAGACGATCCAGTCGTCACCCGTCGGATTGAGGAAGTAGGCGATCACCGGCACGGCCAGCGTCGCAACCAGCGCGGCGAACGACGACATGCGGAAGATCGCGGCGGTGAGCAGCCAGACGACGCCGAACGCCACGCCCACCTGCCACATCGCAGCGAGCAGCAGGCCGATATAGGTCGCAACGCCTTTGCCGCCCTTGAACTTCAGCCACACGGGATAGCAGTGGCCAATGAAGGCCGACGCGCCCGCGATAAGGCCGAGGCTGTGGTAATAGCCGGGCGTGAAATCAGCCGTGTACTGGCTGGCGTAAGCAGCAGCGCCCCAGATGCAGAAGAAGTAGGCGAGACCCGCCTTGCCCGCATCGAGCAGCAGGGTCGCCAGCGCCAGATCCTTGCGCCCGGTGCGCAGCACGTTGGTCGCGCCGATATTGCCCGAGCCGATCGAGCGGATGTCGCCGAGCCCTGCGAGCCTGGTGATCACCAGGCCGAACGGGATCGAGCCAAGCAGATAGCCGAGCACGATGGCCGGGCCATAGACGATCAGAAACACGCCAATGTTTGCGAAGAATTCCATGGACGCGTCCCCCGATCAGCCGCGTTCAAACACGGTCGCGCCATTGACCCAGGTGCGCAAGACCTTGCCTTCAAGCTTGCGACCGTCAAACGGCGAGTTTTTTGATCGTGACGAGAGATCGTCGCGATCGCAGGCCCACGGCGCCGTGGGGTCAAATAGAACGAGGTCGGCTGGCGCGCCCTTGGCGAGGCGACCCTGCGGCAGGCCAAGCAGGTCGGCGGGGCCAGAGGTGATTGGCTTCAGCGCGGCCAGCAGCGGGATTTCCTCGCGGATAGCGATCGAGAGCAGGGCGGGCAGCAGCGTTTCGAGGCCAACGGCGCCATAGGCGGCATCCGAGATCGGCAGGCGCTTGTCCTCGGTCGGTTGCGGATCGTGGGCCGAGACGACAGTATCGATTGCGCCGCGTTTGAGGCCGTCGATCAGCGCCATGCGGTCGGACTCGACCCGGAAGGGCGGCTGCACTTTGCAGTAGGTCAGGTAGTCGCCGACATCGAGCTCGTTGAAGAACAGCGAATAGGCGGCGACGGAGCACGAGACTTTGACGCCGGCTTCGCGCGCACGCTCGACAGCTGCGAGCGAGCGTTCGGTCGAGATGCAGTCGGCCAGCAGGCGTACGCCGGTCGTTTCCGCCAGCATCAGGTCGCGTTCGAGCGCGATCCATTCCGCTTCCGGCGGCGCGCCGCGCAGGCCGAGGCGGGCAGCGAAAGCGCCGGCATTCATCACGGTGTTCTTCGACAGCGCCGGTGTATCCGGGCGCGAGGCGACCAGCGCATCGAAGCTGGCGGCATAGCTCATGGCGCGGCGCAGCACGCCTGCGTCTTCCACGGGCTTGTCGCCATTGGTGAAGAACACTGCGCCGGCCTGCTTGATCAGGCCGATCTCCGACATCTTCGCGCCTTCGAGGCCGAGTGTTAGGCCGCCTGTCGGATGCACCTTCACCTTCGCGACGCTGTCTGCGCGGCGCTTGATGAAGTCGACAAGGGCGACGCTGTCGAGTGTCGGCTCGGTGTCGGGCATCACGATGAAGGTGGTCACGCCGCCTGCTGCTGCGGCTTCGCCGGCGGTTTCCAGCGTCTCTTTATTCTCGGCGCCCGGCTCGCCTGTTTTCACGCGCAGGTCGATCAGGCCCGGCGCAAGCGCCTTGCCCTTGGCGTCGATCTTCACGTCGGCGGCGGTTGTCTTGCTGACTTGAGGACCGATATCGGTGATCAGCCCGTTCTCGATCAGGATGCCGCCATTGGTGTCGAGGCCCGAGGCGGGATCGAGCAGGCGGGCGTTATAGATAGCGGTGCGGCCGGTCATTTTTTGGCTCCGGCCGGTGCTGGGGCCTTGGCAGTCTCGGGCGCATTCTTCGCAAGAGTTTCCAGCACGGCCATGCGGATGGCGACGCCCATCTCGACCTGTTCGGTGATCAGTGAGCGCGTCTTGTGGTCGGCGATTCCGCTTTCGATCTCGACGCCGCGATTCATCGGGCCGGGGTGCATTACGAAAGCGCCGGGCTTGGCGTGTGAGAGCTTCTCTTCGTCGAGGCCCCAGAAGTGGAAGAACTCGCGGGCGGAGGGCAGGTAGGCGCCATCCATGCGCTCTTGCTGGAGGCGCAGCATCATCACGACATCGCAGCCCTTCAGGCCCTCGCGCATGTCTGTGAACACTTTCGCGCCCCAGTCGTCCGCGCCCGGCGGCGTCAGCGTGCGTGGCGCGATCAGGCGGACTTCTGCGCCCAGCATATTCAGGCAGGCAACGTTCGAGCGTGCAACGCGGCTGTGCAGGATGTCGCCGCAGATCGCGATGCGCATGCCGCCAATGTCGCCTACACGGCGACGGATGGTCAGCGCATCGAGCAGCGCCTGTGTCGGATGCTCATGCGTGCCGTCGCCCGCGTTCACCACGGCGCAATCCACCTTGCGCGACAGCAGCTTCACCGCGCCCGACGATCCATGGCGGATCACCAGCAGATCCGGCCGCATGGAGTTCAGCGTCATGGCGGTGTCGATCAGGGTCTCGCCCTTCTTTACCGAAGAGGTGGCGATCGGCATCGTCACCACGTCCGCGCCAAGGCGCCGGCCGGCAATCTCGAACGAACCCTGCGTGCGGGTCGAGTTCTCGAAGAACAGGTTTACCAGCGTCTGGCCGGCCAGCGTGTTGGCGTGCTTAACGCGGCTGCGGTTGAGCTCGACATACCTGTCGCCCAATTCCAGCAATGTCTCGATGTCGAGCCGGTTCAGGCCCTCGATACCCAGCAGGTGTCGATGGGGAAAGCGGTAGTCCGCCATGAAAATGTCCCGCGATTTTGGGGGTGATACCGAGGGAGTCGCGGGACGGCAACCCTTGGTGATCACCGTCTATCGTTAAGCCTGTCGATAGCGCCCTGGAGTATCCAGGCGGCGGCGAGTTTATCGATCACCTGATCCCGGCGGGCGCGGCTGGCGTCGGCCTCCAGCAGGGCGCGTTCTGCGGCGGCTGTGGATAGCCGCTCATCCCAGAAGGCGAGCGGAATGTCGCGGCGGCCAAGGATGTTCTGGGCCAGCGACTTGGCCGACTGGGCGCGTGGGCCCTCGGACCCGTCCATGTTGATCGGCAGGCCCATGACGATGCCGACAGTCTGGCGCTGGTCGTAAATCTGGAACAGCCGGTCCAGCGAGGGGGCCAGCTTCTTGCCCCGAATGATGGTTTCGAGGCCGGTGGCGATCATCCGGCCTATGTCGCACCCGGCGACGCCGATCGTGGTCGAGCCCGGATCGAGGCCCAGTAATGAGCCTTTCGGCGGCAGGTCTGCTAGCGAAACTATGGCCATCACAGGGGTTTAGCCCCTTACGGCTTGATGCGGAAGGCGGAGGCGTTTAGGGCAGGATTTCTCACCGCGTGGGTAATTTCTCACGGCATGAGTTTTTCCGAGGGTTTTAACGTGAGCGTCGACAAGAACACGGTTCGCAAGGTGGCGCGGCTGGCGCGGATTGCGGTTCCTGAGGAGCGGCTGGAGCCGCTGGCTGGGGAACTCAACGGCATCCTGTCGTGGATCGAGCAGCTGAACGAAGTGAATGTTGATGGCGTTGAGCCTATGACCACGCCGGTCGCCATGAAGCTGCCGATGCGCGAGGACGTGGTTAGCGACGGCAATATTCGCGACCAGGTCCTGGCCAATGCGCCGAAGTCGGAAGACGGCTTCTTCGTCGTGCCGAAGGTTGTGGAGTAGTCCGTGACCGACGCCCCGGCCTCCGTTCTCGATGATCCGCGCTGGCATGCGTTCAACAGCGATGGCTTTGCCTGCTCGTGCGGGCAGCGCCATGTCGGCCTGTTCCCGATCACGCTGCAGGTCCCCAAGGGCTGGACGGGCGATGCGAACTACGAGCCGAATGAAGCCCTGCGCATGGATGGCGACTTCCTGTCGTTCGACTACAGCGTGATGGAGGGCAAGTATTTCGCGATGCGAATGCGCTTGCCGCTCTCGATCCGCGGCGCCGAGCCGGCGGCCTTCATGTATATCGTGTGGGCAAGCCTCAACCGCTCCGATTTTGAAACTCAGGTCGATCTGGCGCGCCGGGCCCAGCTGCGTCCCAATGCGCGGGCGCAGGGACGGCTGGTCAACAATCTCAGCGGCTATGACACCAGCAGCGGACTCCTGGGCAGCGCCTTCCATCAAGAAGATGGCGGCTATCCGGTCCTGCTTGTTCATGGGCCGCAACCGGACAATGATCCGAACCATCAGCTGATCAACGAACAGCGCAATGGCATCGGCGTCGACCGCATGCTGGAACTCTTCGCCGCCTACGGGCACGATATGCGTACTCCAAAATCCTGATCGCCAGAACCCATGACCAACCTCACGCAACTCACCCTTTCCGACGCCGTTGATGGCCTGAAGGCGAAGACGTTTTCGTCGAAGGAGATCACGCAGGCTTTCCTGACCGAGATCGACAAGTCGAACCCGCATCTCAATGCGTATGTCGTTGTGACCGCCGAGAAGGCGCTGAAGATGGCCGAGGCTTCGGACGCGAAGCTCAAGGCGGGCAAGGGCGGCAAGCTCGAAGGCGCGCCGCTGGGCATCAAGGACCTGTTCTCGACGGCTGGCGTGCGCACGACGGCCTGCTCGAACATCCTCGGTGAGTTCACGCCGACCTATGAGAGCACCGTCACCCAAAATCTCTGGGATCAGGGCGCGGTCATGCTCGGCAAGCTGAACATGGACGAGTTCGCGATGGGCTCGGCCAACGAGACGTCGCGCTTTGGTCCGCCGGCATCGCCCTGGCGCCGCGAAGGCTCCAACGTGAAGCTGACGGCGGGTGGTTCGTCGGGCGGTTCGGCGACGGCTGTGTCGGCAGACCTCTGCCTCGCTGCGACTGCATCGGATACCGGCGGCTCGATCCGTCAGCCGGCGGCGTTCACCGGCACGGTCGGCATCAAGCCGACCTATGGCCGTGCGAGCCGTTACGGGATGGTGGCGTTTGCTTCTTCGCTTGATCAGGCAGGCCCGCTGGCCAAGACCGTCAAGGACGCGGCGCTGATGCTTGAAGTCATGTGCTCGGCCGACAACAAGGACTCGACCTCGCTGCACCTGCCGGTGCCGGAATGGACGAAGTCTGTTGGCCAGTCGGTGAAGGGCATGCGCATCGGCATCCCGAAGGAATACCGCGTCGACGGCATGCCGGACGAAATCGAGAAGCTCTGGCAACAGGGCATTGAATGGCTCAAGGCGGAAGGCGCGACGATTGTTGATGTCTCGTTGCCGCACACCAAGTACGCGCTGCCGGCCTATTACATCGTGGCGCCGGCGGAGGCTTCGTCGAACCTCGCGCGCTATGACGGCATTCGCTATGGCGCGCGCCAGTCGGGTGATGGTTCGCTGACCTCGACCTATGAGACGACCCGAGCCAAAGGCTTTGGCGCAGAGGTTCAGCGTCGCCTGCTGATCGGAACGTACGTGCTGAGCGCCGGCTATTACGACGCATATTATCTGCGCGCACAGAAGGTTCGCACGAAGATCCTCGAGGACTTCGAGAAGGCGTTTGAACAGTGCGATGCGCTGCTCACGCCTGCCACGCCGAGCGCGGCGTTCGGCTATGGCGAGAAGGGTGCTGATCCGGTCGAGATGTATCTGAACGACATCTTCACGGTGACGGCGAACCTTGCGGGCCTGCCTGCGATTGCTGTGCCGGCGGGTATTGATCATCAGGGCCTGCCGCTTGGGTTGCAGGTGATCTCGAAGGCGCTGGATGAAGAGGCCTGCTTCAAGGTCGCCGGCGCGATCGAGCGGGCGGCGAACTTCACGGCGCGGCCGAAGCGCTGGTGGTAGGTGAGGCTCAGCCCTGAAAAGCGGAGGGTGATGGCGCTGACCGGGTTCATCCCGGCGATCGCGATCTCCGCTGGGTTGCTGACGCTCGACAAGGATAGCGCGTTGCGGGCGGAATACTGGCCGTGGTTGCCGCTGGTCGCGCTGGCGCTGGGGCTGTTTTTCAGCACGGTGTTCTGGCTGTTCGTGGTGCCGCGCCGGGATCGGGCAGCGGATGAGAAACGCGCGGGCGATAAGCGGGACTGAACGACGCTTGTAGCTGTCAGTGATTGACCTTGCGCCGTTTGCCTCGCTTGGGTGAGGCCATGACAAGCTTTGCCGATACGATCGAGCTGCGCAGCGCCGGCGACAATCTCTGGGATGGAGATGTTGATCCGGATTATCGCGGTTTTGGGAGCCAGTTCGGTGGGTGGACCGGCGCGGCTCTGCTGAAGGGCGCGATGGTGGAGCCGGGGGCGAAGGGCGAGCCGTTGTCGCTCAGCGTGCTGTTCACGGAATCGATTGCGGAGGGGCCGTATCAGGTTTCGACGCGGTTGCTGCGATCGGGCGCGCGGCTGCAGTTCTGGCGGTCGGAGCTGGCGCAGAACGGGAAGCTTTGCGCGCATGCGCAGGCGACGTTCGGGGTGCGGCGCGAGACGGTGGCGTTCACCGACGCGATGATGCCGGACCCGCCGCCGCCGGATGACAAGGATCTGCGCTCGTTCGCGCCGCCCTCGAATTTCGGGGCGCAGTATCACATGCGCTGGATCACGCCGGGGCCGCGCGATGCGGATCATGATCCGAACCAGGCGGCGAGTTCGCTGGTGTGGATTCGCGACAAGCGGGATCGGCCGGTCGATGTGCTGATGCTGGCGGCGATGGCTGATCTCGCGCCGCCGCGGGTGATGTGGAAGAAGCCCACGGTGATGGGATCATCGACGGTTTCGATGACGACGCACTTTCATGCGACGGCGGAAGAGCTGCGCGAAGTGGGGCCGGACTGGATACTGAGCGAGGTTCACTGCCGGCGGTGCGAGGGCGGGTATTTTGACCACGAGCTGAAGTTGTGGAGCCGGGGCGGGGTTTTGCTGGCGACGAGCGAGCAGGTGGCGGCGTTCAGGGATTAGGGCGTGCGGGGGCGGTCTCGCAGGTAGCTGCGAGGCAGTCGGCAATCGGCAAGCGAGTGATGTGAGCGGAGGTCCGCGGGTGCGCAGGCATCCGCGCGAAGACGCGCAGCCCCCTCCGTCTTGCGCGCAAGAGCGCGCAATCCACCTCCCCCGCCTTTGGCGGTGGAGGACCAGAAACGCACACCGCCCTCGAAGTTCTCCACCGGCGAAGCCGGGGGAGGTGGATCGATGCGGAGCGTCAAGACGGAGGGGGTTGTCTCGCAGCGACGGAGGGATGGTGGTGTCTTCGCGCTTGAGGCGTTCGGCGCGCTTTGCGGCGCAGCGCTCGCGGTCGTCGAATTTGACGAGGAGGCGGTGGAAGGAGCGCCAGAGCTTGATGAGGTCGGCGCTGCTGCTGGTGTGCGAGTAGTC
>DAINAT010000066.1:0-17914 GCA_036733305.1 Hyphomonadaceae bacterium
GGCAGCGGGACGAGACGCTCCTGGGTCCCGACTTTCGTCGGGAGGAGCGGGGCAAGGAATTGGCGGTGGTGGGTGGGGTGAGGAATGTGTGGCGGTGTGTGTTTAGGGCGCGCGCCTGCCAAACGTCAGTGTACAGAGGTTTATCGCGTTTACTTTCTGATTACGAAGAATGCCAAAGTAAAACTGGAGAAATTCGAGTAGAAAATTGCATCAAAGTCGTTGGATTTAGCGATTGCTTAGTCAAGCGCGTGTATCTTCACACCATAAGCCGAGCAAATCGGCACGACGACAAAAACAAACGATGGTGGTGATGATGATGACGAACGCGAAAGTCCGCGAAACCGCGGCTGATGAAAACGTTGAGCAGTCTTTCCTGAAAGCCCTGTCGTTGCTGGAGCAGGCTCATCGCCGCCTCCACGACGTCGTGAAAGACAATCTGGAGCGCAACGGCGAGCGTTCGCTGACCGGCGTTCAGGCTCTGCTGCTGTACGAAATCGGTGAGAGCGAAACCCCGGCTTCTGCGCTGCGCGCACGTGGCTCGTTCGCCGGCACGTCGATGTCGTACAACGTGAAGAAGCTTCAGGAAGGCGGCTATCTGATCCAGTCGCGTTCCAACGATGATCGCCGCACGGTTCGCCTCAAGCTCACGCCGTCGGGCAAGGCCGTTCGTAATCACGTCGCTGATCTGTTTGAAAAACAAGCTGGCGCGCTCGAGCCCACCGCTTCGGTGCGTTCGGACGATCTCGACCAGCTGAACAAGGCGCTGGCTCGCCTCGAGCGCTTCTGGTCCGACCAGATCCGCTACCAGCTCTAAGGAATAAACACAGACCCTGGCCTGATAGTTCGGGGCTGACAAACTTGGGAGGAAACGGCGGACTTGGTCCTTTGCGGCCGACCCGTCCGAGCAACCCGCGCCGCCGGCTTCTTCACGGAAGCCGGCGGTTCTGTTTTTAGTTCTTCGTCTTTGCTTTCGGCTTCGGCGGGCGCGCCTCGGCGATGCGGGCGCCGCGCAACATGTTGCTGAGCGAGTAGTTGCCCTCGTGGCAGGCGGACTCGAATATCTGGTGTTCGGTTTTCATCAACGCGTACTGCACGCGAACAGGCGCGCTGAGCATTGCTGTGTCTTCCTGCACGTATTCGTAGCTGACCTCGTTGGGCGAGATCAGCTGGAAGCGCTCGACTACGTGGCGTTGCTGATCGAATGCCTGGAAGTCCGGGCCCGGTGCGGTGGGGCGGATGAGGGCGGTCTCGACGACGAAGACGTCGCCGTCCCAGCGGCCGACTGAATTGCCCGAGAGCGACAGCATAGCGGGTGGCAGGGGCGTTGCGCCGATGCCGACGATGCGCGAGGCCATCTGGTCTTCCGTGTAGATCACGAACTGGTCGGGCGTCTGGACGATCTGCCGGAACATGCTGCCGGGGGTGACGGAGAGGGGCGCGCGGCCAGAGGCGGCGAGGCAGCGCGTGTCGGCCGTGAAGTCTTCCGGGTCGTAGAGTTGTTGGGAACGCTTGCGGACGGCGGCGCTGAAATCCTTTGCGAGTTGCGTGCGGGCGCGCTTGCCGTCGGCGGGTTCGATGATGAGCGAGGTGCGGTAGGCGCCATCTGGTGCGGGGAGGAGGCCGGTGAAGTCGTAGTCGTCTTCGGGATGGAGCGCGCTTTCGCCGGTGACCAGCTTGGTGCGCAGGTCGGCTTCGAGCTTTTTCGCGTCCTCGCCGCTGACGGTTGGCGTGGTTGTGCCGTCGGGGCGTTCGAACGGGGTGAGCCAGCGGCTTTCCCAGACGCCCTGAAAGTCCGGCTTGCCTGCGGGTGTGCGCGGGATGCTGGCGGTTTGGGCGTGTGCTGAGCCGCTCATCAGGACGACGAGGCCGAGAAGCGTGCGTGCGAGCATGTGGTGATCCCCGCCGGCAGGATTGTCGCGTTGTTGTTCGCTTTGCAAACGGTTCCGGCGGCGGAGGCGAGAGTTACGCTACGGCGCACAAGAAAAAGCCCGCGCTCTTTGGGAGCGCGGGCCTTGTGGCGTTCAGTTGAACTGCGATTACGGCGTGCTGAGCTTGCAGCCGCCGCCGATGCCGGCGGTGGCCGGGTCAGCGCAAGCGTGCAGCATTTCAGCTTTCGCATCGGCGTTGACGCGGGCGAGGTAACCCGGGGCGCTCGCGCATTTCACTTCGTAGATAACGCGCTTCTGGCCATCGACGCCGATCTGGCGGGATTTTTCGACGTTGCAGGACGCAGCGTCGGTTCCGGCGAGGACGGTTTTCCATGCGGCGTTGGATTCGGCGGCGGTGGAGAGTTTGCACGCCCCATCGGTCGAGGCGGCGCGACGCCAGCAGGCAACTTTGCTCCAGCCACCGTCTTTCTGCTCGATGATGTAGCCGTCCGAGTTGGCGCAGCCGATCTCATAGGCGTTGCCGCCCAGGGTGAGGCCGCCATCGACGGTGCAGGGGATGCCGGCCGAGGTGGCGTAGCTGGCGTAGTTTACGGCGGCGACCTGGTTTGCCTTCAGGGCGCAGGTAGCGGTGCCGGGCAGGGTGACGCCATCAGCCTTGGCCTGTTCGGCTTGTGCGGCCAGCACTGTGCAATCGAACGGGTCCGACTTGCCGGGGCTGGTGATCATGTAGCCGACGCCGGTTTTGCAGGCGACTTCCCAGAGATCGTTGTTTTCCTTGGTGACGCCACGCAGGGCGGCTTCGTTGACGTCGCAGTTGAGACCGTTGGTTTTGACTGCGTCCTTGGCGCCGCTCATCACGAGGCCGGGGTTCAGCGTGCGACCACGGCGATCGCGCGGCTGGTAGTTGCCCGACAGTTCCTGAGCGATCCGGTCACGGTCGTTGTTGGTACGCAGGTCGCCGACATGGCGGTTGGTGGCGCCCGGCGTCGAGAATTGGCCGAGGAATTCGCGGCCAGCTTCCGATTGGGCGTGGGCTGCTGGAATTGCGGTTAGGAGCGTCGCGGCAGCGACAGCAAATGCGGTGAGAAGCTTCATGTTGAACACCTGTCCCCAGTGAGTAGCGCCAGTAGTACGTGATGGTTTCCCTATGGCAAGCGGGGGTAAGCGGTGGGCGTGTTCATTATGCATCACGCGCCTCTCACGTGACAGTGTCCAGTAGTTGCGACCCAGTCGCAAAAACTGCTGCGACTTGAAGGCGCTATGTGAAGATCGGTTTGATCTGCGTCTAGGAAACTGCCGCGTGTGGGCTTAGGTTGCGCTCGACGCCCGCTAGAGGCGTGGAAACGCTCAGTGCCGTGAGACACGCCCCATGAAGCACCTGGCCCACTTCGAAAACGCCCTGGAAGAGATCCGGTCGGAGGGACGCTATCGCGTCTTCATCGACCTCAAGCGCTACAAGGGCGAGTTCCCACGCGCCTCCGTCCGTCACAATGATGGCCGCGAGCAGGATGTCGTGGTGTGGTGCTCGAACGACTATCTGGGCATGGGCCAGGACCCGGACGTGATCCAGTCGATGCACGAAGCGGTCGACACGTTCGGCGCGGGCTCGGGCGGCACGCGCAATATTTCCGGTACGACGCGCTATCACGTGGAGCTCGAAAAAGAGATCGCCTCGCTGCATGGCAAGGAATCGGCGCTGCTCTTCACCTCCGGCTATGTGTCGAACGAGGCGACGCTGTCGACGCTCGCCAAGATCATGCCGAACGTCATCATCTATTCGGACGAGCTGAACCACGCCTCGATGATCGAGGGGATCAAGCGCGCCCATTGCGCCAAGCGCATCTTCCGCCACAACGACATGGCCCACCTGCGTGCGCTGCTGGAGAATGATCCCGCTGATGCGCCGAAGGTGATCGCGTTCGAGTCCGTCTATTCGATGGACGGTGACGTGGCCCCGATGCACGAGATCTGCGACCTCGCCGAAGAGTTCGACGCGATGACCTACCTCGACGAGGTGCACGCTGTCGGCATGTATGGCGAAGAGGGTGCGGGCGTGGCGCAGCGCGATGGCGTGATGGACCGCATCACGATTTGCGAAGGCACGCTGGCCAAGGCATTCGGCGTGATGGGCGGTTACATCGCCTCGAAGACGGTGATCGTGGATGCGATCCGCTCGATGGCGCCGGGCTTCATCTTCTCGACCTCGACTTGCCCGGTGCTGGCCGCTGGCGCGCTGACCTCGATCCGCAAGCTGCGCTCGGACTTCGGTCGCGACCTGCGCAAGGTTCACCAGGCGAAGGCAGAGATGCTGCGCCAGAAGATGATCGCGGCGAAGCTGCCGGTGATGATGGCCGATACGCACATCGTGCCGCTGCTGGTTGGCGATCCGGAACGCTGCAAGGCGTTGTCCGACACGCTGTTGTTTGACTTCGGCATCTATGTGCAGCCGATCAACTATCCGACGGTGCCCAAGGGCACGGAGCGCCTGCGCTTCACGCCGTCACCGCAGCACACGGAAGCCATGATGGACGAGCTTGTCTCGGCCCTGCTGGCGATTTGGAAACAGCTGGGTCTTCAGCGCGCGGCTTAAGCGACGGGCTGAAGTCATTCTTCGAGACGATCGCCGCAATGTGGCGGTCGTCATGAAGCAACGCTGCCGCTGTTTTCGGTGCGATTGTGCTGATAGCCTGTCGCAATGCCGGAAGAACCTGCCCCTCACCAAGGCCATATCGTCATCGGCGACATTCGCAC
Organism: Hyphomonadaceae bacterium; assembly: GCA_036733305.1. GTDB lineage: Bacteria > Pseudomonadota > Alphaproteobacteria > Caulobacterales > Hyphomonadaceae > UBA7672. The sequence continues at coordinate 4,641 of DAINAT010000066.1, forward strand.
GATTGGCTCCCCGGCGGGCGTTGGCGAGCCGACTGTGAAGTTCGTGTGGTATCCGGGGTGTCAGCAACTGATCCTGTGGCTGCCGCAGCCAGGCCATCTGGGCTATGGCGAACTGGTTGTGTCACGCGATGGCGAGGTGGTTGAGCGCGCCCCGGTGATGAGCCGGTTGAATGGCAGCGTGCAGATGCTCTGGGACACGCTGGACTGGGCGCCGGGCGCGTATGCGATCGAAATCAGTCATGAAGCGGGCTGGCGCCACGAAGTCGAGCTGCAGAAGCTGGAGTCAGGCGTTGTGCCGCCGCCGGAGCCATTTGCGCCAGTTGAGGAATTGCACGGGCCGGTCGTCTATCGTGACGGGTTCGGGAATATCGTGCCGGATGCGGATTTAGAAATGCGGGCGGGCCTGCGCCGGGAGCTGGTGAGCCGGTTCGGGCGGCGGCTGGAATACGAGGGAAATTTCCGCGCGGGGACGATCATCTATGTCGATGGCGATCTCCGCATTCCCTTTTATCATGAGATGTGCGGCGGCGAGATGAAGTTCAGCATCGACCTGCCGACCGTCGAATGCTGGCAGGCTGAGACGGCGACGCCGGTGTCGCAGCGCGACGAAATCGTTGCATTCGTGGCGGAGCGCGTGAAGCGGGAGCAGGCGCCTTCCTGGCGCTATGAGATCACCGGGCGGTCGATCGACTTCTATTGATCAGCGGTCGGCGGCAGGATGGAATTTCGGCTATTGCAACCGGCGCACATGGTAGGCTGGCTGGAATCGCAGGTGGAGCATGACTCACGATCTCGACGCCGAAATCCTGATCGAGATGAGCCGCATGCGCGGCGTCATGGAAGTACGCGCGGTGTCAGCGGGCGACGGGCTGGAAGTCGTGTTCGTGGCGCCGTCGAACGCCGCCCAGAGCGATATCCAGCGGCTGGCACGGGCGAAGCTGGCCTATGTGCGCAAGCGTTCGCAGGGCGGCGATGAGCCGGAGCCGCCGGAGTCTGGTGACGGCAAGGACAGCAAGGGCGGATGGGTCGCCTAGGGCGCATGCTGATGCGCCCTGGTTGCGGCAAGCGCCAGGCGGCGCCTTTTCAATGCACCCGGCGGGTCAGCGCGATTTGCGCACGCCTTTGCCGAGGCCGATCTTCTTGGCGAATTCGGAGCGGCGCTCAGTGTAGCTGGGCGCGACCATCGGGTAGTCGGCAGGGAGGTTCCAGCGGCGGCGGTATTCGTCCGGGCTCATATCATAGCGCGAGCGCAGATAGCGCTTCAGCATCTTCAGCTTACGACCGTCTTCCAGGCAGACGATATAGTCTTCCGTGACGGACTTTCCGATCGGCACGGCGGGCTTCAGTTTTTCATCTGTGCGGGGCTCGGGCGCGCCGTTCAGGCCCGAGACGGTGCGATAAACAGAGCGGATGACATCAGGAAGACTCTCCGATGTGACCGGGTTGTTCGAGACAAAAGACGATACGATCTCCGAAGTCATCCGAAGCAATTCGTCGTGTGGTAGCACGGAATTGTCTGGTGTTTTCGGCATTGATTTCTACCCGATCAACCCAACAGCGCGCCTAAACGACGCAACATCACTAGATGAGGGGAACTAAAGCCAAGTAGCTGACTACAGATTAAGCGGGAATACTGATTCTAATCTATCCGACACACCACGTTCATGTCGAACATCAATCGACGGTTTCCGCGAGGTTGCCGTGAGACTTGCCAAGGCAGAGGCGAGCCCGTATCGCCCGTCAAATCCGCCCCGAAACGCTTGGAGTCGCGCACATGAGCCAGTCGAATTCCCTCACGAAAGGGTTCTTTTCGACAGGTCTTGGTGAAGCCGACCCCGTCATTTCCAAATGGATCGGTGAAGAGCTCGGTCGCCAGTCGCATCAAATCGAATTGATCGCATCGGAAAACATCGTCTCCCGAGCAGTGCTCGAGGCGCAGGGTTCGTTGCTGACCAACAAGTATGCCGAAGGCTATCCGGGCAAACGCTATTACGGCGGCTGCGAATTCGTGGATGAAGTCGAGACGCTCGCGATTGATCGCGCGAAGCAGTTGTTCGGTTGCGAATACGCCAACGTGCAGCCGTCTTCGGGCAGCCAGGCCAACCAGGCCGTGTTCAACGCGCTGATCCAGCCGGGCGACTCAATCCTCGGCATGAGCCTCGATGCGGGCGGTCACCTGACGCACGGCGCGAAGGCCAACCAGTCAGGCAAATGGTTCAAGGCGCACCAGTATGGCGTGCGTCTGCAGGACGGGCGGATCGATTTCGACGACGTTCGCAAAGCTGCGAAAGAGAGCCAGCCGAAGATCATCATCGCGGGTGGTTCGGCCTATTCGCGCACGATCGACTTTGCGCAGTTCCGCGCGATCGCGGATGAAGTCGGCGCTTACTTCATGGTCGACATGGCGCACTTTGCTGGTCTGGTCGCTGCCGGCCTGATCCCGAGCCCGCTGCCGCATGCGCATGTGGTGACGACGACGACGCACAAGACGCTGCGCGGGCCGCGCGGCGGCATGGTGCTGACGAATGACGAGGCTATCGCCAAGAAGATCAACTCTGCCGTGTTCCCTGGCATCCAGGGCGGGCCGCTGATGCATGTCATCGCGGGCAAGGCTGTGGCGTTCGGCGAGGCTCTGAAGCCGTCGTTCAAGGTTTACGCGCAGGCAGTGATCGATAACGCCAACATGCTGGCCGAGACGCTGAAGGCAGGCGGTCTCGATATCGTGTCGGGTGGTACGGATACGCACCTGATGCTGGTCGACCTGCGGCCGAAGGGCGTCAAAGGTAATGCGACCGAGAAGGCGCTCGAGCGCGCCTACATCACCTGCAACAAGAACGGCGTGCCGTTCGATCCGGAAAAGCCGATGGTGACGTCGGGCGTGCGTGTCGGCTCGCCGGCGGCGACGACGCGCGGCTTCGGCACGGCGGAGTTCAAACAGGTCGGCCAGTGGATGATCGAGATCATCGACGGGCTGGCGAAGGGCGGCGAGACGGATGCCGTTGAAACGAAGGTGCGTGAAGAAGTGAAGGCGCTGACCGCGCGCTTCCCGATTTACGCTGCGCCTTGGGGTTGATGACGTAGGGGTTCTATTTGCGCTGTCCTTACTGCGGGTTCGCAGATTCAGTCGTGAAGGACAGCCGCCCGGCTGAAGAAGATACCGCTGTGCGCAGGCGGCGCGGCTGCACCAATTGCGGCGGCAGGTTCACGACATTCGAACGCGTGCAGTTGCGCGACCTGATCGTGGTGAAGCGCGATGGTCGCAAAGCGGCGTTCGAGCGCGACAAGCTGCGGCGGTCGCTGAAGATCGCGCTGCAAAAACGTCCGGTTAGTGATGATCAGCTCGACCACATGATCTCCGGCATCGTGCGGCAGCTCGAGAATATGGGCGAGAGCGAGATCAAGACGACCGACATTGGCGAGATGGTGATGGAGTCGCTGTCGGCGCTCGATCCGGTTGGCTTCATTCGCTACGCGTCGGTCTACAAGGACTTCAAGACGCCGGCGGATTTTGCGGCGTTTGTCGCCAAGCAGACCGCTGAAGAGGATGGCGAGATCGGCGAGCCGGAATGAGTGGCGCTCCATCCCCCACACGGCCATCGGTTACGCTGAAGCTGGCGACGTCGCTCGATGGGCGGATCGCGCTGAGCAACGGTGTTAGCAAGTGGATCACGGGCGAGGCGGCGCGCGATGAAGTGCATCGCCTGCGCGCCACGCATGATGCAGTGATCGTGGGGTCCGAGACGGTGCTGGCGGATGATCCGGTGCTGACGGCGCGGACCGACCCAATGCCCGAGAAGCAGCCGCTGCGTGTGGTTGCAGATAGTCGGGCGCGCGTGCCGGCGAATGCGAAGCTGTTCTCGACGCTGGAGATGGGGCCGGTGGCTATCGCGACGCTTGAAACGGTGAATCTGGATCACTGGCCGTCCACCAAAGGTCTTCAGTTCTGGATGCTGCCGGCGGGCGAGGGATCGAGCAGTGTGTCGCTGATCGAGATGATGAACTCGGCGCAGCGCGCAGGCGTGACCTCGATGATGATCGAGGGTGGCGGGCAGCTGGCGGCGTCGTTCGTGCGGGCAGGGCTGGTGGATCGGATCGAATGGTTCAGGGCGCCGGTTCTGCTGGGCGGCGACGGGTTGCCGTGCCTGGGCGGGCTATCGCTGGAAACGCTGGAGGCGGCGCCTCGGTACAAGCGGATCAGCGTCAGGGAGGTCGGGGTCGATCTCTGGGAAAGCTATGTCCGGACTTGAGTTAGTCCTGCGTCCAATTGGCTCTGCAGGGCCCGGATTCCCATGAGTTCGGCGTGGGCGGCTTGGTATTAACGATGCTTGATCCCACCTCATGGCAGGCAATGGTTGTCAGGCGGGCCGGACGGGCGTAGCGGCTTGGCCAGAATTGGCCGGCTACCTTTGGCCGGATCAGGATGTTTGAATGTTTACGGGACTGGTTTCTGACGTGGGCAAGGTGACGTCCGTTGCGGACGCCAATGGCCTGCGCCGTGTTCGCGTTGAAGGCGTCTATCCCGCCTCCGCGATCCAGATGGGCGCGTCGATCCAGCATTCGGGTGTCTGCCTCACCGTGGTCGAGTTCGGCGAGCGTGCAGGCGGTTCATGGTGGGTGGTCGAGGCGATCCCCGAGACGCTGGCGCGGACGACGCTGGGCCAGTGGCAGGTGGGTTCTTCGGTCAATCTGGAATTGTCGCTGAAGCTGGGCGACGAGCTGGGCGGGCATCTGGTCTATGGTCATGTCGACGGGCTGGGTCAGCTTGCCGAGATCCGGCAGGTGGGCGAGAGCCGCGTGCTGCGCGTGAGCATCCCCGAAGCGCTTTCAAAATTCTTCGCCGAGAAGGGCTCGGTCACCATTGATGGCGTATCGCTGACGGTGTCGGCGGTGAGCGCCGCAAAAGGTGATGCGTGGTTCGAAGTCTCGCTCATTCCGCACACGCTGTCGGTGACGACGCTGGGCGGGCTGAAGACGGGCGACAAGGTCAATCTGGAAGTTGATATGCTGGCGCGGTACGTCGCGCGGATGCTTGAGTGGCGCGCATGAAAGATCACATCGAAAAGTATGATTTCTCGTCGGCGATTTCGCCGATCGAGGAGATCGTTGAGGATGCCCGCAACGGGCGGATGTATATCCTCGTCGATGCCGAGGATCGCGAGAACGAAGGCGACCTGATCATTCCTGCGCAGTTCGCGACGCCGCAGCAGGTGAACTTCATGGCCAAGCATGGCCGTGGCCTGATCTGCCTCTCGATCACGCGTGACCGCGCCAAGCTGCTCGATCTCGACATGATGGCGCGTGAGAATCGCGAGAGCATGAAGACGGCTTTCACGGTGTCGATCGAAGCCAAGGAGGGGGTCACGACCGGCATCTCCGCACACGATCGCGCGCACACGATCGCAGTGGCGATCGATCCGACCAAGTCGGCTGACGATCTGGTGTCACCCGGCCACGTCTTCCCGCTGGTCTGCCGCGATGGCGGCGTGCTGGTGCGCGCAGGGCATACCGAAGCGAGCGTCGACATCTCGCGTCTTGCCGGTCTCTACCCGGCGGCTGTGATCTGCGAAATCATGAACGATGATGGCTCGATGGCACGCCTGCCGGAGCTGGTGACGTTTGCGCAGCTGCACGGCATGAAGATCGGCACGATTGCGGATCTGATCGCCTGGCGTCGCCGCCATGACCGTTTCCTTGAGCGCCGCATCGAGAGCGATTTCGAAAGCGCATGGGGCGGCAAGTTCCGCGTCGTGGTGTTCCGCAACACGCTGGACGGCTCCGAGCATGTGGCGGTCGTGAAGGGCCGCATCCAGGGCGACCAACCGGCGCTGGTGCGCGTGCACCGCATCGACTTCCTGTCGGACTTCCTCGGTGAAGCCGGCGCGCGGGAAGGTCTGGTGCGCCGTGCGATGGAGAAGCTTTCGGCATCCGAAGAGCCGGGGGTTGCGGTGTTCGTGCGCATGGGCCTTGGCGAAGAGATTACGCGGGCGCTGGGCGGGCAGGATGTTGCGCCCTCCGAGGAACCTCACCCGTTGCGCGAATATGGCGTCGGCGCGCAGATCCTGAAGGATCTTGGCGTGCGCCGCATGATACTGATGAGCAATACGCGTCCCAACGTGCTGCCCGGTCTTGACGGATACGGGCTGACGGTTGAGGGCTGGCGCCGCATCGACGGAGAGTGAGCCATGGCAACCGCACCCCGCATTCTGATCGTTACCTCCCGCTACTACGCGCACATCGCGTCGGAGCTGGAAGCGTCTGTCGTCGAGGGCCTCGAAAAGGTGGGCGCCACGCATGAGTTTCTCGAAGTGCCCGGCGCCTTCGAGATCCCCGGCGCGATCGCGATGGCGGCGAGCACGGGCGAGTGGGATGGCTTCGTGGCGCTGGGCTGCGTGATCCGTGGCGAGACCAGCCACTATGACCTGATCACCAACCATGTCGCACGCGGCCTGATGGAGCTGTCGATTTCGGGCGTGCCGCTCGGCTTCGGCGTGCTGACGGTCGAGAACGAAGAACAGGCGAAAGTTCGCGCTGATCGGAAGCAGAAGAACAAGGGCGCGGAAGTTGTCGCCGCGGTTCTGCGCATGGTCGGCCTGTCGTATCGCTTCAACAAGCTGGACGAGATCGAAGAGTGAGCAACACGCCTTCCGCCGAGGCTGAACGTCAGCTGCTTGCCGCGCGGCGCGCGGGCGCACGCCTTGCGGCCGTGCAGGCGCTTTACCAGATGGAGCAGACCGAGCAGTCGGCGCGCTCAGTGATCGCAGACTTCATGGAAGACCGGCTAGGCCTCAACGACGAAGGCGAGCCGGTTGAAGAAGCCGATCCGGATATCTTCCGCGCCATCGTGGATGGCACGGTGGAGCGTCAGGAAGCCATCGATAGCGCGATCATGAAGCGGCTTGCGAGCGGCTGGAAGATCGAGCGGCTGGATGCGACCTCGCGTGCGATCCTGCGGGCTGCGGTCTATGAGCTGATCGCAGAGATCAGCCTGCCGTCGCAGATCATCCTCGACGAGTATGTGTCCATCGCTCACGCGTTCTTTGAAGGGGCGGAGCCGCGCTTCATCAACGGCCTGCTGGACGCGGTCTCTCGCGATATTCGCTAGCTTCGGGCGTGCAGGCTAGGCGCTTTGGCGCCGCTCTGCCATTCTGGCTGCATGGACGAGTTTGATCTCATCAAGAGCTATTTCGCGCCGCTGGTTACGTCAGCGGGCGCGGATGCGTTGCGCGATGACGTGGCCGAGATCGCACCGGGGCTGATCGCGACCAAGGACGCGATTGTCGAGGGGGTGCATTTCCTGCCCGACGATCCGATCGGCACGGTGGCGCAAAAGCTGGTGCGCGTGAATGTGTCGGACATCATCGCCAAGGGCGGCAGACCGGACGCGGCGCTGCTCGCGCTGGTGTGGCCCAAGGGGCGGGACAAGGCGGAGATCGCGGAGTTTGCGCGCATGCTGGGCAACGACCTCGCGAAGTGGGGCGCGCATCTGGTGGGCGGCGATACCACCTCTACGGATGGGCCGCTGATGTTGACGCTCACGCTGCTTGGGCGTGTGGACAAACTCGGACCCGTGCGGCGCTCGGGCGCCTGGGTTGGCGATGATGTCTGGGTGACGGGCACGATCGGCGATGGCGTGCTCGGGCTCATGGCGGCGCAGGGCAAGTTCGGCAAGCTGTCGGCGGAGGCGAGCAATCTGCTGGTGTCGCGCTATCGCGTTCCCGAGCCGCCGAAGTTGGCGTTTGCGGATGTGGTGGCGGGACATGCGACCGGGTCTATCGATGTGTCAGACGGGCTGGTTGCGGATGTCTGGCACATTGCCGAGGCGTCGGGTGTGCGGATCGTCATCCGCGCTGGCGATGTGCCGCTGAGCGCCGTCGCGCAGAGCTATGTGACGAACGGCAAGGTGACGCTGGCTGCGCTGCTGACCGGCGGCGATGACTACCAGACGCTGTTCACCGCGCCGCCGACCGCGCGAGCTGAGCTGGAAGCAGCCAGGGCAACACGGATCGGCGTGATTGAGGCTGGCTCGGGGGTGGTTGTTCTCGATCCGTCGGGTGCGGAGATGGTGTTCGAACGGGGCGGCTGGACCCACTTTGACGGGCTTTCACAAGCGTAAACGCCGCCTCAACCATTGCGGGGCAGGGTGACGGCATGCGCCTGTCCCGTCGTGAATTGCTGACCGCCGTTTCGGTTGCCGCCATGCTGGCGGTGCTGCCGGTTGCAGATGCGTTTGAACCTCCCGCGGAAGGCGGCGATGCGCCAGACGAGGCGGAGGTCGCCCGCTCGATTGAGCTGGGCGGCCTGGTCTTCCCGATCTTTGACGAACACCTGAAGCTGAAGAACTACCTGTTTGTCAGCGCGCGTATGTTGGCGGGCGCTGGCAAGGACGTGTGGAAATATCGCGAGCAGCAGCACTTCATCCGCGATGCGATCGTGCGCGCCTCACACAAGGTGAGCTTCAACGTTGCCGGCAACTACAAGAAGCTGGACGAGAAGGTCGCGGCTGCCGAATGCCTGAAGGCTGCGAATGCCGTGTTGGGCGAGAAGGATGCGCTCGTCACAATGACGTTCACGCAGATCGCCAGCCAGCTTACGCCCGGCTAGCGTTTCCGGATTCTGGATCTCGAAATCTACTGATCGCGGCGGCCGGGGTTGTCGCCCGGCTGGCGGTTGTCCTGTTCCATGCCCGGGAGCTGGTTGCGCAGGCTGCCTAGCGAACCGAAGAGCTGTTCAAGGATGCCGAGTTCGCGGCCACGGGTCGGCGTGACGCGCGAGTTGTAGTTGACCACGCGGCCATCGTCGGTGTCGTAGATCAGGACGTCGGAGACAACATCGTCCTCGTCGAACTGGACGGCGATGATGTGGCGGGCGACCACCTTCGGATAGTAGAAGGCCAGACGCTCGCGCGTGGACGACATGTAGACCCAGAGCTTTTCCTTGCCCGGGGAAACAGCGCCCTGAATGCCGGCATGGTCGAAGATCGAGGCGGTGGAGGGCGTTCCCAGGCGGGCCAGCACGGTCGAGCGCGTGTCGACGGCGGGCTTCACGTCTTCGGGCAGGGCCTGATCGGGCACATAGCCGTGGAAGTCACGCGTTGCGGTGCAACCGGCCGACATGACGGCGGCGGCGGCAAGTCCGGCAAGGGCGAGACGGCCGGCTGCCGAGCGACGTTGGGCCATGAGGAAACTCCGGTAATTGCGGCTAGCTACAGGCAGGCCCGTAGACTTGGCAAGGCTGGGGGACATCAGGGACTTTTTTGGGGCGATCAGCCGCTTTGGGGCGGCTTCCCAGCCGGGTGAACCCTGATAGTGTCTCGCGCCTGAGGCGAGGGTGGCCAATGGCAGTTCCCCGTCTACGCTGAGGATTCTCGGCTGAGGAATAAGGGGCAGGCATGGCGCTGGGCTGGTTTCAGTCGAAGAAGAACCGCTGGGCGGTGGACCGGCTGCACCGGTCGATCCAGGATCAGGCCCTGCGCCCCGATTTCTATTATGATGGCGGCGCCCGCGACAATTTCTCCGGCCGGTTCGAGATGACGTCGCTGCATGCGGCGCTGATGTTCCGCCGGCTGCGGACGGCCGGTGCTGCAGGCAAGGCTCTGGCGCAGGACGTGTTCGACGCGCTGTTTGATGGGTTTGACGAGGCCCTGCGCGATATCGGCACGGGCGATCTCAGCGTCGGCAAGAAGATCCGCAAGATGGGCGAGGCCTTCTATGGCCGCGCAAAGGCCTATGACGACGCGCTTGCCAAGGAAGACAACGACCTTGAGTTGCAGCAATCGCTGGTGCGGAATCTCGGGCTGGCGGAGACGGAAATGGAGCGCTTTGGGCGCTATGTCCGGCTCGTCGAGAGTACATTGAAACGTCACACTGACGAGCAGCTGATGTCGGGCGAGGTGAACTGGCCCCGGCTTGGCTGATAGTTGAGCTGAATCGCAGGTAGAATCAGCTAGCTGAGATTGACGCAGGGACTGCTCTCACGGGGCCTGTTACCTCCCGTCGCTCGTGCTATGAGACCCCCTGAATCGTGGCCGCACCGGGTTGATTCCGCTCGGGAAGTGTCACGCGGGAGCGCATCGGCGACATGGCGGATCGAAAGATCATTTCCATCGACGGCATGGGTGGCGACAACGCGCCCCTGGTGGTCGTTGAGGGGCTCGAGCTTTTCGCCAAGCGGCGGAGCGACCTGCATTTCCTGTTGCACGGCGATGAGGCGCAGCTCGCGCCGCTGATGGCGAAAGCGCCGACAGCTGCGCCGCGCACCACGATCCGCCACACCGACAAGTTCATCGCTATGGATGCCAAACCTGCTGACGCTGTCCGGCGCGGCAAGGGTTCGTCCATGTGGAACGCGATTGAGGCCGTGAAGAACGGCGAGGCGATTGCGGCTGTCTCCGCGGGCAACACCGGCGCCCTGATGGGGCAGGCGATGTTCGTCCTGAAGAAGGCCGAGGGCGTGGAGCGTCCGGCGCTGGCGGCGAACTGGCCGACCCGCACGGGCGTGTGCGCCATGCTGGATCTCGGCGCAGACATCGCGGCCACGGCGGAGCAGCTGGTCGAGTTTGCGATCATGGGCCAGGCCTATGCCCGCGTCGTGAACGGCGTCGAAAACCCGCGCGTTGCGCTGCTGAACATCGGCTCCGAAGAGCTGAAGGGGCATGAGTCGATCCGGGAAGCGGCGCGGCTGATCCGTGGATCGAACCTGCAGATGGATTTCCGCGGCTATATCGAGGCTGACAAGATCGGTTACGGCACAATCGACGTCGTGGTCGCTGATGGCTTCACCGGCAATGTGGCGCTGAAAACCGCCGAGGGCATCGCAAGAATGATGTCCGACATGATCAAGGATGCGCTGACGTCCGGACCCATTGCCATGCTCGGCGCGTTACTCGTCATGCCGGGGCTGAAGAAGATGCGGGAGAAGATGGACCCGCGGAAGGTCAACGGCGCAGTATTCCTGGGCCTCAACGGCGTCGTGGTGAAAAGCCATGGCGGGACTGACTCGATTGGCTTCGAGCAGGCGATTTCGGTCGCCGCGGGAATGGGCGAAAGCCACTTCCGCACCGAAGTCGAGGACAACCTGAAGCGGCTGGTTGCCAGCACGAGCGCCGCAGCGCTTGTTGCTGCGCCTAGTGAACAGACCGCCAAGTAGTTACGAGGCGCTTGCGTGACAGAATTCGTATCCGTTGTACGTGGCGTTGGTGGGTACCTGCCGGAGCGGGCGCTGACCAATGAAGACCTCGCCAAGATGGTCGACACGACGGACGAGTGGATCACGGCGCGCACCGGCATCAAGAAGCGCCACATCGCGGCAGAAGGCGAGACGACATCGGATCTTGGCGCGATTGCCGCCAGGAAGGCGATGGATGCGGCAGGCGTTGGCCCCGAAGACATCGACCTGATCGTCTGCGCAACCGCGACGCCGGATTATACCTTCCCCGCCACAGCCACGATCATCCAGAACAAGCTCGGCATCACACGCGGCGCCGCCTTCGATCTGCAGGCGGTATGCTCCGGCTTCGTGTTCGCCGTGGCTACGGCCGACAACTTCCTCGCCCGTGGGCAGTTCGAGCGTGCGCTGGTGATTGGCGCAGAGACGTTCTCGCGCATCCTCGACTGGTCTGACCGGTCAACCTGCGTCCTGTTCGGTGACGGGGCAGGGGCGATCGTGCTGGAGCGCCAGGAGAAGGCGCAAGCGGGCGATCGGGGCGTCAAAGGCGTCCACCTGCGCTCCGACGGCAAGTTCCGCGATCTGCTCTATGTCGATGGCGGCCCGTCGACGACACAGACGGTGGGCCACCTCCGCATGGTCGGTAACCAGGTGTTCAAGCACGCCGTGGGCAAGATCTCCGAAAGCGCGCGGGCGGCTGCCCAGCAGGCGAATATCGACATCAAGGACATCGACTGGTTCGTGCCTCACCAGGCCAACCAGCGCATTCTGTCTGCGGTGGCCGAGCGGTTGGGGCTGGAAGAGCATAAAGTCGTGTCCACGGTTGCCGAGCACGGCAACACGTCGGCCGCTTCAGTGCCGCTGGCTCTCGCAGCGGCCACCGAGGATGGACGCATCAAGCGGGGCGATCTGGTGCTTATCGAGGCGATTGGCGGGGGCCTGACATGGGGTTCCGCGCTCATCCGTATTTAACATCTCGTAAATGAATGAAATTGTTCGGGATTTGGGGATAAAACCCCTTAACATCCGAGTCGGTGCAGACTAATCTCCCCTTACGCCACGGAGCTGCAGGTGCCCGAGAATACTCTCACGCGCGCAGATATCGTCGATCGGCTCGTCCAGAAGGTCGGGCTGACGAAGCAGGATTCCAGCAACTTCCTCGAGCGCGTGCTCGAACTGGTTTGCGTGGAACTCGAGCGGGATGAGGACGTGAAGTTCGCCCGCTTCGGTAACTTCGTGGTGCGTCGGAAAAAGGCACGCGTCGGTCGCAATCCCAAGACCGGCGAAGAGGCTCCGATTTCTGCAAGACGGGTGGTGTCGTTCAAGCCTTCTCCACTATTGCGGCAGAGGGTTGAAGCTGCGCAGACCCCCCGGAGAGACTAATGTCCGTTACATCGCAGGCAGTTGTGGCAAGAGACTCGGAATCCGAGTCCGCCTACGCCAGCGAGAAATCTGCTGAAGCCTTCCGCACGATCGGCGAGGCGGCGGGTGAGCTGGGCCTCAAGACCCATGTGCTCCGCTTCTGGGAAACGAAATTCGACAATCTGCGTCCGATGAAGCGACCCGATGGCCGCCGCTTCTATCGCCCCGATGACATGGAACTGTTGCGTAGGCTGCAGAATCTCCTGCACGTTCAGGGACTGACCATTCGCGGCGCCATCAAGGCCTTGGATGGCCAGACTGTTGAAGGCGATGACGGGGACCAGCCGGGGGCGGCTGCCGGAGTCGAGCAGAATGGGGCTGACGAGATGATGATCCCGGTAGAGGCCGGCGCATCCGTGCGCGACCTGCAGGATGCCGTCCGCGATGCGGTCGAGCGTGGCGACTTCCGTGGCGCGGAAATGAAGGATGGCTCGGCCGCCAAGCAGCGTCTGGAGTCGCTCCTGTCGGATCTGACCAACCTCAAGTCGCGCCTGGATGCGGTGCGGACGGCCGCCTAAGGGTGACCAAGCGTCAAAAAGCCCGATTTTACGCCGGAATCCCGTTATTGCTCCCGGCGGATGAGCCCCCTATAAGGGCGCTCCTGAATTGGCGGAGCGTGGCGCAGCCCGGTTAGCGCACTAGTCTGGGGGACTAGGGGTCGTGGGTTCGAATCCCGCCGCTCCGACCAT
>DAINAT010000067.1:0-17420 GCA_036733305.1 Hyphomonadaceae bacterium
TGACCCATGGGTGGGAGTATAACCCTGGGCCATGGGGGTGCGGGATTTGGGGTGGTCCGTCCTACAGTTTGGGTGTGCAGGTGATTGAAATCAGGCGGGATGGTTTTTGGCTGTCCTACGAATTGGCTCCGCTCTATCCCCCAATTCCAGCGTCGTAGGGTGCATCAACGATGCACCGCACCGCCGGCGCCTGCCACGGTGCATCGTTGATGCACCCTACGGGTTTGGGGTTGGTCTTGGACAGCGGGACAAGACGCCCCTGGGTCCCGACTTTCGTCGGGAGGAGCGGGGCGAGGAATTGGCGTCGGGGCGGTGTTGGGGTTAGCCGCGCAGGCACCACTCAAGGATTGCTTTTTGCGCGTGGAGGCGGTTTTCGGCTTCGTCGAAGATGAGCGACTGGGGGCCGTCGATGACTTCGGCGTCGACTTCTTCGCCGCGGTGCGCGGGCAAGCAGTGGAGGAATTTGGCGCCGCCATTGGCGGCCTTCATCAGGTCGCCGCTGACTTTGTAGGCTGCGAGATCGGCCAGGCGTTTGTCGGCGTCCTTGTCGCCCATCGACACGAACGTGTCGGCGACGACGACGTCTGCGCCGGCGACGGCTTGCTTCGGATCACGGAAGAGGTCGATGCGGCCCTGCTCTGCACGGGCGCGTTCAACATCGGCCATGTCGGCGTCGTAGCCCGGAGGCGTAGCCACCGAGAGAGAGAAGCCGAATTTTGGCGCGGCGTGGATGAACGTGTTCGCCATGTTGTTGCCATCGCCCACCCAGGCGATACGCGCGCCCTTCAGCGTGAGGCCAGCTTCCTCAAGCGTCTGCAGGTCTGCCATGATCTGGCAGGGATGCGACTTTTCTGTCAGGCCGTTGATCACCGGCACCGTGGCGAACTGCGCGAAAACTTCGATATCGGCGTGGCGGTTGGCGCGCATCATCACGGCGTCGACATAGCGCGACATGACGCGGGCCGTATCTTCGATGCTTTCGCCGCGGCTGATCTGGGATTCCGCCGCGGTGAGGATGACCGATGTGCCGCCGAGCTGGCGGATCGCCATGTCGAACGAGACGCGGGTGCGCGTGGAGTTCTTCTCGAAGATCATCGCCAGCGTGTGGCCGGCGAGCGGCGCGTCCTTGTCAGGCGTGCCTTTCGGCAGGCCCTTGCGCGCCGCCTTGCGCGACTTGGCGTTATCGAGAATGGAGCGCAGCTCGCTTGACGCGAGGGGCCACAAGTCCAGGAAGTGGTTCATGTGTGCGGACCTTACGAGCCTGCGGCCGTCATCATGGTGGCGAACTGCTGGTCGATGATGTCGAGCGCTTCGCGCACGTCATCTTCGGTCACGACCAGCGGCGGCGCGAGGCGAAGCGTGTTGTTGCCGGCCGTGCCGACGAGGAGGCCGCGCTCTGCCAGCGTGCCACGCAGCGGCATCGGATCATCGCGCATACGCAGGCCGCGCAGCATGCCGGCGCCGGTGATGTCTTTGACCAGTTCGGGATAGCGGCCTTTGAGGCTTTCCATGCCCTGCTGCATCGTGCCGGCGACGCGGCGGACTTGCTCAAGGAAGCCTTCGCCGGTGATGACATCGAGCACGGCGTTGCCGACGGCCATGGCGAGCGGACCGCCGCCGAAGGTGGTGCCGTGGACGCCCTTGGCCATGCCGGAGGCGGCCTTCTCGGTCGCGAGGATCATGCCCATCGGGAAGCCGCCGCCGATGCCTTTTGCTGCGGCGAGCAGATCGGGCGCTGCGCAATCGACCCATTGATGGTGGAAGAGTTTGCCGGTGCGGCCCGCGCCGCACTGGATCTCGTCATAGATCAGCAGGACGCCGTTATCGTCGCAGAGCTTGCGCAGCTTGCGGAGGAAATCGTGGCTGGCTTCGCGCACGCCGCCCTCGCCCTGCACGGGCTCGATGACGACGGCGGCGAGATCGGGTTTGACGATCTCGGCCTTGAGGGCCTCGAGGTCTTCCCACGGGATCGAGCGGAAGCCCGGCAGGCGCGGGCCGAAGCCCTCGCGGTATTTCTCCTGCGCGCCGGCGTTGATGCCGCCGAGCGTGCGGCCGTGGAACGAGCCCTCGAACGAGAGAATGCCGATGCGGTCAGCCTGGCCTTGCGACCACTGATAGCGGCGGGCGATCTTGATGCAGCCTTCGATCGATTCAGCGCCCGAGTTGGTGAAGAAGGCGAAGTCCGCGAAGGTCAGGTCGACATAGCGCTGGGCGAGGCGTTCCTGTCCGGGGACGCGGAACATGTTGGAGGTGTGCCAGAGCTTGTTGGCCTGGTCGGTGAGCGCCTTGACGAGGACGGGGTTGCAGTGGCCGAGCGAGTTGACGGCGATGCCTGCGATGAAGTCGAGATAGACCTTCCCCTTGTCGTCATACATGCGCACGCCCTCGCCTCGCTCGAAGACGACCGGGCTGGGGCCGTAGACGGGAAGCACTGCGTTCGACATGTGGGCATCTCCTGGTGACGCCGGGTGGGGAAAGTAGGGACCTCTTTCGGGGGTCAAATCGAAGCGCGGAGCAATGAGGCCGTGCGCCCGTTATGTCAATGAACGGGCCATGACATATGGGTTTGGCGGGGCGGTTGTGGCGCCTATGCCTTGAGCTTGTAGCCCGCCTTGAGCCAGCGCCAGCAGAGGGCGCAGAGGGCCAGCGTGATGGCGAGGGACATCAGGCCGCCGAAGACGAGGTCGCTTTCGGCGTGGCCGGTGAAGCCGTAGCGGAAGCCGTCGATCATCTGGAAGAACGGATTGAAGTGGCTGATCGTGACGAAGGGCTCGGGCAGGCGGCTGATCGGGTAGAAGGTGCCGGAGAGCATCGTCAGCGGCATGATGACGAAGTTCTGCACCGCGGCCATGTGATCGAACTTCTCCGCCCAGATGCCGCCGAGCAGGCCGACTGCGCCCATGAAGAGCGAGGCGACGATCGCGAAGTAGATGACGGCGAAGAGGTTCGCGACCTGGAAGGGCGTGATCTGCATGATCCAGACGGCGGCATAGGTGACGAGGCCGACGAGGATGCCGCGTGTGACGGCGCCTGAGAGAAAGCCGACGGTGAGTTCCATCGGAGAGAGCGGCGGCATCAGGAAGTCGACCGAGTTGCCCTGCACTTTCGCGATGATGAGCGAGGACGAGGTGTTGGCGAAGGCGTTGTTCAGGATCGCCATCATGACGACGCCGGGGGCCAGGAAGGTCTCGAACGAGACGCCGCCGGGGCTGGTGGCGCTGCCGCCCCGGTCGAAGGCGAGCTTGAAGACGAAGAGCATCAGGAGCGAGGAGACGACGGGGGCAAACAGGGTCTGCATCCCGACTTTCCAGAAGCGGCGGGTTTCGCGCAGGCAGAGCGTCCACAGGCCCAGCCAGTTGACCGCGCCATACTGTCGGGGAGCGGCGAGGCCGGGGCCGGCGGCTTCGGTGGGCGGTTTTGTCAGGGTCTGATCCATGGCCGCGTTTTATGCCCCTTAGCCGTGCGCGCCACTGTAAGGGGCGTTTCGGGATGTGCTGGCGTGGATTTGTTGGCGTTCTGGTCCCGGCGCAAGGGAGGCAGGCTCAATCATATCGGGAGTCAGGACTTTCCCTCGGGTGAAACATCCACAGTGAGTCCGAAGCCGCAACGCTTGGGGAACCTCGCGTGAAAGTTGAGTCCTGACGGACACAGCCTGCCAAAACACGCCTTGCGACGCCGTGACTCATGGAGCCTGTGTACAACCCCAATATATTGATTAACCTGTTAGGAACGAGCCCAGCATATTGCGGCGCCACCAGCGCCAGCTACTATCCCTTGAAAATGGGAAATGGGTCGGCAGCGGCACAACCTACATCTTGTGTCTTGCATGATTCCCCAAGGCTGTGGAGAGACATTCTATGGGCTGGACCGAAGAACGCGTCGCAGAACTCAAGAAACTCTGGGCCGAAGGGCACAGTGCGAGCCAGATCGCCAAGCGTCTGGGCTCGGTTACCCGTAACGCCGTGATCGGCAAAGTTCACCGCCTGGGACTCTCCGGCCGGGCGACTCCGTCGCGTCCGGTCAAGCGCCCGCCGCGCCTTGCCCGGCCCAAGCCGCAGCAGCAGATGCCGCGTCAGGCCAGCGCCGCCCCGGTGGCGCGTGGCTCGACCGCCCTGGCCATCCGCTCGGAGCCGGTGCAGACCCACATTTCTGAAGCTGAAGCCAATATCGAGCCCAAGCGCCTGTCGAACGGCGACATGGTCACCGTGCTGACGGTGAAGGACTCCATGTGCAAATGGCCGATCGGCGACCCGGCTGATGCGAACTTCGGCTTCTGCGGCCACTCGTCGGCAGAAGGTTCGCCCTACTGCGCCGAGCACGCCCGCGTGGCCTTCCAGCCCGCCAAGAAGCGCGAACGCCGCGCCCGCGAGTTCGACTACATCCAGAAGCTCGCGAGCTGATCCCTTTCTCTCTGCGCGGGCTGAACTGACCATCCAGTTCAGAACCGTCTGACTTCTACCCGCGACGGCGCCGCCCCGGAATCTCAGGATTCCGGGGCGGTTTCCTTATCCGGGCTCGAATTCGGGCAGTTGACGTAGCGGAAATGAGGCGTCTGGTCGCCAGCGTCGCATGCAGTATTAACCTTCTATTCCGCGTGAGTGTTCGCTACCTGCACGTATGTCGTCGGGCTTTGTACGCCCGGCTGTGGTTGGTTATCCGCATAACGTCTCGATAGGCCTGCACGGCTCCAGACAATGCGGCGCGCGAAACAAGTGTGCTTCGAGAGACGGGCTAGTCCGTCACGCCCTTCGGGGCCGCTGGAAGCGGGAGTCTGTCATGTTGGAACTGTCGCTCCGCCTCGCAGCGGTGCTCGATGAATTGCCCGTGGCCGTGGTGCTCGTCTCGCCGATGGGCCGGCTGATCAGCAAGACCGGCAGCATGATCGGGCTGCTTGGCACGCACGTGCCCTCTTTCGACGCGCGCGAGGCCTCCCGCTGGAACTTCAAGGATGCAGGCGGGGCCACCATTCCCGCATCTGATTGGCCGAGTGGGCGCGCACTGCGTGGCGAGCGGCATTATGATGGCATGATCGGCACGTTCATCGATGGCGCTCCCATGAAGGTGAAGATCATCTCCATGCCGGTATTCGACCCTTCGAACGCGGTGGGGGCGATCACCTTCCTGCAGGCGCTGGATACGAAGGGACGCAGCGCGGAAGGATCGGATCGCGACCTGCAGCACAGGCTGATCGACGAGCTGGTGAAATCGATGAGCCGCGCCTATATGCGCGATGCGCTGGCGAGCTAGCCTTGCCGGCGGCGGCTAGCGCCAAGCGTAGGCCCAGACCCAGTTGATACGGTCGCTATCGCGGCCCCAGGCTTCATCATATTCGCGCAGGCGCGTGCCGCCTTGGAATTCCAACTTTGCGTGGTCTGCGGGGCGGATGGCCGCGAGGCTTGAAGGATCAGCGGGCTCGGCTTCGACCCAGCCGCCGTCATAGCTCGCCCTGCTCTTCTCCTTCGGCGGCAGGAAGGTGCGGAAGTAATCGTCGTCGAAGAAGAGCGTGACTTCCGACTGGAAGAGGAAGGGCGTGGTGACGAGGCAGGCAACACGGCAGTTGGGCGGGCGGTGCGGCGAGGTCTCGATAGCTTCAGCGGCGGCGAGGATGGCGGCGATGCAGGCGCGTTGAGCTTCGGGCGTCGCGTGCGGAGGCTCTACGAGTTTCGAGAAGACGGGAACTTTGTAGTTCCAGAAGCGGTCGCCGCTGGCGTGGATGCGGGCAAGGAGATCGGCGTCGGGGAGCTGGTCGATGATTTGCGCGGGCCATTTCGCGAGCGCGCGCAGGTGGCGCTGCGGATTACGCAGCTTCTTGAGCGGGCGGGTGTCGAGGCGTCTCATGCCCCGACACCTAGCCGATCCGGCTTACTTTGTTAGCCACCTAATGGGCCAGCACCCTTACTTCGCGATCAGATCCTTCTGGAGCGTCTTGATGCACATCATGAAGAACACTGCCGGGAGTGCGTAGAGCACGGAGGTGATGAGCAGGGAGTTCTGCAGCGCCTTGGCTTCGGCGCCGCGGCAGAAGGCTTGGGCTGCTTCCGGCAGGGCTTGCAGCGCTGCGCCCTTGCACGAGGCGCGGGCGAGATCGGTGAAGCCTTCGGCGTTGGCGGACATCGAGAACAGGATGTCCGAGACGTAGCCGATGAAGGGCGGGCCGGCGCCGTAGCCGAGCAGGTTGATGATGAAGAGCAGGATGGCGGTGGCGGTCGCACGGGTGCGGGCGCCGACGACGCCCTGGCCGATCGTGTACTGCGCGGCGAGGTAGCCGTACTTGATACCTGCGCCCATGCAGATACCGGCGAGCGCGACCCATTTATTCTCTGCACTGAAGCCGAGGAGATAGAACGGCACGCAGGCGACGAGGCCGATGGCGGGGAGCCAGGCGATGGCGTTGGGGTGACGCTTGACCGTTTTCTCGGCGAGCCATCCGGTCATCACCACGCCGACCGATGCGGCGAAAGCCGAGGGGACGTTGAAGAGCAACGTTGCTTCAGTGAGTGTGACGCCGTGGGTGCGGATGAGGAAGGACGTCTGGAACGTCGTGATGCCGTAGCCGCAGAAAGAGGCGAGCGTGGCGCCGGCGGCCATCAGCCAGAAGGAGCGCTTGGAGGAGAGTTCCTTCAGTGCGTCGCCGAAGGTGGCTTTCTGCGCGCGGACAGTGCCGGGCGGATCGGAATAGCCGCGCGGCGGCTCTTTCACGGTGAGGCGGAAGGCGATGGCGACGACGACGCCAGCCGCGCCGATCAGCATGAAGGCGACGCGCCAGCCGTAGGCATCGGCGACGGGGCCGCCAATGAGATTAGCCGATAGCGTGCCGGCGGTGACGCCCATGGCGTAGTAGCCAAGCGCGGTGGAGCGGCGGGCGGGCGGATAGTAATCCGCGATGATAGAGTTGGCGGGGGGCGTGCAGCCTGCTTCGCCGACGCCGACAAGGACGCGGCAGAGCAGCAGCATGACGAAGCCGGAGATGACAACACCGCCGATCTCAACGGGCCCGACCATGCCGGAGAGCGCGGTGGCGGCGGACCACAGCGCGATACAGATCGTCATGATCCAGGTGCGGTTGCCGACCTCCGCATAGCGGGCGAGCGGGATGCCGACGATCGAGTAGAACAGCGCAAAGCCGATGCCGGTTAGCAGGCCGAAGTCGCCATCGGTGATGCCGAGCTCGTTCATGACCGGCTCTGACACGATGCCGAGCAGGCCGCGGTCGAGGAAGTTCAGGATGTAGACGAACAGCAGGGCGTTGAGGACGTAAGAGCGATACTGCTTCGTTCCATAGCCGGTGAGATGGCCCTGGGAATCCGACGCGGGGGTATCGGCGCCTGCGACGCCGGTATGCGTGCCCATCTTTTTCTCCCGATCCCCGGTCACTGACGGACCGATGTGTTGGCGAGAGGCTGACAACTTTGTTGGGGCGGGTCCACCCCGAATCGCCGGTATGGCGGCGCAGCATTGCTGACAACGCCGTTATCGCAACAAGAAACGGCCGGGCGCTGTGATGCACCCGGCCGCTGTAGCGATGGCTACGTTTTGGGCAGCAAGCCTCAGACCGGCTTGGCGACCATGTCCTTCTTCAGCGTGAGAGCTGCGAGCAGATAGA
Source organism: Hyphomonadaceae bacterium (assembly GCA_036733305.1). GTDB lineage: Bacteria > Pseudomonadota > Alphaproteobacteria > Caulobacterales > Hyphomonadaceae > UBA7672. The sequence continues at coordinate 7,604 of DAINAT010000067.1, forward strand.
AGGCTGCCGCCGGAATGAAGAACAGCACGACGGCTGACATCGACTGACGCAGGCCTTCGCCATAGGCGGTGACGCAGACGGCCTGCTGTGCATCGGTGAGCGCAGAGAGGTCGCGGGCGCGGCAGATCGTGGTGGTGAGCGTGTCGGCCATGCCGCCAGCATCGATCTGCGCCTTCATGAACATGTCGGAGAGAATACCGACGATCTGCGGGCCGAGGCCGTTGCCGATCAGCGCGATGATGAACAGCAGGATCGCGATCGCCGAAGCGCGTGAACGCTGCGAGACCACACCCTGCCCGATCGTGTACTGCGCGCCGAGATAGGCATAGTGGCAGGCGGCGGCGATGCCCCACACGACGATCTGCGGCGTGCCCGGCTCCATGTAGAAGCCGAAGATGTAGAGCGGGATCGCGAGGCCAAGGCCGACGGCTGGAATCCAGGCGACAGCGGTGGCCGAACGCGGCGACAGCTTCTCGGTGAGGTAGCCGCCGAGGAAGGTGCCGACGGCCGAGACCAGCGACAGCGGCACGCCATACTGCAGCGCGAACGTGCCCGGCGACATGCCATGCAGACGCTGCATCATGGGGGCCTGGAAGCCGAACAGACCGTAGCCGACGAGCGCCACGAGAGCGGCGCCGAGCGACATCGTCCAGAAGGTCGGTTTGGAGCCGAGTTCCTTCAGAGTCTCGGTAATGCTGGCTTTTTGAACGCGTTGCGTGCCCGGCGGGTCCGAGTAGCCGCGTGGTGGCTCCTTGACCGTGAAGAGCAGGATCAGCGCAATCACGACGCCCGGCAGGCCGAGCGCGATGAAAGCGAAGCGCCAGCCGAAGTTCTGGCCCCAGCCGAGTTGTTCGTGGATGTCGCCGACGCCGACGCTGGCGAAGAATTTCACCACCGTCTCGTCCGTGAGCTGGGCGATGGGACCGCCGAAGCCGTTGGCGAGCGCGCCGCCGAGGGTGACGCCCATGGCGAAGATGCCGAGTGCGTTGGCCCTGCTCTTCGGCTTGAAGTAATCCGCGATGATGGAGTTGGACGGCGGCGTGCCGCCCGCTTCACCGATGGCGACGCCGACGCGGGCGATCAGCAGGAAGACGAAGCTGGAGGCAAAGCCGCACAGCGCGGTCATCAGCGACCAGATGGCGATACACAGCGCCATGATCACGACGCGGTTATAGCGGTCTGCGGCGATGGCGATCGGAATGCCCATCAGCGCGTAGAACAGCGCGAACGGAGGCCCGTTGAGGAAGCCGTATTCCGTATCGGTGAGCCCGAACTCGGCAATGATCGGCTGCGCGACGACGCCGAGCAGGTTCCGGTCGATGAAGTTGAGGGTGTAGACGAGGGTCAGCGATAACAGCACGTAGCCGCGATATTGCGCTGTGCCGTAATTCTGTCCGCCGGCCGGGGCATCGCCCGCCGACATTGGTGCAACTGCCAAATGGACCTCCCACGGGCAACTGGCGCACCCGTTCCGCAGCGTACCCTAGCGACGATCGGAGTGTGGGCAAGCGCGAGCTTTCTACTGCGCTGCAGCATACGCGCGGGCAGCACAGAGTGGCTGCTCTGCTTGTTTGGGCTGTCGTTGCATACGTGCGCGACGTTTCAGATGAGTCCCTTGGACTTCATGCTGATCGTTTCCCTGGCGCCCACGACAAGGTGATCGTGAACCTTGATCTCCAGCGGCGCGAGCGCGCGCTCGATCTCGCGGGTGAGGTCGATGTCGGCGCGCGAAGGCGTGGGATCGCCCGAGGGGTGATTGTGAACAAGGATGATGGAGGAAGCCGAGAGTTCCAGCGCGCGGCGGGCGATCTCGCGGGGATAGACGGGAGCGTGATCAACCGTGCCCTGCCCGGCCTTCTCGTCGGCGATCAGCTTGTTCTTGCGGTCGAGATAGAGAACGCGGGCCTGTTCGGACTTCTCGTGCCTGATCCTGAGGCTGACATAGTTGAGCAGGGCCGCCCAGTTCGAGATGACGGGGCGATCCACGATCTCGTCGCGCGCGGCCTGCTGCATCAGGAGATTGGCGGCGCGAATATAGGCAGCGGCAGTCTCGCCAATACCCTTCACTTCCATCAGCCGTTCGGGTGAGGCGCCGAGGGCGGCCGAAACGGTGCCGAACCTGGCGATCAGCTCCTTGGCGATCGGCTTTGTATCGACACGTGGAATGAAGGCGCAAAGCAGCAGCTCGAGCAGCTCGTAATCGCGCAGGGCTGAACCATCGCCCTCCATGATACGCTGGCGAAGTCGTTCGCGATGGCCGTGATAGTGCCTGGTCGGCCCCTCAGCCGTCCCGGTCTTTGATTTTCCACCATCCCCCAAACTGGCGTCCCCCATCCCTATCCGTCAGCCCGTTCCACCAGAAGTGTGAGGGGTATGCGCGCCGGTGGGCGACAGGGTGAAGATCTCGACGCCCGTTTCGGTGATGCCGATCGAGTGTTCGTACTGCGCCGACAGCGAACGGTCGCGCGTGACGGCCGTCCAGCCATCCGACAGGAGCGCCACTTCGGAGCGACCGAGATTGATCATCGGCTCGATCGTGAAGATCATGCCAGGCAGCAGCGGCAGACCGCCTTCGCGTTCATCTTCCTGCTCCTCGCGGCCACGCATGTGGCTCGGACGCTTCTTGTGGAAGTGCAGGATGTTCGGCGCGTCGTGGAAGATGCGGCCGAGGCCGTGGCCGCAAAACGCTTCGACAACCGAATACTTGAACTGGTCGGCATGCGCCTGAATAGCGGCGCCGATATCGCCAACGCGAGCCCCCGGTTTGACCGCTTCAATGCCTTTCATGAGGCATTCGTAGGTAACATCCATCAGACGCATCGCTTTGCGCGGCGTCTCGCCCACCGCATACATCCGCGACGTGTCGCCGTGCCAGCCATCCACAATTCCGGTGACATCGATGTTCACGATGTCGCCTTCCTTCAGAAGCTTCGGCCCGGGGATGCCGTGACACACCACATGGTTCACCGAGGTGCAGACCGTGTGACGATACCCCCTGTAAAAGATGCAAGCAGGCGTCGAGCCGTTGTCGAGCAAGTACTCGCGCGCCAGATCATCGAGCCGCGCTGTGGACACGCCCGGCACGACATAGGGGGCCAACATGTCGAGACATTCAGCGGAAATTCTTCCCGCCTTTCGCATGCCCGCGAACGCATCAGGTCCGTGCAGCTTGATCTGCCCCGTATTACGGGAAGGCGCTTCTGATGCGTCAATGAAGGCTGAAGTGGTCATGGGTCTAAATCTCGGGTTTCTGCCCTTGGGCCAACCGTGGAGGCCAGTATAGCACGGCGGGCGAACCTTGCGAATCCGGGCTGAAAAGGCCCGAAGCCGGTCAGTTCATCTTGGCTTTGCGCTTGGGTGGTTCGGGGGCGAATGGCTTGGGCAGGGGCATGGCTGGCACGCCCTCATCGATCAGATCCCTGGCGACATCGGGCGTGACCTCGCCCCAGACCGGGCGGTGTTCCGTTTCGCCGTAGTACATCGCACGCGCTTCGTCCGCGAACTTGTCGCCGACATAGTCGTGCGTGGTTTCGATGTGCTGACGGATTTCGGCGGCGGCTTTCGCGGCGGCGACTTCAGCGGGCACCGCCTTGTCGGACGAGCGCACAGACGGCGCCATGATCTGCTTCTTCACCTCGGTCGAGCCGCACACGGGACATTCGACGAGCTTCTTCTTGCGCTGCTTGTCATACGCCGAAGAGTCCGAGAACCACGTCTCGAACTCATGCTCCCCCACGCACTGGAGAGAATAGCGGATCACGTCAGCTGGTGTTCCTTTTAGGCTGCGGCCGGCTCGGCCAGCAGGGGATCGAGCTTGCCGTTATAGTCGAGCTCGTGGATGTCGTCAGAACCGCCAACGTGGCGGCCATTGATGAAGATCTGCGGATAGGTTGTGCCGTTGCTGCGCTGGATCATCTCGCGGCGCTTCTCGGCGTCGTCGCCGGCGCGGTATTCGATGAACGACACGCCCTTGGACGACAGCAAGGCTTTCGCCCGCGTGCAGTAGCCGCAAAAGTCACGAGTGTAGATTTCAACGCGCGCCGACACCGGCAACTCCTGATCTGATCCTGTCAGCCAATCTTTGGTGAAGAGGCTGAACAACTCCCGAATACAGAGCGGCTTGGCTCTGGAATCGTTCAAATTCTATATGGTGACGGACCGTGGACCCGCAACACGGGCAAGTGTAACCACATCGACGCATGCCGCGCCGGCACGCCGTAGCGCCCGGGCGCAGGCCTCGGCCGTGGCCCCTGTGGTCAGAACATCATCGACCAGCAGGACTTTACGACCACGGACCAGCTTCTCCCGCGAACCCCGGACCTTGAAGGCGCCCTGTACGTTGCGGCGACGGCCCTCGGCGGAGAGACCGCCCTGAATGGGGGTGGCTTTGGTGCGCTTGAGGGCGTCGACAGAGAGCTGCACTCCGCTCGCCCGCGAGATGGCGGCAGCGAGCCAGGCGGACTGGTTGAAGCCGCGGCGGACAAGGCGAAAATAGTGCAGTGGGACCGGCACAATCAGGTCGGTGTCGGCGAGGAGGTCGCGACCGGCATTGGCCATCCAGCCGCCCAGTACGGAGAGACCGTCGCGCCTGCCCTGGTATTTGAGGCTGAGGACGAGATCACGGGACGTATCGCCGTAGATCAGCGCGGCGCGGGCACGGTCATAGATAGGCGGACTGGCTAGGCAGGCGGCGCAGACTTGGCCGGGGTCGACGGCGATCTCGAAAGGCACACCACAGCGGGCGCAGAGGGGATCAGTAAGAAATTGCAGCTTGGCCCAGAGGTTGGGCTCGAGCGCGCCGGGGCCAGGGACTTCGCGGTTGGTGAGGAGCGAGCGTTGCGGCCAGATCACGGCGGCAAAGCCGGGTCCGCGCGTTCGTCGCTGCGGCTTACGCTTTCGACGCGGGGTCGCTACATAGCCCGGTGATGACTGATCCAACCCCGCCCCCCACGAAACCCTCCGCAGATCCCATGCGGATCTTTGACCGCGGCCTGCATGCGCAGAGGCGCTCGCGGGCGGCGGCTGGCTTCGGGGAGTACTCTTTCCTGAAAAAGCTGGCGGCGGAAGACATCGCGTTCCGATTGTCGGCGATCAACCGCACCTTCGAGCACGTTCTGGATCTGGGCGCCCACGACGGCACACTCGCCCGTACGTTGAAAGCCGATCCGATTGTCGCCGGACGCGTGGGTGAGATTACCTCGACGGATCTGTCGTCGGCGTTCGGCCATCGGATTGTGGATGAGGAGGCGCTGCCCTTCCCGCCGCAATCGTTCGACCTGATCGTGTCGGCGCTGTCGCTGCACTGGGTGAACGATCTGCCGGGGGCGCTGATCCAGATCAGGCGGGCGCTGAAGCCGGACGGGTTGTTCGTTGCGACCGTGCTGGGCGGGCGGACGTTGACGGAGCTGCGCCAGTCATTGCTGGCGGCGGAGGAGGAAATCCGTGGCGGGGCGATGAACCGCGTGTCGCCGATGATGGATGTGATCGATGCGGCCGGCCTGCTGCAGCGGACGCAATTCGCCATGCCGGTGGCGGACAATGATGCGCGTACGGTGCGCTATTCGCATCCGTTCAAGCTGCTGGGCGATCTGCGCGGCATGGGTGAGACGGCGGCGTTTGCCAATCGCTCGGGACCGCCGCTGACGCGGGGGATATTGATGCGCGCGCTGGAGATTTATGCGCAGCGCTTTTCTGACCCTGATGGGCGCGTGCGGGCGACGTTCGAGTTCGTCACGCTGTCGGGATGGGCGCCGGGGCCGGATCAGCCGGTTGCAAAGCGTCCGGGTAGCGCGAGCGTACGGCTGGCGGATGCGCTGGGCGTCAAGGAACGGAATGCAGGCGAAAAGACGGGGCCGAAAGGCTGAGAGCCTAGGCGCCCCAGACCTTCGTTTTTACCGTCGTGAACGCGTCGTTGGTTGTCGAGCCGAGTATTGTAGCGCCACCGATAATCGCCAACGAAATGATCCCGGCGATCAGGCAATACTCGATAACGGTCGCGCCCGACCGGTCCTTGATTACGCGAAGAAGCTTCTTGAGGTTTTTCATGCGCGTCCCGCCTTCGACCAATCTATGAATTGCTCGAACAGGGGCAGATCGGCCTCAGGAGCTGGGTAGCTCCTGATCTCCGCGGCCGAGACCCATGCGAGCTGCTGCCCCTCCATGGCTTCAACTTCGCCTTCCCAACGCCGAACGAGAAAAACCGGCATGAGAAGATGGAAGTTCTCATAAGCATGCGAGGCAAAGGAGAAGGCAGTCATGTCGGCTTCGGCAACGTGAACGCCAAGCTCTTCCCGCAGTTCGCGCGTGAGCGCGCCCTGAGGGCTTTCACCGGCTTCGACCTTGCCGCCTGGGAATTCCCAGAGACCCGCCATAGCTTTTCCCTTGGGCCGCTGCGCAAGCAGCAAACGCCCATCACTTCGCACAAGCGCCACCGCGGCTACGAGGACCAACGGTTTGGCGCGGGACTGTTCTGTCATGTCGAGGTGAATTTCGGGTTCAAGGCGTCTAATTAACTTCTGTAGGCGCCGTTTATCTTCACGTAACCATCGGTGAAGTCGCACGTCCAGACACGCGCTTTTCCCTTACCAACACCCACATCCACGCGGATAAAGACTTCCTGGCCGGAAACCGTCTTCGTGGCTTTTTCTTCCGAGTACTCCGGCGCGCGGGCGCCGTCCTTCGCGACGAGATGATCGCCGAACCACAGCGTGATGCGGTCGCGCTCGACCGGCTCGGCTGTCTTGCCGACGGCCATGACGACGCGGCCCCAGTTGGCGTCGCCCGCCGCGATCGCGGTTTTCACCAGCGGTGAGTTGGCGATCGAGCATGCGATGACTTTCGCGGACGCGTCGCTGGCGGCGCCTTCGACGGTGATCTCGATGATCTTGGAGGCGCCCTCGCCGTCACGTACGATCTGCGTAGCAAGATCAAGCAGGACGCGGTGCATGGCTTCAATGAAGCCTTCGAGGCGCGGGTCTGCCGGATCGTCGATCGGCTCGCCGCCGGCAGCGCCGGTTGCGAAGAACAGGAGCGTGTCGGAGGTCGAGGTGTCGCTGTCGACGGTGATGCAGTTGTAGGTGATGTCGCCAAGTTTCGAGATCAGCGCCTGGCAGACTTTCGGGCCGAGGGCTGCGTCGGTGAACATGTAGTTGAGCGTGGTCGCCATGTTCGGCTGGATCATGCCCGAGCCCTTGGCGACGCCGACGATCGCGACATTGCGGCGGTTGAGATCGACCACCTCGCCTGCGGCCTTGGCGAACGTGTCGGTCGTGCGGATGCAGTTGGCGACCTTTTCCCAATCCGGCGCGCCAAGTTGGCCCCAGACTTTCTCGACACCACCCGAGATGATGTGCGGCGGCATCGGCTCGCCGATCACGCCGGTGGCCGAGATGAAGACTTCACCGTCCTTGCAGCCGGACATCTTTACCGCAGACGCCACCGTGGCGCGGTTCTTCGCGATGCCGGCTGCGCCTGTGAAGGCATTGGAGTTCCCGGTGTTGACGACCAGCACGCGCGCGTGCCCGCCGCCGGTCTTCAGGTTGGCGCGGCACAGATCCACATCGTCGGAACGCGTCGAGGAGTTGGTGAAGATGCCACCGACGAACGCGCCATTCGGGAAGTGAACCACCAGCAGATCGTCGCGCACCTTGCCCTTGTAGAGACCCAGCGAGTGCGTGGTGATCTCGATCCCGCCCACCTTCGGCAGAACCGGGAACCGCTCGGGCGCGAGCGGCGAAACAGGCAGGTCCATATTGCTGGCCAAGGGCGTGCTGCTTTCTACGACAGGCGATTTACTGGGGTGTTGCAGGCGTGGTCGGTTGCGATGCCGGAGCCGGCGTCGCAGCAGGCGCAGATGCAGGCGGCGCGACAGCTGGCTTGGGCGGGGTTGTCGCCTGCGGCTTGGGCGTGATCACCGTCGGCGCTTCCGTCGACAGTGGCGGGGCGGCCGGCACGGCGGTTGACGGTGACGGCGTTGCAGGCGCCGGCGTCGCCAATGCGGGCGATGGTGTTGTCACGGCGGGTGCGGGCGCGGCAGCCGCCGGCTTGGCAGGCGCGGGCTTGGGTTCAACCGGCGCATCAAGACGCGAATTGCGCGGGCTGGTCTTCTTGTTGATCTCGGCTTCGCCGCGCAGCTGCTTGAGGATTTCCTCCAACTGCGTGCGACGCAGGAACTGCACGATCGGGCCACGCAACTCCTCAAGCGAGGGCGGCGATTCCTTGCGCACCTCGTCGATCTTCACAACGTGCCAGCCCATCTGGTCTTCGAACGGGCGCGAGATCCCGCCGCTGGGCGTTTCGCGGATGACCTTCGCGAACTCCGGCGTCGCGTCGTCAGCCGTCATGTAGCCAAGATCGCCGCCATCCATGCGTGTCGCCTGGTCGGTCGAACGCTTGGCCGCCAGTACGGAGAACTCTGCCCCGCCCCTCAGCTCAGCCACAATCTTGTCGATTGCGTCCTTGGTGGGCGCGAGGATGTGGCGAACATGCGCTTCGTCACCCAGCACGAGCAGCTGGACCTGGGCGTCGTACATCTTGCGGATTGCCGCGTCGTCGACCTTGTCGTCGGCGATGTGCTCGAGAAGGATGTTGCCAAGAATGTTGTCGCGCGCGGTCTGCAGACGGTGCTGCGCTTCAGGCTCTTCATCGAGGCCGCGGCTCAGGGCTTCCATGGCCAGCAGCTTGATTTCAATCAGCTGGTCCAGGATTTCGTTGAACTCTACGCTTTCAGGTTCCAGCCGCTCATTGTCACGGATCAGGCCCTTCATCCGGGCCTCCATCTCGACGTCCGAGACGTAAATCGTCTGGCCGTTGACGGTCGCCGCCTCTGCGGACGGGTCAACGCTGACGCTTTCCCTTTCGGAAGGCGCCTGCTCGCCGCCACAGGCGGTCAGGGCTAGCGTGGCCATAAGGGCGGTGGCTGCGACGCCCATGCCTGTCCGAGTGGGGCGTGTCCGACCCGGGCGTGTCCAAAAAGCCATTCCCGGGTTCCTCAAGCTGTTAAAGCTGTCTTCAGGCGGTCGGGGCTACCAGTCCCAAGATTGACACTGGGTAAGCTGGTCCTTACGTCTCGCCGATGCGCAAGTCGAGGGCGTTTCCCCGGTGGTTTTCCGAGGAATTTCCGCGTCATGGCGTTGTCGTAGCCGAGGCCGGATAATTCCCCCGGATACACTATATATCGAGGGGCCCGCGACCATCGCGGCAGACTGGCAGCGGAATATCGTAATGCTCGGGATCGCCACCAAACTCTTTGGCTCCGTCAACGAACGCAAAATCCGGCCCTACAAGGCGATCATCCAGCGCATCAATGCGCTGGAACCGGTCACCGAGGCCCTGTCGGACGAGGCGCTGAAGCAGCGCACCCGGGACTTCCGCCAGCAGGTCGCCAATGGCGCCAAGCTGGACGACATCCTTCCCGAAGCCTTTGCGACCGTTCGCGAGGCCTCGAAGCGCACGCTCGGCCTGCGTCATTTCGACGTCCAGCTGATCGGCGGCATGGTCCTCCACAAGGGCGGCATCTCCGAGATGCGCACGGGCGAAGGCAAGACGCTTGTCGCGACGGCGCCCGTCTACCTCAACGCCCTGGAAGGCCGCGGCGTCCACGTCATCACCGTCAACGACTACCTCGCCAGCCGCGACGCGGACTGGATGGGCCAAGTCTATCGCTTCCTCGGCATGTCGGTGGGCAAGATCGTGCACGGCCTCGATGATGCGCAGCGCCGCGCGTCCTACGCCTGCGACATCACCTACGGCACCAACAACGAGTTCGGCTTCGACTATCTGCGCGACAACATGAAGTACTCGCTGGCCGACATGGTGC